>JAFDDR010000227.1:0-6089 GCA_019310785.1 Deltaproteobacteria bacterium
GCATCATACCCGCGTTTGGCCTCCTGTATAATATCCCTGCAAACACCTTTCTTTTGTTCCTGTATTTTTACTGTCACGGCATCCTTGGGAAAACCGGCATCTATAAGTTTTTGCCGTGCGCCCTTCATGTATTCCTTGACTGCCGTCTGCTTTTGCGTCTCCCATGCCCGGATATCGCTGATCCTTTTACTCAGATTGGGCTGACGTTCCATGTCCCAGTAACCATCAGGTATCTTGCTGAAGACAGTAAACAGGTCCACCCGCATTTCCCGGAAGGGGGGAATTTCATTGATATATCTGACTGTTTCAAAGGCCCGGTCAGATCCGTCTAAGGCCAACAATATCTTTTTTTGTTTCTGATTCGCCATGTTCAAACCTCCTTAATTCCTTCCGTTCTAAGTGTATTATTATAATTCATTAGACGCAGTAAATAAACTCCTTATTATTCAGTGTACAGCAACAGTTATGCCAAAAGGACGGGACAGATTTACATAATGCTAACTACCTGAATAAGTTGAAAAATAATGCTTGAAGAGAATTTTTTTTTGTCCGGCCGGTAATTATATGTCGATTATTTTTACATTATGTAAAGCTCAGGGAAAGGAAAAGTATGAGGACATCAAGATTCCCTTTGATGTTTGAGGACAAAATTCCTATAATAATATGAGAAGTCAATAAGGATTTTCAAGGAGTTTCCGAGCCATATGTCTTTTCTATTTACAGGCACCACGGGAGATCATGCAGGCCACAGTCTCATCACCTGGGCAATAGTACGAAGGCTTGTGGGGAAAGGTCTCAATGTTGGGTTTATGAAGCCCTTCGGAACCCATCCCGTCAATATGGAAGGCATTTGGACGGACCGGGATGCCTTCTTGTTTAAGGAGGTATTGAACCTTCAAGAACCCTTAAACCGAATCTGTCCGTATTTGCTTTCGGAAGAGACTTGGGGACCGAGGGAGACCGATGAGATCCTTGATGAAATCAGGTCCCTTGCCCAAGAGCTTGGAAAAGGGAAAGATGTTCTCATAATCATGGGATCCGACCACATCTTCTTTGACGATGTCTCCCGCCCGGTACCCGAGATTTCCCTTATCACCCGGCTGGAGTCCGATTTTATCCTTGTTAATCGATATCACGATATCTCCAGATCCATTTATTCAATTCTATCTGTCAGCTCCCTCCTGAAAGACAGGCTCAGGGGGATAATGCTCAACCGTGTACCAACGGAGAAAATTAAAGAGATCAGGAGTAAAATGATCCCCTCCCTTGTCCGGGAAGGGGTCCCGCCTGTCATCGCACTTCCCGAAGACCCCGTACTTTCCTTTCGCAGCCTTGGGGAAATAAGGGAGAGCCTTGATGGTGAGTTTCTCTTCGGGGAGGCAAATATCGACCGACCGGTCGGGGGAATGACGGTTGGATCCGCTGACCTCGAGGGTGAACTCAGGCTGTTCAAAAGGGCCTATAACAAGATAATCCTCTTGGGGTCTTCTCCTGAAACGGAAACCGAGGGACCCCAGGCGCCCCGTTCCGTCGCAGGGATTATCCTGACCGGTGGTCGAAACCCGGCCCCCCGGCTTTTACAGATAGCCGAAAAGGCCAAAGTTCCCCTTATCCTGGTTCATGCTGACACATTTGCCGTCCTTAAACGCTTAGAACAGAATCCTTCCACCATTTCGCCTAAGGATGAGGACAAGGTCCGCCACATGACCGAACTGATGGACACGGACGGTGGGCTGGACAGGTTACTCCAATCCCTCGAGCTTATCCAATAACGAAAGGTTTTGGAAACTAACTCTGCGATCCCTTATCCGACTGTATCCGATATAATTTCCAACAGCTTTTCGGGCGAAATCGGTTTTGACAGAAACAGATTAGCTCCCACCTCAATTCCCCGGTTCCTGTCCTCATCCCGGCTTTTGGCCGACAAAAACACGATTGGTGTTTCCTTGTAACCTTCTTTTTCGCGGATCTTCTTGCAGAGTTCGAAACCATCCATCTCCGGCATGATAATGTTTGAGAAGCTCATTGACGGCCATGAGGACCAGTTCATCATCATCGACAACAAGAATACGTTTTGCCATTTAATTTACTCCTTTCCCGATCCTTTAACCGGAAGGAGGACCTTTACCTCTGTCCCCTTGTTTTGCCGGCTGTTGATTTCAATCCTTCCCTGGTGTGCCTCTATGATTCCGAAGCAGAGAGAAAGACCAAGTCCGGTGCCCTTTCCAACCGGTTTGGTGCTGAAAAAGGGCTCAAGCACTTTATCTATGATTTCTTCAGGAATTCCCACACCTGTATCCTTTACAGAGACAACGATCAAGGGAGGAACTTCATGGTCACTTATGTATGAAGAAATGGTCAACTCCTTCGGCCCCGTTACATGCTCCATTGCATCCCTGGCATTGGAAATAAGATTGAGAAATACCTGTTCGAGCTGATTGGAATCGCCTAAGACATCCGGCAGGTCTTCGGATAGTTTTCGTACAAGCAAAATGTTGTGATTGAGAAGTTGTTGTCCGGTAATTATCAGGGCATTTTCTATGGGCCGGTTAATATCAACTTCCCGGAACTCGGGCTTGGTCTGTCTGGAAAACTCTCGCAGATGTTCAACGATTCTCTCGATTCTATCGTTGCACTTGCTGATGATTTCCAACCGTTCCCGTTCAGGACAGTCTTTGCTGAGGTTCTTAAAGATCACATGAAGTATCGTTTTAGAGGCCATAAGGGGATTGTTCAATTCGTGGGCAACACCGGCAACGAGTTCCCCTAATGCCCTCATTTTGGATGCCTCGACAAGACTGGCCTGGGTTGCCTTGAGCTTGGCCTCCAGACCCTTTTGCTCGGTAATGTCCTTGAATATCCCTGCCGTGCCGATAACCTGTTCATCCTCATCCCTGAGCAGGAAAAGCGAAGTCAGGATAGTAAGGATTTCCCCTTCTTTCCTCTTCACCTCCATCTCGTAATTTTCAGCCCTTTCATCCGCCTTGAGAAGGGCCATTATATCCTTAGCCTGCTGGATTCCCTTGACATAAAAACGAGAAATATGTGTTCCCAATACCTCTTCTAAGGGATAATCAAGCAGTTCCTGCATGGCGCGATTCTGGTATGTTATCTTCCCCTTGAGATCGGTGGTCAGGATTCCATCAACGGAACTATCCATGATGTTTTCAAGGAATTCTTTGGTCTCCCTGAGTTCCCTCGCAAGCCTTCTTCTCAGGGTTATGTCGCGGACAATCTCCACAAAGCCTGTCGTTTTGCCCGAGGGATCCATAATAGCCGTTATGGTGGTATGGGCCGGAAAGCGATCACCATTTTTTCTGGCACGATCCATCTCGAGCTCGCAGACCCCTTTGGTCCTCGTACGTTTCGACATCTCTTCTTGAATCCCTCTTTTTAGATCCTCAGGGGTAATGGTGATGCCGATATTTTCCTTGTCGATAACCTCATCCTTTTTCCAGCCAAAAATTCTTTCCGCGCCTTTATTGAATTCGATAATGTTTCCGTGAAAATCGAGGGCCATGATTGCATATACGATGGCGCTATCGAGGATGCTGTTCAGAAATCGGGAGAGATCACGGTATTTTTCCCTTGATTCCTTAAGTTCCCGGGTCCTGGCCTCTACCATCTTTTCCAGGTTTGACGTATGATGCTGTATCTGAACTATCATCTGGTTGAAGGATACTCCCAAAACGCCAATCTCATCCGCACCATCGACCAGAACCCTTTGAGACAGGTCCCCACCAACCATCCTGGCGGTAATCTCCGTGAGATCCTGGATTGGTCTCGTCAGCACCCTGGAGAGGATGAAGGTCAGGCCAAAGCCAAAGGTGAGGCCCGCAAGGACAATGATCAGGATAAATCGTTCTGTCTCGTGCAGGGAACGGTAGACCTCTTCTTCATAGGTGCCTGCCGCGATAATCCAGTCCCAGGGTTCGTAATATATATATTTGTTTATCTTTTGCCTCGGTTTTGTTTCCCCTAACTCCGGATTAATCCAGGGGTAACGAATCGTGCCGACCTCACCTTTTCCGAGAGCCATGGCATCCTGTATCATGGCACGAATGTATTTAAAACCGGATGAATCTTTCGAATCGAGGATATTTTCCCCTTCCCTGGCCGGATGGACCTTCAGGTTGCCTTTGCTGTCCACGATGTAAACATAACCCGTATCTCCGACCTTAATTCGCTTTATCTCATCCTTAAAGGAATTACTGCTTTGCTCCTTGACGCCCACAAAAAGGGCGCCAAGCACCATTCCATCCCGGCCCGTAATAGGCTCATAGGCCGTAATATACCAGTCATCCAACACATCGGCCCTGCCTCTATAAGTACGACCGGCCAAAATCTCATGTGCCGCCGGGCTTTCAGGGGGGATGAATGTTCCAATGATACTTTTCCCATCCTTCCCTAAGACATTGGTGGAAATACGCAGGAGGCGATTCCCATCAATTCTCTGAAAGATGGTGCAGGTCCCACCTACAAGGCCCTTTACCTCGTCGACAAAATGAGTGTCCCGGCTTAGAGGCGTGTCACCCACCTTCCAGAGAGGCACATTGACCGGATATCGCTCACCCGTTAACTGGTTGACGGTATCAAAACGAATTTTTTTGTCTGGTACAATTTCGATTGCACGGCCGTGGAGATAAAGGAGTTCCCGGGCGACGTTCAGGTCGGAGATCACCTTCCTCTGGGACATCTCCTGCTCGACCTTGCACATGGAATAGATGTTTCTGACGAGATGCCCCAGATCTTCCTCGGATGCATTTTTAAGGGACTTGGCGAAACGATTCAGGGAGAGGTAGGAGACGCACAGGAGAGGAACCAGGACCACAAACAGGGTCACACTGATGAGCTTTGTGCGGATACTCCAATCTTTAAATTGAGATATGAACATGTAACTCCTTTACGGCAGAAGCCTTTTCTTAAAACATACATAAACCTGCAACGATATCACAACACAGAACCCTGAACCTCTGAACATTGAACCTTAGCAGTTACCAAAGCGCTTAATATACAGGGTCAGGGAAAGTAATCATGCTCCTCGGTTTTTCCACCATCCGGTACATCACGGGCGATTCCCAGCCGTCTTCAAGCAGATCATCATCTATCTCCGTGAGAATGCCGTCGTGGATAGCCCAGCTACGACCTCTGACAGTGTGGGCGAACTCAGGCTTGCGGAAGGGGGTGCTGCCATTTAGCTTATCAAAAAGTTTCCCTCCGGGCTGAAACAGGTCGTGGATCCTCTTCATTTGCTTAAACCCGTCAAAGTAGCTGAACCCGAACCTCTCGTAAGTGATTGCATTATGATAGAACAGGGCTTCCAATCGTATGCTCTTGATATCAAAGATCCGGCAAAAAAACTCGAGCACATTGATCACATCCCGGGTCAACCCAAGGCCCTTTCCGATCTGCCCGGGAAACAGGCCTGCTTCCATTGCCCTTTCCTCCTCAGCTAAATTCCTGGAAGCCCACCCGAATAGCGTGTCAGTACCTTCCTCGTCAATATGCGTATTGAACTTGGCGGAGTCGGGGTCGTTTACAATGAGAAAATCCCAGTCAATCTGGGTAAAATCGTTAGTATCCGTGAGTTGAATGGAGTAGATGGGGTCCTCTTGCCCTCTAAGCTTGATCTCGACGAGACAGGTCCTGTCTCCTGGTGGTGAAAAAAAGCGCACCACCTGATCCCCCTTTTCATTACACAGGGAAAGGGGGTCGATCCCGAAACGATGATAGAGAGAAGGCGGGATAAGTATTCTGTAAAGGCCTTCCTTTTCGGAGCGGGAAAGACGGCTGATTCTGTAAATCCAGGACATGAGAGGTATCTCCTTAATTCTACCTAGGTTAAGCGGTTTAACGTTCACGGTTCACGGTTAAAGAGCCCTAACAGTCTGATATCAAAAGAATGATACCTCAGTAGAGAAGACAAGCATGTTTCACCCAATGGGTGAAATAAAATAATCTTGGTACTGTGCTGTAACTTGCTGGATTTCAATGCATTACAACCTTTGAACCGTGAACCCTGAACCGTGAACTGCTCTTTTTAGGTTTTATTTAAATTAGACCATTTTCAAGGGGAAGTCAAAAAAAAC
>JAFDDR010000227.1:6094-8589 GCA_019310785.1 Deltaproteobacteria bacterium
CCTTTTTCATTGACCCGATTTCCTTTCCTCTGTTAAAATTTCAAAATCTGTATCAAAAAACCTGGGTTGAGCGGTTCAGAGTTCAAGGTTCCGGGTTGAAACACCCTAACAGGCTTTTAACAAAAGGAAAAAACGTTGATTGGTACAAGTGTTATGTTTCACCCATTAGGTGAAAGAGGCCAATCTGACCACGCCTCAAGCGCTATGAATAAAGCTAAGAATATCTGTAGCCTATAACCTTTGAACCTTGAACCCTGAACCTGGAACCGCTCACTTTAGGTAAAAAATATGAAAGGAAAGCTATGACGCAACAGGACGTCCAAACAACAGGCTCAATTTTTGTCTATTCGGACGAGATGGGCTGGTTTGATTTCGGGCCGGACCATCCGTTCAAGCCGGAGAGGGCAGCAAAAACCTACGATCTTTGTACCCGGTACGGGGTGATGAATCATCCCTGGATGACAATCCTCGAACCTGAGGCATTGGCCATGCCCCTCCTGACCCTTTTTCATGAGCCAGCCTATATCACCCTCTTAGAGGAAGCAAGCGGGGGAGAGGTGCATCTCGAGATGCTTGAGCACGGCATTGGGACCTCAGACAACCCCATTCTTACCGGAATTTACGAATGGTCTTTATTAGCAGCCGGGGGGACTTATAAGGCCATGGACCATCTTGTCAAGGACGATGCCCTAATTGCGTTTAATCCTTTAGGAGGATTTCACCATGCCATGCCCGGCAACGCCGAGGGCTTTTGTTACATCAATGACATAGCCATTGCCATTATGTACGCTCTTAAGAGATCGCCGGAATTGAAGATTGCCTATGTGGATTTTGACGCGCATCACGGAAACGGTGTGCAAGAGGCATTTTATGAAGACCCAAGGGTTCTGGTTATTTCCCTCCATGAAACCGGAAAGACACTTTACCCCTGGTCAGGCTTTGAGACTGAAATCGGAAAAGGGATACAACGGTCTTTCCCCTGATCAGGTCCTTTTCACCCGATGTGATTGTGGCTGAATTAGGTGCTGACAGCCTGGTTTCCGATCCCCTCACCCACCTGAAGCTGACCAACAACAGTTATCAGAGGGCCGTAAAGGAAATCATGGAGATTTGTCCCAGAGTCTTAGGCCTTGGTGGAGGTGGCTACGATCTCTACCGCACTGCGCGATGCTGGACCTTAGCCTGGGCCATCCTGAATAATGTGGAGCCAAGGGATGAGTTTGCAGGCCTCATCGGCGGAATGATGTTCGGGCCGGAAAAGGAAGTGGGAAGTCTCTATGACCACCCTTACCACACCGAGGGCGAGGTCAAAGAAAAGGCTTTCCAGGAGGCACGAAGGGTGGCGGCCTACATCCGGCAGGAGATACTTCCTATCCTTGAGGCATAAAGGGTAAAATTCGATTATTAAAACTATTGCCTCCCTTCCACCAGAGTATCCACCACTTCAGGCTCGGCCAGGGTGGAGGTGTCTCCAAGCTCATCAACAGCGCCTTCGGCGATCTTCCTCAAGATCCTCCGCATGATCTTTCCGCTACGTGTCTTGGGAAGGGACGGGGCAAAATGCAGTTTGTCAGGAGAGGCAATTGGACCGATCTCAGTCCTGACGTGGACAACAAGCGCCTTTTTTAGCTCATCTGATGGCTCAAACCCCTCTTTCAAGGTTACGAAGGCATAGATTCCCTGTCCTTTGATATCATGGGGGAAACCGACTACCGCGGACTCGGCCACCGCCTCATGGGATACAAGGGCGCTTTCCACTTCGGCAGTTCCCATTCTGTGCCCTGAGACATTGATCACATCGTCCACCCTGCCCATGAGCCAAAAGAATCCGTCTTCATCTTTCCTGGCACCATCGCCTGAAAAATAGAAACCCGGAGTTTGGATGAAATAGGTTTCTTTGAACCGTTCCGGGTCACCGTAGACCGTTCGCATAAAACCGGGCCACGGTTTCTTTATATACAGATGCCCACCTTCGTTCACATCCGCTTCCGTCCCATCAGCCCGGAGTATCACCGGATCAACTCCAAAAAAAGGATGGGCAGCCGATCCGGGTTTCATGGGCATGGCCCCGGGAATGGGAGTGTCTGCCACCAGGTGTCTACAATGGGACAGCGCTCCTTTCCTACTACCTTGTAATACCATATCCATGCCTCGGGATTGATGGGCTCGCCCACACTTCCGAGGAGCCTCAGGCTGCTGAGGTCCCTTTTGGCCGGCCAGTCATCCCCGCTTTTCATAATCGCACGGATTGCAGTCGGCGCCGTATAAAAGATGTTGACCCCATATTTTTCCACGATCTCCCAGAAACGATCTGGCTCCGGGTAATTGGGAACGCCCTCAAACATAAGAGATGTTGCCCCTAAGGCCAAAGGACCGTAAACAATATAGCTGTGGCCCGTGACCCAGCCGATGTCTGCCGTGCACCACCAGACATCATCATCCTTGTAATCAAAGCAATATTTCAGGGTCAGGAGAGTATAGAGCAGGTATCCGGC
>JAFDDR010000050.1 GCA_019310785.1 Deltaproteobacteria bacterium
TGTGACATACAGGGACGGAAGAAAAGGGACGATAGAGACCTCAATTCACGTAAATGAAATTTAGGGATAATCATGATTGAATTTCTTCAACAGGCTATAACCGGCATGATGATTGGCAGTCTTTATGCGTTGGTGGCCGCTGCTATTGTCCTGGTTTACAAAGCTACACATGTGGTCAGCCTGGCCCATGGTCAATTAGTGGCCTTCGGGGCCCTCTTTTTCTGGCTTTTCATAGGGGGCCTGGGCCTTCCCTTCTGGGTAGGCATTGTCCCGGCATTTGTCCTTACGGCCTTAATAGGGCTCTTGATCGAAAGGCTGACCCTGCGTCCTCTCATAGGCCAGCCCCTGATTGCCGCATTTTTGATGACCTTTGCTATCTTTCTTGTCTTAGAGGGAGTCTTTGTCCTTTATCTTAAGGGGCAAACCAGGACCCTGCCCGCCTTTTTGCCTGAAGGGAACCTTGATATTTCCGGCATTTCAATGCCAATAAACCAGCTTATAGGCTTTCTCGTGGCGCTGTTTTTGTTTGCCGCGCTTTCCCTTATTTTCAAATATACCAAAGTCGGCCTGGGAATGAGGGCCACTGCCGAAGATCATCGTCTGGCCCAGGGCACGGGCATCACCGTCAGAAACATTTTTTCCTATATCTGGGTCCTCTCGGCCATTGTTTCGGTCGTGGCAGGGATTGCCACTGCAAATGTGATGGATATATATTACATGCTTCCCTATATCGGGATAAGCGGCCTTATAGTGGCAATCTGCGGCGGGCTCGATTCCCTGTTGGGTGCCCTTGTTGTGGGGCTTTTGTTAGGCATTGTTGAAAATGTAGGGGCTGCCTATCTTGATCCGCTTGTGGGTGGCGGGGTTAAAGATGTTGCGGCCTATGTTGTTCTTCTTGTCGTGTTATTGATAAGACCTTATGGCCTGTTCGGCCTTGTAAAAATTGAAAGGATATAATTAATGAGACCATGTGGAGTATTTGATAAGAGTTACGGCCTGGATATCGCCATCATCAGGACATGGCAGCACTGGGTCATCCTTATATCCGCCCTGGTATTTCTTTACACCTTCCCCCTCTTCGGGTCCTATTATCTTGTCAGTTTTATGAATTCGCTGGCTATTACTGTTATTGTCGTACTCGGCTTGCAGATTGTAAGCGGCTATTGCGGACAGATCTCCTTTGGTCAGGCCGCATTCATGGCCATCGGCGCCTATACTTCAGCCGTGCTCACCATAAAGTTCGGGTTTTCATTCTGGATCGCCCTGCCTCTATCCGGTATCATGGCCGGGATAGTGGGCATAATCGGGGGTGCCCCTTCCTTGAGAATCAAGGGTATGTATCTTGCCATGGCAACGATTGCCATTCACTTCGTGGTTATCTGGCTGATCCTTCACATGGAGATAACAGGATCGTTTAAAGGCCTTTTTCCCCCACCCCCGAGCGTGGGTGGCTTTGAATTCGATACGGACGAGAGGATGTTTTATATAATCATGACCGTTATGATTACCATGACCTATGCCGCCAGAAACTTAGTCAGGAGCAAGGTGGGGCGGGCATTTGTGGCCATCCGGGACAATGACCTTGACAATGACCTTGCAGGCGAGGTAATGGGAGTAAATCTCTACTATTACAAGCTGCTTGCCTTTTTTATATCCTGTTTTTATGCGGGCATTGCCGGTTCTCTCTGGGGCCATCTGATCACGGTAGTCAACTCCGAGCAATTTACCCTTATGCACGCCCTCGAATATATAGGCATGCTTATCATCGGGGGTATGGGAAGCATTCCCGGCGTATTTTTCGGTGTTCTTTTTATTCGTATCCTGAACGAGCTTGTCATGTTTGGTTCGCCTGTTTTGGCAAAGGCACTGCCCTGGTTAGGGTCATCACCGGCCGCGGCTTTAGGGCTCGTCGCCTGGCGCACCGCTGGGAGATATTTAAGGCATCCTACAGGCTGTATCCATTTGCGTATTAGGACCCAGGTCAAATAAACCTTAACTGGAAAGAAAGGAGGTTATCATGGGAAAACGAAGTGCACTTTTTCTGTCAATCATTTTAGCTGTCTGCCTGAGCATAGCCGGATTAAGTTCATCCGCTTTTGCAAAAGAGGTGGCATACCTGAGCCTGGCAGACTACACCGGCCCAATTGCAGGCCTTAATGTCCCCGCTGATATGGGTCTTGAGGATTACATTAAGGACATAAATGCCAACGGAGGTGTTGACGGGGTCTGACGGGGTCAAGATTAAATTTATAGGTATTGACACAAGGTACGATGTAGCCAGGGCCGTATCCGCATATAAGAGATACAGGAGGACCCCGAGATTGCTTGTTGTCAACTCCATCAGTACGGGTATCGGAAAGGCCGTTGCGAGGTTGATTGAACGGGACAAGAGGCTTCAGATTGTTCCTGGTGATGGGGAGTTCCAGGCCCACATCCAGAGGACCTTTATCTGGGGGCCCGCATATCAGGATGCCTTTGCCGCCACCCTGGACTGGATCATGGATGACTGGAAGGCCAAAGGAAACTCCGGCGCTCCTGTGGTAGGCTACCTGAGTTGGGATAACCCTTATGGCAGGGAGCATCTGAGGGGCGGAAGAGAATACGCCGCAAAATTGGGCATAAAATTTCTACCGCCTGAATTTTTTCCACCTGGCACCCTTAAACATGATGTCTATCTGACGCGATTAGCCAAAGCGGGCGCAAATTACATTCATGCGGGCGGAGTTGATCCCACTCCCACTAACGTGATCAGGGATGCCCATGCCCTTGGCCTTACAAAGAAGATACAAATGACCTGCGATTACTGGGGACCCACGGCACTTGGAATCGGTGTTCATGCAAAGGCATTGGAAGGGACGGTTATTACATCATTTTACCAGAGGGGCGATGATTCCAGGAATAATCCTTTTGTAACGGACCTCTGGAAAAAATACAGGGGCTCCATGGATAAATTCAACGAAGTGTACGGTATGGGTATGTCATGGGGTATGACCTATGTGGCCGCCTTAAAGGTAGCACTCAACGCAGTAGGGTATGACAAGCTTACGCCGGACGACATGTACAAGGCATACCAGAGTATTACCGGTTTTGATAAGCATGGCATTCAAGGAGCGTGCGCCTACTCTCCCACATCGAGGAGGGGAAGCCTGGAAGTTAAGATTTACCGTGTAAAGAATGGCAAGATAGTCCCCATCACAGGCTGGCGAAAGGCACCCGATGCGGTGAGCCTTCACAAATTTTAATGAGATATGGAAAGGAGGCAATCAATGAAAATTCTTAAGATAATTGCTCTGTGTATTATTGTTCCCGGCCTTCTATTAGGGGCCGTTTCATGCCAGACCACGCAAACATCAGGGCCAAAGGCGACATTACAGGTCATTCCTGCAGAGACATTTCTTTCTCCCGCCCTGTTCAAGAAACCGGTGACTTTCAAGGGTACCGGTTTTGGGTCAAAAGAGATGATCTCCGTTGAAATGGTTCTGCCCCCCGGCATGAAGATGAAAGGGTTAGCAGAAGATGAAAAGGTCGTAGGACTTGCTGTCGGAAACACTGATGACAAAGGGAATTTTACCGCGGCCATGAAGCCCATTGCGACATTGAACTGGTTTTTCCAGGTAGGCTGGACACCGCTACTCAGACCGAATTTCAAAGAGGCAAGGCCAATACCGCCCGGTGTGTATAAGATTAATGCAACCGGCCTGGATACGGACAGGGTTGCAAGTTCAACCCTGAAACTCGTTCCACCGCCAAAGAAAAAGAAGAAAAAATAGGCATGTTAACTCTAAACAATATTGAAGTCATTTATAGTGACGTAATACTGGTCCTTAAAGGGGTCTCGCTGTCTGTGCAGGAAGGCAACATCGTGTCCCTTTTAGGGGCCAACGGGGCAGGCAAGAGCACCGCGCTCAAGGCCATATCGGGTCTTTTGAAGACCGAATTGGGCGAGGTGACGGATGGTAACATCGAGTTTGAAGGCAGGATACTCGGCAGTGAAAGTCCCGAAGAAATAGTAAAGATGGGTATTGTCCAGGTAATGGAAGGGAGGCCCCTTTTTGAACAACTGACCGTGGAAGAGAATATAAGGGTTGGGGCATATTCCAGGAATGACACGGATGTGATCAAGAATGACATGGAAGACGTGTACGGATATTTTCCCATCTTAGCCCGTATGCGGCACAGGGTCAGCGGTTACCTGTCAGGCGGCGAGAGGCAGATGTTAGTAATGGGAAGGGGTTTAATGGCAAGACCAAAACTGATGCTCATGGATGAACCATCTCTCGGATTGAGCCCGGCCTTAGTCAAGGAGATTTTCAGGATAATTGAACGCATCAACAAGGAGCAAAACACCTCCATCTTACTGGTTGAACAGAATGCCGCTGTGGCCCTTTCTATATCTGATCATGCATATGTCATGGAAAACGGCCGGATCGTACTGGATGGCCCCTCTTCCAAACTTAAAGAAAACGAGGACATCAAGGAATTTTATCTTGGCCTGAGCCAGGTCGGCAAGAGAAAAAGCTATAAGGATGTGAAGCACTACAGGAGAAGAAAACGGTGGTTGTCTTAGTCCATCTATACAGTTTAAGGAAATGATTTTGTAAAAACATTTTCTTAAACACTATATGGAAAACGGGTGTAATTAACGGCCGTTGTTAATATCTCAATTTGAATTTTGGTCCTGGTTTTCGGACATAAAAATCCCAAATCTCAAACACCAAATTACAAGCAAATTCCAAATTTCAAACACCAAGCCTCAAATAGGATTTCGCATAGATCAACATGTTATGGTTTATTATAACTACGTGTAACGCATTGAAAATCAAGGTTTAATAGATTTAATTTGAAAAACACAAAAACCGTTGTATTTAGATGTGTTAAATTGAAAACCCACAACATATAGACTTATCCACAAAGTCTAAAACCAATTGTTTGGAATTTTGGTAATTGTGATTTGTCCTTCGACTTCGCTCAGGATGGTGAGCCTGTCGAACCATTTGTTCTTTGGATTTTGTTATTTGTGATTTCCAATTATCTTCAGTTTGTTTATCCAACAGTCATGATTTACATCCTGGAAAAACCCGGGGTCAAAGAGCCCCCCTTTTCCTTTGTGGAAGGTAATGCTAAAAATAATACGGGGGTCAATTTATGGAAATTAGGGATTCGGTTGCGGTTGTAACGGGAGGCGCTTCGGGCCTGGGTGAGGCATGCGTCCGCAACCTGGTTAACAGGGGCGGGAAAGTCTCGATATTTGATTTTGCCGAAGACAGGGGAGAAAAGGTTGCATCGGAATTGGGAGATGCGGTAATTTTTTGCATGACCGATATCACGGATGAAGCAAACGTCCAGGCGGCTGTAGATAAAACCATAGAAGTCTTTGGCGCGATTCATATTGCGGTTAATTGCGCGGGGGTGGGCATTCCTGCCAAGGTTTTAGGCAAGGAAGGTCCAATGAGCATGGACCATTTCAATAAAGTCGTGCAGATCAACCTGATGGGAACCATGAATGTGGTTAGGTTGGCTGCCGAAAAAATGGTGAAAAACCAGGGGAACGATGATGGCGAAAAAGGGGTAGTGATCAATGTGGCCTCTGTTGCGGCCTTTGACGGACAGATCGGCCAGGCCGCATACAGCGCCTCAAAGGCTGCCGTAGCAGGCATGACGCTCCCCATTGCCCGAGAGTTTGCAGAATATGGCATAAGGCTTATGACCATCGCGCCCGGGATCTTCAGGACACCCATGCTTGAGGGACTACCGGAAAATGTTCAGGAAGCCCTTGGAAAGATGGTGCCATTCCCGAATCGACTGGGAGAACCGTCCGAATTTGCAGCCCTGGTCCAGCATATTGTTGAAAACGCCATGCTCAACGGCGATGTGATCCGGCTGGACGGCGCCATAAGAATGGCGGCAAAGTAGTTCTTCATACATACCACCACCTCTCCGGGAGACTGTTTCGTAATTGTGGTTGCAGCCCTATATGTCATTTCGAGGGAAGCGAGAAATCTGTAAATGTTCAACGGTTGCAGATTCAAGATTCCTCGGCTATCGCCTCGGAATGACATTACGACTCATCCTCCGGGGAAAAAGGGGTTTTGGAAAGAGGAAACACCTATGGATTTTGACCTTACTGAAGAACACCGGATGATTCGGGACATGTCGTGGGACTTTGCCAGGGAGGTTATTGCACCCCGTTCCGAGGAAATGGAAAAAACCGGTGAGTTTCCGTACGACATCATTAATCAGATGGCCGAATTAGGAATGATGGGCATTCCCTTTCCGGAGGAGTACGGCGGCAGTGAGGGCGACTGGGTAGGAATGCATGTCTGTATCGAGGAGATATCCAGGGGCGATATTACATTAGGCGCGCTTTTGGATGTGACGACCAGTGTCACGGCCCAGGAGCTCTATGTATTCGGAACAGAGGAGCAAAAGAAAAAATGGCTGACGCCCATGGCAGAAGGAAAAGAGATCGGCGCCTTCGGCCTGACAGAGCCGGATGCGGGTTCGGATGCCGGATCCCTGAGAACAACCGCCGTGCTTAAAGAGGACGAGTGGGTACTCGATGGCACCAAGCAGTTTATTACCAATATCGGGCTCAGGAATGCGTCTGTCCTCTTAGCAGCAGCCGTGACCGAGAAAAAAAAGGGGGGCAAAAACGTCATCTCCACCTTTATCGTGCCGACGGACGCCCCGGGTTTTCAATTGGGAACACGGTATGATAAAATGGCCTGGCACGCCTCGGCCACCCACGAAGTCATATTGGAGGACTGCCGAATTCCGAAGGACAACATGTTGGGAGATCCGAGCCGTGGGTTTGCCCAGCACTTAGCCGTGCTTGAAACCGGGCGCATAAGTATTGCGGCCATGGCCGTGGGCGGGGCCCAGGCCTGCCTGGATGAAGCCTTGCGCTATTCCGGGGAACGGACCCAGTTCAGGAAACCGCTTTTTGCTTTTCAGACTATCCAGTTCAAGTTGGCGGACATGGCTGTGGCCATTGAATTGGCCAGAAACCAGTATCTCAAGGCGGCCTGGCTCAAGGACCAGGGTCGAAAGCATACATTTGAGGCCGCCGCGGCAAAGCTTTTTGCTTCGGAGATGTTTGAAAAAGTGGCAAGCGACGCCCTCCATATTCATGGAGGATACGGATATATGAATGAATATCCCGTGTCCCGTCTTTACAAGAGCGCCAAGCTCCTGCAGATCGTTGAAGGTACATCAGAGGTCCAGAGGATGGTTATAGGCAGGCATCTGGCGCCGTAGTACCTGTTGCGGGTTGCGGGTTATTAAAGGCTGTAGCTTGAGGGCCTTGCCCCCAAAGAACATGGTCATCAGGTTAAAGATATCCCCAGCGGAATAGTAAAAAGCCTGGCCCAGAGGGGATTTGCTTTGTTGGAGTTTCACTGACTTATTGAAATTCCAAATATCAAATCCCAAATATCAAACAAATTCCAATGACCAAAATTCGAAAATCCAAACAATGTCTAATGTCTTATCCTGGAAGGTTTTGGTCATTGAATATTGTAATTTGAGATTTATTTGGAATTTGGTGCTTGTAATTTGGGATTTTAGACCCCAAAATTATAATATCTCAGTTGTTATATATGCAATGTAGGGTGGGCACTGCCCACCAAAATAGGCCAATTAAGGAGAATACCATGAGACAAGTTGCCATTTTAGGTGTGGCCATGACCAAATTCGGTGTTTCCGAAAAGACGAATCTGGAGATGTTTGCCGAGGCAGGTCTTGAGGCCATCGCCCAATCCGACCTTGAGCCAAAAGACATGGAGGCCCTTTATTTCGGAAACTGTTTAGGTGACTTTGAAGAAGGTCAAATGCACATGGCCCCATTTGCTCATGCGGAATTGGGATTGCCCATATCTGCGCCTGCCACCAGATTTGAGGCGGCCTGTGCCACGGCTACCGTGGCCATCCGTCATGCGGCCCTTCTCGTGGGGGCAGGTATCTATGACGTCGTTTTAGCAGGAGGCACGGAGCGGGCCTGCGCCATGGGCACCCCATTGGCCACAAAGACCTTTGCCATGGGTCACCATGCGCAATACGAATCAAGGCCGGGATTGACTTTCCCGGGTGTATTTGCCATGGCAGCCCACATGTATTCCGACAAGTATGGTATTCCTTTAAAGGAATTGAAACTAAACATGGCCGAGGTAGCGGTCAAGAACCACTACCATGGCTCTATGAATCCCAAGGCCCATTTTCAAAAGGAAATAGACGTAAATACCGTATTGGACGGTATGATGGTGGCGGACCCTCTACAGCTTTTTGACTGTTGTCCCTTTTCGGACGGCGCTGCCGCCGTGGTGGTGGCAGAAGCCGGAAAGGCCAAGGATTTTTCGAAAAAGCCCGTTTACATTGCAGGGATGGGACAGGCATCGTGCGGGCCTCTTTATCTGCAGAAGGACATCACACGGGTCAGGTCGAGGGAGGAGTCGGTTTCCCAGGCATACAGGGAGTCGGGACTGGGTCCCGATGATATCGACGTGGTGGAACTGCATGACTGTTTTACCATTGCAGAGATCTTGGCCCTGGAAAGTTTCGGGTTTTATGAATTCGGAAAGGCATATGATGCTGCTACCAAGAGAGAGACATACCTGGGGGGTAAGGTGGTGGTCAATCCATCGGGTGGTCTCAAGGCCAAGGGGCACCCAATAGGCGCTACCGGGGCCGCGCAGGTAACGGAAATTGTGGAACAGCTCAGGGAAGAAAGCGGGCCTCGACAGGTTGAAGGCGCCCGGATCGGTCTGGTCGATACCTTAGGCGGAGACTTCGGAACAATATGCAATATCATCCTGAGGAGTGAAACATCTTAGATCTTTGAAACGAGCAATGATGCCTTTTCTTTCGTTCCGAGTCTCCCGGCCCGGTCATTTCAAAAGGCTAAAGTATTACAAAGGAGTTAAAAAATGGACTATAAGCTTACTTATGATCAATACCAGCAGGGCCTGGAACAGGGGAAACTTCTGGGCCTCAAGTGCAACGGGTGTGATGCCGTGACCTTTCCGCCCGGGTCCCTGTGCCGTGAATGCAACGGGTCCGATCTGAACATAACCGAGATAAAGGGACACGGGACCCTGCGCACCTTTACGGTCATCCGCGTGGCGCCGGAGGGAATGACCCCTCCCTATGTGGTTGCCATGGCGGAAATAGATGAAGGAGCCTGGGTCATGGGAAACCTGGTGGATATTGATCCTGATGACGCGGACATGGCTCTGATCGGTAAAAAGGTAACATTGGGGAGCCAAATCGTAAAGGGTGACGCCTATTCAGGGGGTGATTCCCGCGTGGTCACCTTTTCATTGGCAGAAGGGTAAAGGTACGCCAAGAGGGGCTGCATATAAACCCCCGGGCCAGGACCCGGGTGGCCTTGGCCTGCCCCTATAAAATCATCGAGTATCTCACCGTAATTTTCACTGAATAGCTGATCTCAATTGACATTTTCTGATTTTATCTACATAATACTATGCTCTACAAAATAATTGCGTTAAATCCAGGGGCAAAGGCATGAAAAATGTCTGATAAAGACCAGATAAAATCTTTGCTAAAAGAGGCTGAACTTTATAAAAGGCAGAGTCTTTTAAACCAATCTAAAGAAAAATATCTTAAAGCTCTTCAAGTCATCGAAAAGAGCCAACAGCTTGGTAATCGTGATAAATTGATGGATGCAGTTCAGGAAAAGATCAGGGCCGTGGAGGAAAAGCTGACCGAGATTGATGAGGCGCCTGAGGTACCCGAACTGTCTGAATCCATGCATCACCTGATCAGCAAGAGATTCTCATTTTCGAAAGATAAGAATACGGCCGCCATAGAAGGGGCTGTAGCCTTGGCCAAATTCGGACAATATGAACAGGCATTAGCAGAATTTAAAAAACTGCTCGCAGAAGGGGTCTTGCCTGTCGTGGTGGCCAAAAACATCATTACGTGTCTCCTGTCTTTTTCGACACCTGAAGCGGCAGTTGCACAATTCGGTCAGTGGGTGTCCCGTGAATCACTACCTAAGCCGCAACTGAAACAGATTCGAACATTTCTTAATAGTACCTTAGAGAAGAAAGGTATCAAGGCCGAACTCCCAAAGTTGGACGAAGCGCCTGCCGAAGCCGGCAAAGAGGAGGAAGAGGAAGATGCCGTCCTCGATCTGGCTTCGATCAGTATTCAATTGGAGAGCGGCCCTATGAAAGGCGAAACCGTTGAGTTCGATGTTACCTTTCAGTCGGGCAACAGTGTGAGCGTGATTATTCCGTCCAGACGGAAAGACCTGTTGGATTCATTTAAGACCGGCATGGAGTTATCGGATATCCAGTGCTTTTCGCCCATAGGCTTTTTCAGGGCAAACGGCGTTCTTTTCGGAAAAACAGGGATAAAGGATGGGCCAAAGCAAGGGGACTATTTGTTGGAAATAGCAATTAATGCTTAGTGCAGTCCTCCTAAAAACTGTTTATTTAGTGACTGCAATCCCCATAATTTTTAGGACTTTGCTCGAAACCGGACATCAGGTCGGTCTGGGTTATGAGGTGAACCATAAACCTTGAACCCAAATCTTGAGTTAGAAACGTACCCTTTTGTCCAAAAGATTACCCCAAAATCAGCTGAAATTTTCTATGTCTGTAGTAGTATAACCAGGTGCTATGGCTAGTTTCAATTTTAAAGATAGGGTCATCGAGTGTAAGGTGGTCTATTATGGCCCGGGGCGTTGCGGGAAAACCACCAATCTGGAATACATTTTCAAGGCGTTCAAGAAAAGTACGTCTGGTGATATGGTTTCCATCGACACCAAAGGCGACCGCACACTCTTTTTTGATTTTCTGCCCATGGGTCTGGGTAAGATCAGGGGTTGTGATGTCATGATCCAGCTTTACACGGTACCAGGCCAGCAAAAATACAGCTCCACCAGGAAAATGGTCCTCAAGGGTGTTGACGGCGTAGTCTTTGTTGCAGATTCACTTGAGGTTCGCAGGAAAGCAAATCTTTTGTCTTTGAAGGATTTACAGGGAAACCTTAAAGAACAGGGCCACAGTATATTCAAACTTCCCCTGGTTATTCAATACAACAAGCGAGATCTTGCCGAGGAGGGCTTTCCCATTTTGCCTGAAGATGTCTTAGAGCGAGACCTGAACAGCAAGCTCAAGGCACCGTCTTTTACTGCAAGCGCCGTCAAGGGAACCGGCGTGTGGCCTACCCTGAAGGAATGTATGAAGCTGACGTTGCTTGAACTCCAGAAGGAACTGAAATGGGCGGGTTAGAGGAATAGCATGGATAATAAAGCGGTATTTGCAGGTGCCTTGAGTTTTATCAGCCTGCCGGATATCTTTCAGACCCTTGGGACAAATAACAGCACCGGCCGACTGCAGATTACAAGCCAGTATGCCCCGAACCCCGGCGTGGTATATTTTGAGGACGGCAACCCCATCAATGCTACCATAGGTTCCACCAACGGCCTGGATGCCATTTATGCCCTGTTTGGATGGTCTGAAGGAAAATTCGAATTTTTTGAAGAGAAAATAAAGATAGGGCGTGTGGTCAACAATAGCCGGATGCAGATCATATTAGACTCCCTCAGGATGCTGGACGACGGATTGATCGAAAAGATAGGGCCTACGTCTTTGGCCGGGGCGCCAGGCGCACAGGCAGGGAAATCCAAAGATGGAAAAAGCGGGGCACTGCCCGTTATTAAAGGACCTTTAGTGGATTATGTTTATGTCATTAGTGAAGATAGCTTTTTTGATGGTGGCAGGATCGTAAAAGAGGGTGGCCACGGCAGATGGATCTGGGTCATATTGGAAGGCATGGTGGATGTAACCAGGGAGACCGCGGACGGTACCATGGCCGTTGCCAGGCTCGGAGAGGGTTGCTTTATTGGTGGTTTTGCATCTCTATTGCGCAAAGAAGCCGTACGGACCGCCACCGTGACGGCTGTGGGTGATGTTCAGTTGGGTGTTGTGGATGCCGATATTCTTTCCCGGCAGTATTCGTCCCTGTCATCGGACTTCAAAAAATTTCTGATCAGTCTGGATGGCAGGCTTAGAGGAATTACGGACCGGGCCGTAGAACTGCACATGAAAAAATCCGGGAAGGATATGCTGCCCGCGGACACAAAGCCGATCATAAAAAGAGGTTCTTCAAAGGAGGACTTGTTTGTCATAACAGAGGGTGATGCCTATGTGGTCGGGCAGACCCCGAAAGGCGACATGCCGTTATTGACGCTCAAGAAAAATGATGTATTCGGGTACCTGCCGTTCATGGATATAGGTCATGAGTCTCGATTTGCCTCGATATTGGCGTCAAAAGATTTAGAGGTCAGCAAGCTGGATCCGGAAAACCTCAGGAAGGAATACGAACAGCTTTCAGGGACGTTCAAAAACCTGGTTTATAATGTAGGGAGTTGTATTTCCGCGACAACCGGATTGGCATGTCATTTACGGGATGGGAAATAGGTAAAAAGCCTGGCCCAAAGGACTAGGCTTTGATTATCCCCAGAGGGGCATTGCTTTGTTGGAATTTCATTGACTTATTGAAACTCCAAATATCAAATCCCAAATATCAAACAAATTCCAATCCACCCTCCATAGTATTACGGCGGACAGGTGACCAAAATTCGAAAATCCAAACAATGTCTTGTCCTGGAAGGTTTTGGTCATTGAGTATTAGAAATTGAGATTTATTTGGAATTTGGTGCTTGGAAATTGTATTTTTAGACACAAAACTTCAAGGCAGAGATATTTATCTCTGACCTGGCCCAGCCTATGGCCAGGAGGGAGGACCATGTTTTCAATGTAAGAATAAATCTATTATCTTTCAGACTTTAGTGCCTCAATATACTTTTTGACGACCCGTTTGCCTTCCTGTTCTATTCCTGCAAACTCAATCCCTGAACAAAAGAGTTTCTCTTCACAGGGTTTCATATAGACAACATGGCCATTGATCTCAACTATATCCTCGTCTAATGCTATTGTTATCACAACGCTTTGGCCTTGTTTAACGGGGTCATGGGTTTCCAGAAGAATGCCGCCCTCACTGACATTGAGTGTCCGTCCCATGCGGCGGCTGATCGGTTTTCCTTCCGGTCCTAAAACGACATAGTCTATAAGATTCAGGGAATCTTTCCGTTCGTATTTTCGTCTTTTGCCTTCGTCCATCTCTTTCCCCCGGCTTTGGTTCAAAACGCGGATCCTCACAAATAGCCTTTTTATTCTAAAACAATTTTTCATTTTGGACAAGGATTTTCGTCTTCTATAACGCCTAAGCATAAATCACAAAGGCCGTTGCCTTATTTGGTATGGAAAAAACCAATCAAATCTTCTCAAGGGTGGTGTACTCCAAGTGGAGGAGCTTACGGCCCGCGTTTTTGAAAAGCACTTCCACCTTTTCCTGCCCCACAAGCTTTGAGATGACACCGGTGCCGAATGCAGGGTGGGTGACCCTGTCACCCTGAGAAAGACCGGATGATTCTTCCTGTTTTGGCCGGGAATGAGCCGGTTCGATATTGACCTGTTTGCGGCTGAAAAATGTCTTTTGAAATCCTGGTGATTCATGAGATATCACGTAGCCGGGTAGACTTCTGATAAAGGAAGAGAGTCCGTTTCCAAGGCCTGTTTCCGCAAGCTGCCACACAGGCACAGACTCCTGTCCGGGATAGCACATGATCAACTGGTCCTTGGCCCGTGTGGCCGCCACGTACATAAGCCGGCGCTCCTCTTCCAGGTCTAATGGGTTGCTGTATGCCTTAGCCGAAGGGAACCGCCCTTCCATGACCCAGATAATAAAGACTACCGGCCATTCTAATCCCTTTGCCGAATGAACCGTGGAAAGGGTGAGCGATTCACCCTTTTTCCCCAGGTCAGTGTCCGCAGAGCTGGTCGGGGGATCCAGGACCAGGTCGTCCAAAAAGCTCCTCAGCCTTTTATAGCGGCCGGCCATAGTGACCAACTGTTCCAGCTCTCTTTCCCGCCTGGGATAGTCATCGAATTTTTCCTTTAAAATAGGGACGTAATACTCCATTACCTGTTCAACGGCATTTTCCGGTTTCAGCTTTTTGGAGGCAAGACCGGCCAAAAGCTTTCCTAAGGATTTGATGCCTTTTTCCCTTTTGCCTGCGCCAGGCCACTTTCCAACCTGCTCCGGAGGAATCCGGTTAGATCTCATCCAATCAATAATGGCCTGGCTCTTGGCGTAGCCCACATTGTTAACAAGCCTGAGTACACGAACCCAGCTTACGGCCTCATCCCTGTTAACCCCCACTCTGAGGTGGGCTAAAAAATCCTTGATATGGGCAGATTCTAAGAACTTGAAGCCTCCGTATTTTACATAGCGGAACCCCTGCCGGGTCAATTCCGCTTCCAGTTCAAAGGAATGATAACCGGCCCGGAACAATACGGCAAAGTCGCGGATTGACAGGCCCTGCTGCATCTGTTCTTTGATATACCGGCAGACAAACGCGGCCTGTTCCGGCTCTGTTCTTGTATTGATGATCGTTGGCTTTCTGCCGCCTTCGCGTTTTGTGAAAAGGCACTTTGTATATTTTTCATGGGCCTGGTCCATCAGGGCATTTGTCAAGGTCAAAATGGGTTGTGTGGAACGGTAGTTCTCCTCTAATTTGATAATCTTTGCCCCGGAATACAGCGAAGGAAAATCAAACATGTTTTTGTAGTTGGCCCCCCTGAATGAGTAAATGGACTGGGAATCATCACCCACGACCATGATGTTTTTATGGTCATGGGCTAACCACCTGACAATGTCCGATTGGATTTTGTTAGTATCCTGGTACTCATCCACCAGGACATATCGATATTTAAGACCCAGTTCCCTTCTGATTTCCTCTTTTTCTTCTAAGAGTTTCCTCAAGTTCAGGATAAGGTCATCATAGTCCATCAATTCATGGTCCTTTTTGTAATGCCCGTAAAGCCTTGCAAGCCTCCTTATCTGCCCGGTAAATTCTATGAACTGCCCGTATTCCCGTGTCATGAATTCATCAACAGGCTGCTGCAGGTTGGCGGCCTTGCTGAGTATGTTTGCGAGAGTGCCCCTTTTCGGAAACCTGGGTGTCCCTTTTGGTATTTGGAGCTCAGGGACAAGGGAACTAATGACCTCTTCCATATCGGAGCGGTCCAAGATGGTGAATGAGTTTGTAAAACCTATAAGCTCTCCATGGGTCCTTAGTACCCGGAGGGCAAGGGAATGAAAGGTGCCGCCCGACACAAACCTGCACCTTGCATCCGAAAGGCTGCTTGCCCTGTCTAACATCTCCTGGGCCGCCTTTCTGGTAAAGGTGAGCAGGAGAATATCCTCCGGGGGCACGCCTGTTTCCACTAAGCGGGCCACCCTGTAAATCAGGGTCCTGGTCTTGCCGCTCCCTGCCCCTGCTATAACCAGGACAGGGCCCTCAAGGGTCATGACCGCATCCAACTGTGAGGGGTTCAGGACTTGTTCATAGTCGATATTGTTTGCCAATGTTTTGTTTCCTTTTTAATACAGGTTTAAGAGTTCAGCGCCGCCTCTGGCCACCGAAGCGGCCAGTTTGATCGAAAAAGAGACTCCAGCATTGCGGAGTCAGATACGAGGGGTTCAGGGTTGCCATTATTGTAACATTTTAGGCATTTGTCTATCCAAACCAATACGAGATGCCTATAAATGAAAAAAAGCTGAGTATGAAAAAAAGGCCTTCCAGTCTGTTTAGAATAAAGCCGGTCCTGCAAAAAACAAGCAGAATCAGACACAAACCGAACATGGCCGGAAATTCAAATTGCATAAGTCCGGGTTCCACGGGCATGGGATTAAAAAGTCCGACTGTTCCGATAACCATACACACATTAAAGACGTTGCTACCAACGACATTACCGATGGAAATATCGTGCTCTCCCCTGGCCCCGGCCACAACCGATGTAGCCAGTTCGGGAAGTGAGGTTCCCAACGCGACAATGGAAAGGCCGATAAAGATCTCACTGAGCCCAATTTGCCTCGCTATAAAGATGGCCGAGTTTACAATCAGATTTGCGCCGTAGACCAGTCCGGCCATTCCGATCAGTATGAAAAAAATATACCAACCAAGCTTTTTCCCTTCTCGCGCGGGCCCTTCCTCTCTTGTCTTATCGTCTTTTTTGGCCGTCATGATCCCCAAGACTAAGAAAATGGCCAATCCGGCCAAGAGAATGATACCGTCAATCCTTCCTATCCAGCCATCAAAGCATATTAGCCAGAAAACCCCGGATGCACCTATCATAAACGGGATCTCCCTTTTCACCAGTTTTTTGTTTACGGCCAGGGGCCTTACAAGGGCGCTTGTACCTAAAACCAGGCCGATGTTGGCCACGTTGCTGCCCAAGATATTTCCTAATGAAACCCCGGCAGACCCCTTGACAGCGGCAATGAGGCTTACAAGGAGTTCCGGCGCTGAAGTGGCAAAGGCCACTACGGTCAGCCCGACCATAATCGGCCGGACAGATAGAGAAAGGGCTAAGGATGCCGCCCCTTTGACCATCCATTCTGAGCCGAAATAGAGGAGGACAATACCCAGGCAAAGGAGAAAAATATTAAGGGTCATAGTCTACTAAATCCATACTGTTTAAAATATATAAATAAAAAAACCGCGACCCCGATCACAAGGAAAAAAATGAGGGCAACAGGGATCACAAATGCAATAATAACCCTTAAATAGGAGGTCTCATGTATCTCACGCAATCCAATGATTTGAACGATGAGCTGCCAGATCCCGGCAATCAGACCTCCGAAAAATGGGATTAAGGCCCACACCTGGGCGGCCTGGGAGTACGATACAACCCTGAAAGTGGCCTCAAACCCGTTTTGACCTGCCCCTAAAATACGTAAAAACAGGTGTAATATCCCGCTGTAAATGAACATAATCAATGTTACTAAAACCGGAATAATGACAATTACGAGCAGAAAAATCAGGGCTGCCGTAAGTTGTCCAAAGAGTGGGTATGCAAGAGAAAGCAACCCACCGGACAGGATCAGGAACTCCCAGAAAAAACCGATCATGGACCCAAGGCAGGCCACGAGAAGGCCGAAGGCCAAAGGTTCCTTTATTCCTCCTTTATAGTTCAGGGTTGTGAAGAGCTTTTCAGGAGAAAAAAGCACTCCCTTTAAGGTTTGATAGATCCCCTGCCATAGGCCTATCTCCGAGCGGTTTTCCCAGGGAGAACCATGCCGCGTGCGATCTTTTCTATGTCCTTCCTCTGGTCTATCATACCCCGTCTCTTCCCCGGTTTCTGGTGTTTCAAGGCCGGCCTCCGGGTCTGGCACTTGTATCTCAAACCGCTGACGACAACGGGGGCACGTGGCCCACTTGACACCTTGAGGAATTTTTTCCTTCGGGATTTTTTTTGAGAACCGGCAGTAAGGGCAGGTTAGTTCAACGATCATTTTCTCTTTGTTTCCTCTTGCTGCATGAGCCGGCTCAGTTGCTTTTTATCCGACCATCGCCTGAGCCTTCCTGCCAGGCCCCCGGCAGGCGTGCGGTCAAGGACCTCACCCCTGAACTCAATACCCTCCTTTGTGTCTAAGGCCGCTTGCAGGCAGGCTTTCTTATGGGGACAATCGAAACAGCCCGGGACGATTTCTCTCAGGCCCTCTTTGCCCATGGGGAAAACCTCATCTAAAACGCCAAAACAATCTTTTTCAGGTATTATCATGCTATTTTTCTCTGCCTTTGTTAGACACCTGATGACGATTTCGATATTTTTTACGAGTCCATCAATATCCACACACTTCAATAAAACCCAAAGTCAGGGTAAAGTCAAATTTGGCCATAAAATAATTACAAAAAACTAACTCTATACCTCCCTGAAAGATAGACACAGTGGATTTTATTGCCTGGCTTAGACATAATTGTAACAAAATATTGAGCCCAAAGTCATTGACTTTGAAATCATGAATCTTTATGCTCTGTTGCTATGAAAAGGCTTAATCGGGTGTACCTCATAAGGCACGGACAGGTTGTAGGTTATGAAAATTTTACTGTCTATGGCCATACGGACGTGGATTTGACCGAGACCGGAATCCTCCAGATGAAGCAGGTTGCCGAGCGTCTCCGCCTAATAGAAATCAGTGCTATCTACTCGAGCGATCTTAAAAGATCTGCCTTGAGTGCCCGTCAGATAGCCCGTTATCACGACGTTCAACTCTCTTCCCTGCAAGAGCTTCGGGAAATGTATTTCGGCGACTGGGAAGGTATGACCATGAAAGATATCCGTAAGGACTTTCCCGAGGAGTTGAAAAAGCGCCAGGAAGACCTGGTCAGCTTCAAGGGTCCGGGAGATGGTGAATCCGTTAGAGACTTTTCAGTGCGAATCACTAATTGCTTTGAGCGTATCCTTTCGGAACAACAGGGAAAAGACATCGTAATAGTCGCGCACGGCGCGGTCAACAGGATAATACTTTGCAGTGCCCTCGGTCTGGACCAGGCCCGAATGTTCAATATCCAGCAGGATTACGGCTGCCTCAATATCATTGACTATTTCCCGGATTCTACACTGGTCAGGCTGGTCAATGGCTGATAGTTAGTGCTCATCCAGAAATTGGTTGTTTATGGATGGACTCTAAGTAAGACATCCAAATTACAAGATAAATATTTGGGAGGTTTAGCATGGAAACAATACGCGTAAAAGATTTAATGGTACCCCTCGAGGAATATGCAACTGTCTCCGAAAAAGCCACCTTATTTGAAGCAGTAATGGCCCTTGAAAAGGCCCATGAGGAACTTGACCGGAGCCGGTTTAAATATCTCCACAGGGCCATCCTGGTCCTTGATAAAAACAATAATGTTTTGGGTAAAATAAGCCAATTAGATGCACTTAGGGCACTAGAGCCCAAATATAAACAAATGGGAGATACCGGAACGATCTCGCGTGCCGGATTCAGCCCGCAATTTCTGAAGTCAATGATGGAACGGTACTCCATCTTTGTCGGGACCTTTCAGGATATATGCGTCAAGGCGGCAAAATTGAAGGTAAAGGATTTTATGTACACACCGGGAGAAGGTGAATACATTGAAGAAAGCGCCAACTTAGGCGAGGCCATACACCAGTTGGTTATGGGACACCATCAATCTCTCCTTGTGGTCAGGGACGAACGGATCGTGGGAATATTGAGGCTGACGGATGTATTCAGAGAGGTTTTCGAGACCATGATGACCTGCGAGATATGAAGTCAGGCATGATAATGCCTGCTCTGAATTATGGTAATTTAGAACCTAAGATGAAGGAGGAGCTTCCCTATGAGTGAAGATATCGGACATGATGCGAGTAAAGGCGGAATCCTGACAAACAAGGTCTTGTGGCTGTGCATAGGGGTGGGTGTTTTTCTACTAATTGCCTTTGTCTTGCCCACGCCGCAGAGTGTGGTTGAATCCGTGGAAAAATACGGGTTTGCCAAAAAGATGATTGAATGGGAAATAGCCCATGACGCTGTAAGCGCTGGTCACAAGACCATGATCGTGTTAGGCATTATACCCATGGCGGTCATTTTTTTTGCCACGGAGGCTATCCCGATCGGGTTGACAGGTATCCTGATGCCGATCTTAGCCTACTTTCTGCACCTGCTCCCCCGCAGCATGATAGGCAAGACCTTTGCGGGCGACGCCCCTATGTTCCTATTGGGGGTCCTTGCCATGGGTGTGGCTGTTGTAGAGGTGGGTTTGCATAAACGATTGGCAAGCTGGCTCTTGGGCTGGACCAAGGGATTTTACGTTCCTATCTTCGTTTTGTGTCTCAGCATGTCGATTGTGGGGTCTTTTATCTCGGCCCATGCCATGTGTGCGTTTATGACCCCGGTGATGGCGGCGGTTTATTTTGGCGCGGTATCGGCTAAAAGCCCCGACGGACAGGTGAAACACGATCCGGCCTTAGCAAAATTCCTGATGTTTACATTATGCTTTGCCCTCAATGTCGGTGGTATCGGCTCGCCCGCCGCCGGTGGCCGTAACGTGATCATGATGGGATTCTGGAGTGAATATAATGTCCCCATGGATTTCTTCACCTGGATGAAATACGGATTTCCCATTGTACCGATATTAGGGATATTAGTGGCCGTTTATATGCTGGTCCTGTTCGGCAGGAAGATCAAGACCAGGGACCTCACCCCGGGATTAGCGGCCATAAATGATGAAACCAGAAGGATGGGCAAGATGAAGTACCCGGAGTTTGTCACATTCGGCATGCTTCTCCTGATTCTGTTCCTCTGGATAGCGGGCGGTGAGGAATTAGGCCTTGGAGGACCTTCACTCTTGGCGCTCCTCATCCCGGTTCTTTTCAGGACAACGGAATGGAAAAAGATCTTGGGCGGCATATCCTGGGACGCATGGTTCATGTACTGTGGCGCTTTGACCCTTGGTGCCCTTTTAAAGGAAAGTGGCGCTGCCCTGTGGTTAGCCCAGAGTTTTTTAGAGATTCTCGGATATGTGGGCATGAGCTCGGGCTTCGGCCTGTGGGTCGGGCTTTCCTCTCTCTCCGGCCTGATGACCAATTTTATGTCGGACGCCGGGACTACAGCGCTGTTGGGCCCCATTGTTATTCCCATGGGAATTATGACGGGCGTTCCGGGCGAGCCCTGGGCCGTAGGCCTGGCCGTGGCCTTTGCCACGTCATTTGCCCATTTCCTGATCGTGGGCACCCCCAATAACGCCATTGTTTATGGCCTGGGTGTGTATCCGGATACGGGGGAAAAGATGATTCATCCCATGGATTTTTTGAAATACGGCTTTATACTCTTTCTCCTTTCCATGGCGGTGGTCTGGGTCGTAGGCTTCTTAGGAGTATACAATATAGTGGGATTTCCCGAGGGGATACTTGAAACGGCCAAGGGGGTAATGGAAAGCGCTACGCATTAATTTGGATTCCTGTAACTACCCAGGTTCAAAGTTCAGAGGTTCAGGGTTCAAGGTTAGATTCATGAAAGACAGGTTCGGTTCTAAACCAAATACATAGTTCATCCGGTTTTTGCAGAACACCAGGTGCTATTGCACCAAGATCCGGAGCGAATTCTTTGTTGCAGTGGAGATATGAAGAAAACAGCGAAGCGATTAACCTTGAACTGTGAACCGTGAACCTGACAACCTGAGTTACGAATTCCTTAAAAAACTACCTTAAACAGGAGGGAGAATGGCCATGATGAAACCACTCGTAATGTTGGTGGATGATGAGGTTCCCTTTGTGGAAACCATGACCAAGAGGCTGGCAAAAAGAGATCTCACGGTAATCACCGCTTTCAGCGGGCAGGAGGCACTGGATACGCTGTCCAAGCATCGGAACACCGACGTCGTGATCTTAGATGTCAAGATGCCTGGCATGGATGGACTTGAGACGTTGGCTGAAATCAAAAAGTCGTATCCCCTGATCGAGGTCATCATGCTTACAGGTCATGGCACTATAGAATCTGCCATTGATGGAATGAGGTTGGGGGCCTACGACTACCTGATGAAACCCTGTGAAATAGATCAGCTTATGCTCAAGGTGGGAGAGGCCACCCGGAAAAGGCAAGATCACGAAGACAAGATCAGGGAGGCTAAGGTAAAGGAAGCCCTGACAACCCACGGCCTGGAGTAGGGAGTGCCGTAAGGTGTCCTGAAAATGTGGAAAAGGATCAACCTGCGTGTCCGCATCTATATCATATTGACCGCCTTAGTGTTTATCACTTTAGTGGGTGGTTCAGTCACGGTTTGGTATACCTACCGAATGCAGTTCCTTCTAACCCACATCATTGACAGAAATGTTGCCGCTTTTCAGGCGGCCGAAGCCCTTGAAATGGCCCTTGTGAACCAGAAAGGGTTTGTTTCCTATTATTTCCTGGATGGTGATCCGGACTGGTTAAGGCAATTGGGAGAGTATCGCCGGATTTTCAAAGAGAAGTTGAACGAGGCGCGCGCTCTAATTGATACCGAAGAACAAAGGAAGGCCATCAACCGGATCGAGTCGGAATACATAAAATATATTACCGCAAAAGACCGGGTCATTGTATACTACAAGGCAGGTGAGCGCAAAATCGGCGCCAGACTCCACAGGGAAGTGCGCAATCGTTTTTTCAAGATCCTTGACCTTTGTGAGTCATACAAAGATTTTCAGACGGAAAGAATCAAAGAAGCCAGGGCCGGGAGCCGTGCCCAGGCTAATAGACTGAGAATTACTGCCGTGACAGGTATGCTGATCGTCCTGTTGTTAGCCCTGCTCCTGACCTTTGTCCTGGTAAGCCGGATTTTAGGGCCGGTTCGAAGGTTGGCCTTGGAGGCGGATCCGGAAGGCGGTTCTAAGAGAGCAGAAAACGAGGTCAAGGCACTCAATCAAAGTGTTAGAGGCCTGATAAAGGAATACGACCATACCCAGATAGAGTTAGTAAGAAGCCGGGAGCACCTTCTACAGGCCGAGAAAATGGCCCTTGTGGGAAAATTGGCCGCCGGAATGGCCCACAGCATTCGCAATCCCCTGACCTCCGTAAAGATGCGCTTGTTTTCTTTGAGCCGGACTCTTGAAATGCTGGATCCCCAGAAAGAGGACTTTGAGGTGATCTCTGATGAAATCCGGCATATTGACACTATCGTTGAAAATTTCCTCGAGTTTTCCCGACCCCCCAAACTCAAGATGCAAAGGGTCAGTCCTTCAGACGTGGTGGACCTGGCCATTAAATTGTTAGAGCATCGACTTCAATCCTATGAGGTGGAGATAAAGCTCCAGCGCCGATTGCCTCTCCCGGAGATCCAGACAGATCCCGAGCAGTTAAAGGAGGTGCTGGTCAATCTCGTGGTTAATGCATGCGAGGCCATGGAGGGGGGCGGTTTAATTGTCATCCATGAGGAAAAAAGTTTTGTAGAACCATTGGGAAAGGTGGTTGTCATCCGGTTGACCGATAACGGTCCCGGTATTCCCGAATCGATTCAGGACAAGGTCCTTCAACCCTTTTTCACAACCAAAGAGGAGGGAACGGGCCTGGGCCTGAGTATTGCCACCCGCATTGTGGAGCAGCATGGAGGTTGGTTGGATCTTACATCAAAAGAGGGTGAGGGAACCACTTTCGTCATTACACTCCCGGTAAAGGAATAATGTAACGGTTCACGGGTTCAGTGGTTCATGGGTTCAGGGTTAATAAAAGGGTCACTGTTCACGAGGCTCAAGGCTCGGATGAACGGTTGCGGTTGCGCTACTCGTTACGGTTATCGTTATACGTTGTGCGGCTCCAAAAACAACTCAACCGATAGACGACAGGTGAAACGAGCCGCTCAACCGATAGACTAATAATCCAGTCCATCCCGTTAATCCTGTCAAAAAATAGACGGCTGGACTTTTATGGAATTGGAAAATGAGCACAATTATTGTCATTGATGACGACGACCAGTTGAGAAAAAGCTTTGAGAAGCTTTTGATCGAGGAAGGCTATGACGTTAAAAGTGCGGCCTCGGGCGAAGCTGGGCTCAAACTTGTCCGGGAGAAGGTCCCGGATCTAATTATGCTCGATGTGCGATTACCGGGAATGAATGGACTTGAGACCTTTCAGCAGATCCACGAGATCGAACCGAAACTCCCGGTCATCATCATGACCGCTTTTGGCACCACTGAAACCGCAATCGAAGCAACCAAAATGGGCGCCTTTGATTACATCCTCAAGCCCTTTGACATTCCCGACATGCTTCTTGTTATCGGGCAGGCATTGGAAGCGGGCCGTTTTATGAGATCGCCCGTAGACATGAATGTTATACCAGACAATGCCTCCGGAGAGGCCCTGATCGGCCGGAGCAGGCCCATGCAGGATGTATACAAGGCAATCGGTCGGGTATCTCCTACCGATGCTACGGTGCTTATAAGGGGCGACTCGGGCACGGGAAAGGAACTCGTGGCCAGGGCCGTCTATCAACACAGCTTGCGGGCAAACAAGCCATTTCTTGTTATCAACTGTGTGGCAATACCTGAAAATCTATTGGAAAGTGAACTGTTCGGGTATGAAAAAGGCGCCTTTACCGGCGCTGTCCATCGACGTGTAGGAAAAATTGAACAGGCACATGGCGGAACTGTTTTTTTAGACGAAATCGGTGACATGCCTTCCAGCATACAGGCCAAAATATTAAGATTGCTTCAGGAAAAGAGCATTGAACGTCTCGGGGGCCGGGAAACAATCCCTGTCGATGTACGGATTATTGCGGCCACCAACCGGAATCTGGAAGATGGCCTTTCACAGGGCCGTTTTCGTGAAGATCTTTATTATCGGCTCAAGGTTGTGACCATCTGGCTTCCCCCCCTCCGCGAACGGCCGGGCGATATTCCCCTGCTCACGGGATACTTTCTCTCTAAGTATGCAGCGGAAGTAAACGTGTATAATCCGGGGATCACTAAAGAGGCAATTGAAATGCTCAACAACTATCTATTACCAGGCAATGTTCGGGAGCTTGGCAATACCATACAGAAGGCGTTGATATTCAATCGCGGAGCGCCCGTACGTCCCGAAGACATTTGCCAGGCAATCAGTGGTGAAGATGCAGTACACGGTTTAGGGAGTGAAACAGGTGAAGAGTCAATCCGTCAATGGATGCGCAAGGCCCTGACGTCCAATATAACGGAACATATGTTCGATGCATGCATGGATCGATTTGCCAGTATGCTTATCAGCGAGGCCCTTACCCTTACAGGAGGAAACCGGTCGCGGGCAGCAAAAATCTTAGGGCTTTCAAGGCCCACCCTTCATTCCAAAATCGAAAAATACGGCCTCAAATTTGAGACCTCGGTCAAGGCTGACTAAGCTTCGCCATGCGAATACCCGAGCATCCTTTACAATATGAAAAAAACCCGGACACAAATTGCTTAAGACATTAGACCCGCCTATGACAAACAATACATTATTTTTCAAACACTTAGACGGTATTAAAGTTTCGGTCTTTATTGGCATGGAGCTTGCATTTTCAGCTAACTAATTTGATGGACTCGTAAAAAGTCCCAAAGTTCTGGATTCCGGCTTTCGCCTGTCGAAGATCCCGCTGCTGTGTGCGGGGAATGACGCCAAAAGGGAATTCTTGACTTTTTACGAGACCATCAATCTTTATGGATTTTTTACGAAATCATTGATCTTAAGAGACGGGAACTATGATCGACAAAATTGGAAGTTCCGATCACGGTCAGGCGGGGGAACAATCAGAGGCTCAGTTGATACGAAGGGGGTCGCAATCCCGAACCCCGCTCAAAGCCGCAATCATAGGAGGAGGAAAGGCTTGTGACGATCTACTGGCGCTTTTAAGTAATGAAAAGCTGAACCGTCTGAACATGGAGATCTTAGGTGTTGCCGATCCCAACCCCGATTCTCCGGGTATTTCACGTGCCCGGGACATGGGCATTTTCACTACGAAAGACTTTACCGATCTCTATACCCTTTCCGGTTTGAATCTTCTCATCGAATTGACCGGGTCTATGGATGTCAGGGAGCGGATTATCAGTACAAAGCCTATCCATGTCAGTTCTATCGATCACCGTGGGGCAAGGCTTTTTTGGGACCTGATCCAGATCGAGGCAGAAAAGCAAAAACTGCAAAAGGAATCGGAGGAAAAACTTCAACAATTCCTGGAATCAGCCCATGATATCATTTGCATTAAGGACCTTGAAGGGCGGTATCTCTATGTCAACCCTGCCGCCACCGCATCTATGGGCATATCACCCGCGAAGGCAATAGGACGGACCGATTTTGAGGTTTTCCCGGAACGCCTGGCTCAGGCCATGGCTGCCTATGACAGGGAGATGATTGTAAAACAAAAGACCTTGTTTTCCACTGAACGAATGAGGGTTAAAGATCAGGTTCGGCATTTTAATACGGTTCGTTTCCCTATTCTCAACGACCGGGGCCGAATGATTTCCTTCGCCATTATTGCCCGGGATATGACGGAGGAGGTCTCTCTTCAGGAAGAAGTGCGCCAGAACAAAGAGTACTTAGAGAATATTCTTGGCAACTCATCGGATATGATTATCACCACCGATCTTGAAGGTCGCATAGTTACATTCAATCCGGGTGGTGAGCGCATCCTGGGATATAAGAGGGAAGAGATCCTGGGCGACAAAATGGAGGACTTCTGGAAGACGCCGGAGAACCGCCGGAGACTGATGGCCGAGGTTGAGGCCAAAGGGGCGGTAAATAATTATCCCGGCGTTCTTATTACCAAAGATGGCCATGAGGTGGAAATAAGCCTTTCCATATCCCAGTTGCGAGACACTGAAGGCCGGATACTGGGAACTGTTGGAATAAGCAAGGACGTGACAGAGGAAAACCGGTTACGTCGACAGCTCATTGAACAGGAGCGTCTTGCGGCCATCGGCCAGACCGTGGCGGGCGTGACCCACTGCATAAAAAATGTCCTGAATGGCCTTAAAGGTGGCGCCTACATGCTAAATGTCGGACTCAAGAGGGATGATTCCGCCCTCTTGGAAGAGGGATGGGGAAATGTTCAAAAGGGCATTGAACGCATCAGCAAGCTCAGTTTGGACATGCTCAGCTATTGCCGGGACCGAAAGCCCAATCCCGTGCCGACGGATCCCTTGAAACTGGTACGAGAGACTGCCGAGATATTATCCAAATCAGCGGAACAGGAAGGCATTGAGATACGCTGCCACGGGGATGACGGCCCTCCCGTAGATCTGGACCCGGATACCATCGGTCGCGCCCTGCTAAATCTGACCTCCAACGCCGTGGATGCATGCCGGGAAAAGTCCTATGGCCCGGATGAAATGCCTCTGGTGGAGATAAAGGTCGAGAGAGATAACAAAGACCTTTTATTCCTGATAAGGGACAATGGCATTGGAATGAACGAGGAAATCCGCAAACAGCTTTTTACCCGGTTTTTCAGCACAAAGGAGGCCAAGGGTACGGGATTAGGGCTATGCGTGACACACAAGATTGTGGAAGAACATGGAGGGGACATCAAGGTTGAATCATCAACCGGGCATGGATCCACCTTCACCATCGTTCTCAAAGCTATTTACCCTGAAAATCAGGCAGGCGATACCTCAAAGCAATAGTAACTATTTAGTTGCTGGATAACCAAACGGTTTGTTCGTGGAATATCGGCCTTCCACAGGATGTAATCACGGCCGTCGGCATCCACACCTCGTGCCCATTTGTCCATTTTGGTTTGGGAGCGGGCTCCGGGCTCGGGTGCGCGAAAAAGGAGATTGCCGGTTTTCCAGACAGAGCCCACATGTACTTCGTGAACCTCAAAACCAATTACGGCATTTATTTGTATTTGTTTAACAGGATAAGCGAGAGACATGAATCTAACCCCTGGCCCAGACCTGGTTTAAGAGTACTTTTCATAGAATCTCTGGGCATAGTGTTCGGAAGAACCGTTTTAAAGCGCACGTTACGTCGCACCAGGGCGGGCTTGAACCCGCCAGGCGGGCAAACCCTGAACCTCTGAACGTTGAACCTGTGTAGCTACTCTGTTTTTTCTGTAGCACCCGCACCGCACCCTGTCAAGGAGATGGCCGTTCAGGAAGACTTTTGACTTGTCATTGAATGAACATTCGTGTTATTTTGGTGTAAATGAATTTTCTTGTGGGAATACCTAAACTTAGGGAGGGAGTCATGGCTGAAACCAGTGTATTGATTATTGATGATGAAAAGGAAAATGTTCGCTATTTAACCACTATTTTGGAAGAAAACGGGTTCAGGGAAATATACAGCGCCTTTGACGGTGAGGAAGGACTAAAAAAGGTGAAGGAAACCTCGCCAGGTCTGATTCTCCTGGATTTGCGCATGCCCAAGAAAAGCGGGATATCCGTCTTTAACGAACTCAAGAAATCCCCCGACAACCAGGATATACCCGTTATTATCCTGACCGGCGAGGGTGGCTTCTTAAAGCATTTAGCCGAGTTGCGTGAGTTCCACGAGGATGGCGAAGGTCTGGAAGGAAAACCTACTGAAGAAATATTGAGCCGTTTTATTGCCGCCCGGCCCGATGCTTTCCTGGAAAAGCCCATTGAACCGGAGCCTCTAATGGCCACTATACGCCAGGTTCTGATCACTCTGGAAGAGGTGCAGGAAAAGCGGTGCAATGAGGTGAATAATTTGCGGTCACAAAAGCTTCTCTCAGGTGTTGTTTTTAAAGGGAATTCCTTTGAAAGTGACGAAACAAGCAGGAATCATCTTTCTGCCGTGGCAGCAAAATTAGCGGCTCCGAATGCAACTCTGCCGGATAACTTTGGGTGGCGCACGTCAGACAATAAAGACATACCCATGACCAAGGAGGATGTGCTTGCCTTTCAAGGGGCAATAACGGACTGGGTATACAACCTTTACGATGCCTCATGGAAGCACAAGGCAGCGATTGATGCTTTAACTAACATTGAGGATGCTGAAGACTATGACATGACACCGGCGGTTTATTGCGTTTATGTGCCGCCGCTGTGACGAGTGCTTAAGAGCGACAATTTTATACTATTTGCCTTATCTAAAACCCCGTTTCTCCTTGTGAGAAATGCGGTTTTGTCTTTACAGCTTGTAAAAAAACCCGACAGATAACCGGCACATATCTTTTATCGCGTCCCGAGATCTCGCCTTAAATTAGTCCTTTATTCAACAAGTTGGGTCATATCTTCTGTCTTCACCCCCTCAAAAGGTTCGAAGAGCACATTTCACTTCAGGGATAGATAAAGAACGAAAACGAACAATATAAACTAAGGAGGAATTATTATGTTAGTGATGAATTGGATGAGCAAGACGGTTATTACCGTGGATGTTAACGACTCCATGCAGGGTGCCATGAAGTTGTTGAAAGAAAATGATATCAACATGCTGCCGGTTATGGAAAAAGGTAAGCTGGTAGGGGTCCTTACTGACCGGGATGTAAAAAGGTCTTCTGCTTCCGATGCCACGACCTTGGAAATACATGAACTCCTTTTTCTCATTTCAAAGATCAAGGTCAAGGACATCATGACCAAGGATCCGGTAACCGTGCCCTCTGATTTTACAATAGAGGAAACTGCCGAGGTTCTTTTAGAGAAAAACATCTCCGGGGTCCCGGTTGTGGACAAAAAAAAGGTTGTAGGTGCCATCACTCAGACGGACATATTCAGGGCCATGATCTCTTTGACCGGAGTTGGCAAAAGAGGTATCCAGTTTGCTTTTCAGGTGGAGGATAGGCCGGGATCCATCAAGGAGGTCACTGATATCATACGAAAACATGGGGGCCGCATGGTAAGTATACTCAGCTCTTATGAAAACGTTCCGGAAGGATATCGCAAGGTCTATGTTCGCGATTACGGGATTGAACGTAAAGGACTGAAGCAACTCAAAAATGAGCTAAAAGAAAAGTCCACCCTGCTTTATATGGTGGATCACCGCGAGAATAAAAGGGAGGTCTATTAACTTTTTACGAGGTTATCAGCTTTTAATACAGTAAATCAGTCTCTAAAACAGAAGGGATCCTTTAGCTTTTTGGAAATTGGTACTCTACCCAGGTTGTCAGGTTCAAGGTTCAGGGTTCACGGTTTCAATCCAAAGCCATGAACTATTGTCCGTGCTAAGACCACTCAACCGGTTCGAGAAAATCTTGAATGTAACAGTCTACTCTTCAGAACCACTGAACCGTGAACCTGGAACTTTGAACCTGTATAGTTACGGAAATTGCAATATTATCGTTTATAGGAGGTTGTCCCGTTACCCCTCCCCTGTCAAAAATGCCGCCTTATGGGGGAGGGGGTTTTTTGCTTTTTGGCACTGAATGACCATTCATTCATAAATTCCGTTTTGTCTTGCCGTAAAAAAATGATTGGGTCAAAATATATCATCTAAAAAATTTTCAAAAAATGGAGGAATAAAGCCATGGAAGCAAAAAAGAGTGAAATGGAATCAGTGTACATGGAAAAGCGTGTCTTTAACCCGCCTGAAGGGTTCGTGGAAAAAGCCCACATAAAAAGCATGGAGGATTATAAAAAACTTTATAAGCGATCAATAGAAGACCCCCAGGGGTTCTGGACCGGGATGGCCGAGGAGCACCTGGACTGGTTCAAGAAATGGGAAGGACCGGCAGAGGAATACAGTTTCAAAGACGACATCTATCTCCGCTATTTCGCCGGGGGAAAGCTGAACGCCTCTTATAACTGTCTGGACCGTCATCTGAAAACGTGGAGAAAGAACAAGGCTGCGCTTATCTGGCAGGGGGAGCCTTTGGAGGAATCCAAAACTTACACCTATCAGGAACTCCATCGCGAGGTCTGCAAATTTGCAAATGTCCTTAAAAACTTAGATGTGAACAAGGGAGATCGGGTCTCTATCTATCTCCCCATGATTCCCGAGCTTCCCATTGCCATGTTAGCATGCGCAAGGATAGGGGCTATTCACAGCATAGTATTCGGAGGCTTCAGCGCGGAGGCATTGAGGGACAGGATCCTGGGCTGCAAGTCGGAGATTCTCATTACCGCCAACTACGGATACCGTTCAGGAAGGGTACTGCCTAACAAGAAAAACGCCGATAAGACATGTATTGTGGTCAACAGGATTGACGAAGAGACAGACATGAAAGATGGAAGGGATCACTGGTGGAATGAACTAATGGCGGATGCCTCTCATAAATGTGATGCAGAGCCGATGGATTCAGAAGACCCGCTGTTTATCCTGTACACGAGCGGCAGTACCGGAAAACCAAAAGGGGTGCTTCACACAACGGAGGGTGTTCCTAATTACCCGGAGCCGGATCGTTTCTGGGAGGTAGTGGAAAAATATGGGGTCAACATCTTTTATACGGCCCCGACTGCAATTCGTGCGATCATGAAAAGCGGGGATGACTGGCCGGCCAAAAGGGACCTGAGCAGCCTGAGACTCCTCGGAAGTGTGGGCGAGCCCATCAATCCCGAGGCATGGATATGGTATTATAAAGTGATAGGGAAAGAAAATTGTCCTATTGTGGATACATGGTGGCAAACCGAAACGGGCGGTTTTTTGATCACTCCCATTCCCGGGGCCATGCCCATGAAACCCGGATCGGCTGCCCATCCTTTTTTTGGAGTTGATCCGGTGATACTCCGGGCTGATGGGACGGAAGCGGATGTGAACGAAGGT
>JAFDDR010000228.1 GCA_019310785.1 Deltaproteobacteria bacterium
CCGACCATGGCCTTTCCGAGGCGTATCCCTTCACGGTCTTTCTTGGAAAGCCCCTTCATGGACACCTGTTTCGGGGATGTGATCAGTTTAATATATTCGTCAATGCTCATCCCCATTCTTTGTTTATGGAATTCGTAGGAAATCTTCTTCCCTTCATCAACCGTGGTCAGGAGAAAGCCCCTCCTTACCCTCCACCTGCTGAACGGACTGACCCTGACGGCCGTGTTGACGGGGAATACAACATGCCCGGGCCCGGGGTTTGTCCAATTTGCGTAGCTCGCATTATATGCGGAGCCCTTCTGGAAAGCATGAACATTGTATTTGAGGTAAAGGATCTCCCCGCCGGCAAGGCCGTTGGACGGCAGAGAAAAAACCACCAACATGAGTACCAGGGAAAACAGGGTAATAAACGCATTGATCGGTCGCTTAATAAGCATTGTTCCGCACCTCCTTTTTTTATCTTATAGCCTCAAGATCTACCCGATGTCAATATGGCCGGGTCTTACAGGTTGATCAATTGATTGCTGGGTTGATTGATTTAAAGTATGTAATTTTTTACCACTAAGTGGAATTGAATTACACATATTGTGGGCATTTTTTTCCATATACTCCCTGTGTCTTACTCGAAGTTCTCCCGAGTCATCTCATCTAACTACCCGCAAAGATTAATAAACATTTCAAATTTCTTTTTTGGCATGGTTCTCGCAATAATTATAGTTATAAATTCATCAATTTGATAGAGGTCGGATAATCATTATGAGAACAAATCTCGAATCAAGGCGAAATAAAACTGCGAAAGCACTACTAAGTATATATGATGCAAAGGATATTTTGAGAGAGGATCAAGAGCTGTTTCACAAAACACTTTCTGTTTTGAAAAGCAAGGCGGATTCCATCTCAAAAAAGAAAGCGGATGAAGGCTCTAATTGCAACGGACAGGGAATTGACTGATAATGCTATGTTTGACAATCGTAAAATTTTTATATCCAGAAATTCTCGTTGACCCCCCTTAGGTATTTCATTATAGTTTGTCAATCAATATCAACTATCCTAAATCGGACCGTTCATATCTAAATGCGTTTTCCACAGAAAACGCTGAACGTAACCAGACCTGTAAAAAAACAGCGGAGCGGATTTGGAACACAACAAAAAATTTGCATCTCAGAATAGCAGGAAACGAAAAAGGATAGCCAAGGAAATTGAAGCAGCATTTGAAAAACTTCATGGTAGTGTTTATTCGAAAGGGCAATTTTATGAAAATGAGTTTTTCATACGATCTGACTATGCACTTGTTATTTTTAATAGAGACGATGAAATATTGGTAAGTTTTGCTGATCACACCCGCCCAAGCTATGCTGCCTTTTATGCATTAGTATTGGATGACATAGAGGATACCGACTTATTTATCTGTGAAGATTATAAAACAGATGAAAATGGGAGTATGATAATAAATGAGTCAAATCGCAGGAGCACGGGCGCTATCATTTGGGGCGAAAAGGAAGGGTATTATGATATGTTGAAACAAAAAGTAAAAAAGATAGTGATCCGCAAACAAAAGAAAGATAAAATCTGATTATCCTTACCCGTATCTGATTGACCGGAGTGGGATAACTGCCTGTCATTCCCGCCCGTTCCCCGCAATGCTATGGAGGGTGGACGAAAGCGGGAATCCAAGAGGTTGGTATGCAAATGCACTTACCCCGATTTATTGAGCAGATACAAAAGGTATAATCCTAATGAGGTGAAGCTCAATTGGGGCATAAGAATGAAAACGTTAAAAAGACACACTCTCATTGACAAAGTCGGAACCGGGCTCCCCGGTTTCCTGTTCGCCCAAAAGACAATTCTTAGCTTTTTCTTTTGTATACTTTTCCTTTTTCCTGCTTCGGCATTTTCCAGCCGGTCTGAGACGGTCATTATTCGCCTAAAATACAGGGTGGCAACCGAAGTATTGCCTGTTGTTGAAAACATGCTCTCTCCAGAAGGCAAGGCAACAGCAGATCCTCGAACCAATTCCCTGGTCGTTACTGATGATGAAGAATCCCTACGGCAAGTACGTACATTTCTGGCTGATTTTGACAGGCCGGGCAAGCAGGTAAAGATCAGCGTGAGATTTGATGAGGTCGATTCAATTCAGGGACGTTCGGTTTCAGCGGAAGGCCGTGCGTCGGGTAAGCACTGGAGTGTGACCACCGGCGGGAAAAAGGAGGATGGTGTGGATTTCCGCCTTGAGGATAGAAACAGACGTCAGAAAGGTACATCCGAATACTCTATTATCACCATGTCCGGAAGCGCGGCGTATATCTTAGCCGGAAAAGAAATCCCTTACAGGCAGAGATGGACTTACCTCTCCCGGCGGTATGGCGGTTATGTGGATACCGTGGTTTTAAGAAGGATCGAAACCGGTATGGAGGTCACTCCCCTAATCGTGGGGAACCATGCCCAAATCGAGATTACACCAAGAATCTCCCACGAGGGCCGGGAAGGCAGGAGAGGCGTTGTTCGTTTCACTAAGGCTTCGACCGTTCTGTCAGCCCCTTTAGGCCGGTGGGTGACAATCGGCGGCACTGATCAAAGGAGCAACGAGGTAATCAGGGAAATACTCAAAAGCGGCGGTAGTAACCGCGATTCTTCCCTTATTATTTCATTGAAGGTGGAAGAGTACTAAGGGCTCGCCTAAGAAAGGATTTCCTTCAGTTCCTCCTGTATATACTTGAGTTGATCCACGTCATCGTCTTCGATCTTTTCACCTGCTTCTTTTGATTTTATTCTCTTCTTAAGGGCCTTCAGCTCACTTTCCAGATCAATAATGGTGTTGGACAGCACCTCTTTCATGTCCGGCAAGGGCTCGGGGGCTTCGGTCGACTCGATGGTGACCTCTCTGGGTTTGAGAATCAACCGCTCCTTCCACTTAGGCACATGGACTGTCAGGTTGAAGTCGTCTTTGATCTTTTTGGCTAAGGCCTCGCTGGCCGTGGCCTCGCCGTGTATAACAAAAACCCGTGGGTTACTCTCAAAATGACCTATCCACTCAAGGAGATCCTTCTGGTCCGCATGGGCTGAAAAGCCGCCAATGGTGAAGACCTTTGCCTTCACAGATACATTTTCCCTGAATACCTTCACATGTTTTGCGCCATCGACGATCTTGCGTCCCGTGGTCCCTTTTGCCTGGAATCCTACAATGACAAGGCTGGCACCTTCCCGCCAGAGGTTATGCTTCAGGTGGTGCTTTATGCGCCCGGCAGTACACATTCCGCTCCCCGCAATAATGATGGCCGAACCCGGTCTTTCATTGATGGCAATGGATTCCTGTGTGCTCTCCGTAAACTTGAGGTTGGGCAAATCAAACGGGTCATAACCCTCATCCACAATGGCCCTGGCCTCTTCATCATAGTACTTCTTGTTTTTCCGGAATATCTCCGTGGCCTTGATAGCGAGCGGACTGTCTAAATACACTGGGATATCAGGGAGAAGACCCTCCCTGTCAAACTCACCTAAGAGATAAAGGAGTTCCTGTGTCCGTTCTACGGCAAAGGCTGGAATAATTATCTTCTCATTTTTTGACACGCTGTATCGGATAGCCTCTAAGAGTTCATCCTTGCTTTGCCCAAACGAACGATGCATACGGTTGCCGTAGGTGGATTCCACAAAGAGATAGTCAGCATCAAAGATCTCATGGGGATCCCGGAGGATTAACTGGTCATGCTTTCCCAGGTCCCCCGAAAACACGACTTTTGTGGTATTTCCGTTTTCCCCGAGCCATAATTCCAGGATGGATGATCCCAAGATATGCCCTGCATTTCTGAGCCTCGCCCTGATCCCCGGTTCAACTTCGATAATCCTGTCTCTCTCAGTCGGGGTAAGTAGTTTCAGGCTGGCCTCGGCATCCTCCATTGTATAAAGGGGCTTGACTTCCTCTTTACCCCGTCGTTTATTCTTCCGGGTCTGCCATTCCGCGTCCATCTCCTGGATATGGGCCGAATCCAGAAGCATAACACGGGAGAGTTCAGCCGTTGGCGGGGAGGTGATGATTTTTCCCTTAAAACCCTCCTTGACCAGTTTTGGAATCCTCCCGCTGTGGTCTATATGGGCATGGGTCAAGAATAATGTGTTGAGGTCCTTTGGATCAAAACCCCAGTCCTCCCGGTTGCGGCTTTCCATCTGTCTGCCGCCCTGGAAAAGACCGCAGTCCACGAGCGCCCTTTTTCCTTGAGGGGTTTCAACGAGAAAACCGGACCCGGTCACTGATCCGGCTCCACCTAAACAGGTTACTTTAATCATGTTTTGCTCCTTAGTTCATGTTTGGTCCTGGACAATTCTGGTCTGTAGACGTGGTCAGTATCAATCGGCTGTCCGTGCAATGAATTTTAAAGCACCAAAATACAATATCCAAATAACAAATAAATCACAAATTCTAAATTCCAATGACCCAGGAAAACGTCAAAGCCATGTCCTTCTTGAATTCTCTATCCGGCATCACGAATCGGATACCGGTATTCTTTTCCCAAATAGTTCTTTAACAAAAGGCCGTCTTCATTTTCCTCCATCACATATTTCGGAAGCAGTGGGACCTTTCCCCCGCCTCCCGGCAGATCAATAGCAAAATGTGGTACGCAAAGACCGGAGGTGTGGCCCTGTAACCCGGACATAATTTTTAGGCCCTGACTCAAGGGGGTCCAGAAATGTGATGTCCCTTTTGCCAGGTCGGCCTGGAATAGATAATAGGGTCTGACCCGGATTGTCAAGAGTTTCTGCATCAACTCCTTCATGATTACTATGTCGTCGTTGACCCCTTTAAGAAGCACTGTCTGGCATCCTAAAGGAATTCCCGCATCAACGAGTCTTCGGCAGGCAAGGCCGGCCTCCAGTGTGATTTCACGGGGATGGTTAAAATGAGTGTTGATATAAAGCGGATTGAATTTTTTCAAAATGTTTGTCAGACGGGGCGTAATCCTTTGAGGCAGTGTGCAGGGAACCCTCGTTCCGATGCGGATGATCTCCACATGTGGCATGGCGCGCAGTTTACTCAGGATTCGAAAGAGTTCCTTGTTTTCAAGTAGGAGGGGAGAACATCTCTGATCTCCTTGTGGCTTTGAATGTAGAAAAGCCCTTCCCCTATTGTTTCTTTGGTCACCATGGAGGCTCGCCCGACTTTTCTCTTCCGGTTACAGAACCTGCAGTACATGGCGCAGCGGGAACATATGAGAAAAAGGACCCGATCCGGATACCGGTGG
>JAFDDR010000229.1 GCA_019310785.1 Deltaproteobacteria bacterium
GGGACTATTAAGAAACGAAAAAGGTTTTACACTGATTGAAATCATCGCCGTGATAATCATCATGGGGATCCTGGCCGCAGTGGCAGTGCCCAAGTTCTTTTCCATGCAGGAAGACGCAAAGATAGCGGCTCTAAACGGGGCTCTTTCAGAGTCAATTGCGAGATTCAACCACGCGTATGCAAAGTATATCCTGGTGAATAAAACGGCCCCACACGCGATAACGGGCTACTTAAATACTGATTTATTACTGGGTGCTACTGCGGATGTTGCCCCGGGGACCGATATTGGTGATTTTACTGTTATCTGGAAAAAGCAGCCTGATGATAAGCTGAAAATAACAATTCTCACAGCAGAGACATTCGCTGACGCTTTAGCGGGAATGGAGGAAGAATTCAAAACAAAACTTGTTGATGGCATAACCTGGGGACCAGCGTAGAGTAAAAAGAGGATATAGCCTTTATGTAAACGTAATTAACCCTCCTCTACTCCACAAAAAAGATGCCCCGCCCAAAAAGACGGGGCATCTTAATTACCTGCCCGGACAAATCCGTCCAGGCCTTAACAGCGCCTGCCTCTCTCGATTTTAGGCCGCTTCAACCTGTACCTTAACATACTTCAGCATTGGAGTGCATGAATCCATTTCAGGGCTATTGGGCCTCATAAGTCCTCCCGTATTAACGCCTCCAAACTGGGGATACTTGGGATCTGCCTCGAGACCCCGTTTATGTCCGTAGCCACCGGCAGAAGCGACAACGCCCTTTAATATGTCGTCGGTAACCCTGGCACGTATAGTATAATGCGCCCAGGGCGATCTTATAATAACCTTATCGCCATCTTTTATGCCTCTTTCCCTGGCATCTTCCGCATTTATCCACAGGTCATTCGAGGGCCTCATCTTCATCAAGCTATGAACGTTAAAGGTTGATGAGTGTTCATGTTCGAGGGTCTTGAACATCCCATGAATCAGGGGATACTCTTCATCCGGTTTAAGTTCAGGGTAATCAAGATGCGGGTCTTTGTAGTCCGGGAGGGGATCTACATCTTTTTCCTCGGCTACCGGGTTTTTAAAGTTGTATTTGCCGGTCTTTGTCTTGCCCGAGGAGCCATAGCCATCCGGTACGTTCAGGGATCCCCATTTCTTGTATTTGTAATATTCGGCCTCATCGGTGATGATATATCCCTTTTCCTTTACCTCTTCAAAGGACCAGGGAGTCCCCTTTAGCATGTTCTCGAGGCCTTCCTCGATGTCTTTAAACGGGAAGTTTTCCCCTACACCCATACGTTTGGCAAGCTCAATGCACATCCACCACCAGGGTCTGGAATTATACAGAGGCTCTACTGACTTTGCAAAATAGGAGATAAATGCCTCATAGAGCCACTCGTTCCTCAGGGCACTGTCTTCAATAGCAGTGCAGTCCGGGAGAACCACATCGGCATACAGACCTGCGTTGTTCATCCAGGTATCTATGGTAACCATGAAGTCCAAGTCCCTACATGCCCTTGCCGTAGCCTGCTCATTGCCCCAGGAAAGAATAGGAGCGCCGAAATATTGTATCAATGCCTTTATCTTGCCCTCTGCCACGTCCTGCGGGAACCATGAAGGACACCAGCCGGCCCACATACGCAGGTTATGGATTTTCGGGGGAGCATTTGAAGAGGGCTTTGTTTGTCCTTCTCCCCAGCCACCTTTCAATTTGCGCTTGAATGGGAGAGAGGGCCCTCCAGGGGCGTCAAAGGTGCCGCAGAGGCCGTTAAGGGCCTGAACCGTCGCAGTAGTGTACATGGCATTGGGGAAATGGGCTGTTCCCGTCCAGGAACCAACTCCCTTATTTTTGGCGGCCGCGAATTCTTTTGCAATTCTTTCAATGGTATCGGCCGGAACACCGCAAATCTTTTCAGCCCACTCCGGAGTTCGGGCCACACCGTCTTCTTCGCCCAGGAGCCGCTTCTTGAAATCCTCGAACCCGTGGGTCCAGTTTTCCACAAAATCCTTGTCATAGAGTTCATTTTTGACAATGACATAGCACATAGCCATGGCCATAGCCCCATCGGTACCGGGTTTGATCTTAATCCATTCAGTAGCGGCCGCAGCCGTATCAGACTTCCTCGGGTCAACCACGACCATTTTTGCCCCACGTTTCAGTGCCTTCCTGAGATTGCCGACCTGCCTCCGGCCATAGGAGGTGGCAAAGGCGTTTTGCCCGAAAAGGAGGACATAGTCTGCTTCCCCAAAATCTATCCATGGCCGTTTATCATTTAGATTGTGCTCGTTGGCCATGCGGATGGAGTTGTCACACATTGAACGGTGGCTTATATTGTGGGTACCATACCAATCCCATAGGGCTTTATGGAGCCACCTGTTCCAGTCATTTCCATCCATGTAGCCGACTGTGCTGTGGTCCTCAATACTCATCATTTTGTTGGCTACAAGATCAAGGGCTTCATCCCATGATGCCTTGCGGAATCTGTCACCCTCTTTGATAAGAGGCTCCTTGAGGCGATGGGCGCTGTAAACGTAATCCCTTCTTGATGCCCCTTTGGGGCAGACCAAACCACCACTTTTTGGATCACCTTTAAGCCCGGCCGTTTTCATAAGGATGCCGTCCTTGACCGTATCGGTAATCCCGCAAAGAGCACCGCACACATAACAATGGCTGTTAATGGTCTTTTGGGGTTCTTCTTCTTTTATCCCTTCGGCAAGGGTATAATAGTCATCCCCTAAATTGAGCTGATCAATAGCCTCGTACAGTCGGCCTATGGCATCCTGGTAATCAGGATTGGCACCATTACGCTCATGAAAGAGAAAGCTCAATGTAAATGCTGAGATGCCCTTATAAAGATCTAACGCGGCGGCGTTGTAAAGGGCGGCATGGAATTCCGGGATCCAGTTTAACAGATGATTATTGATAAAGTCGGCAGCAGCATCGCTCTCGCCCTTTTCAAGAAGGTATCGGACAAATTCCAACTCCACAGCAATATAGTCGTCTAAGTCCATGTAATCCTCTGATTTATGAACTCCCGCCTTACGATAAGCCGCACGCACGTCAAAAACGGATTTCTGCATAACCACCGGCTCTCCGGTAGCATGGACTGACTCGTAGGGAAGGGCCGGGTTAACGCCCGCATTGAGAAATATATCTGCATATTCATAACTCAATTCCTTATAACTTCCCGCCTTAGCTTTTCTAAGGTATTTTGTCATCCTCTCAATTCCCTTGCCTAAGTCAATGATTTTACACTCCTTTGCAAAACTGTTCAGTTTCGCTACAAATTCTTTACCGGTGAGTTTTGCTAATAGATCCTCCGAAATTTCGTCCCGATAAAGGGTGGAAAGAAACTTGTAGACATTTGCCCTCTGTTTCGTCAAATCGGCATTTCCCATTCTATCTTCCTCTCCTTTCTAATTCATTTATATTGTTACCACCCAGCTATTTAGATTGAAGACTGAAGCCTGCACACCGGACGGCAGGCGGGGCTGAAGTATTTCAACCATCTCGCAACGACCGAATCAAGCCATTCACGATCTTCTCGGTCTCGATTACCTTTGGTTCAATCAGAGATGAATCCTCGTTGGACAAGAATCCCAAACGCTGAAATTTCCTGACAGCCTTCCTCCATCTTCAGTCTTAAGTCTAAACACCTGATTTTTTGTGATCACGCATAATTTGCCCCTATTAGCCTTCCACCTTCAGTCTATCCACCTGAGTAGATACATGTCAGTTTTTAGAAAGATGTGAAAAACCGGTAAGGGATATTTATGTAGAGCCCCTATTCTTTGGTAGAAGGGGTATCAAAGATCCTGTCTTAAAAGCTAGGCACCGTATGTAAGGGAACACCCGTAGAAGTCAGTCTTAGTCTCTCAGCGTGGGTCATTTGCAGAAAGAAAATGAATAATTTTCATCGCTTTTTACTATAATTTTTTTATAGTGTCAACCAAAAGTGTCTATTTTGCAGCACGTTAGGAATTTATAACAACCAGGGGGCCACGGGGCTACATTCAGGAACCACCTGGGCCGGGTGCATCGAATTCAGGCCTGTAATTTAGGGAGCAGCAGGTATTCTGAAATCGGGGTTTAAGATCAAGGTTTTTGGCTTCCTGTATAGCTACATCCGACCAGACTGCCATGCGATTTGCCCCGGCAAGTATGGCAAGTTTTTCCATCACCCAGCCGTCTCTGTTCCTCGGCCTTTCACATCCCAGAGAAATGGGCACTTCCGGCATCATCAACCTGGCCCTTGC
>JAFDDR010000230.1 GCA_019310785.1 Deltaproteobacteria bacterium
CTTGCGCTATCAAACCAGATTTGAAATCATCGAGACTTCCCCCCCAGCCTGAAACGACAAACAAAGGTAAAAAAATGCAAATCACTCCGGCTAACATCCCTATTCTTATAAGAGCAGTTTTAATCATCATAATTTAGCAATCTATAAAAGGAGCCGCCATAAGTAGCAGAACTCATAACGGGACGTTTCACCGGGCGGCGGTGAAACTCAAAGCTTTGATTAAGGTTTTGCGTTGCATAAACATACAGTTTTTGTTTGCCGCACGATACAGCCGCTCCGTGTGCAAACGCATTGTTAGGAGCGATTTTGCCAAAATAGATCATTTGCCTCTGTCCATAATTCATTGAAAGAATCCCAGTCTAGTTTGTTGTTTGGTTGCGGAATTTTAAAACCTTTCCACTCAACATAATCAACAAGACTTCGATTTTCTATCTTTGAAAGCTCGGCCATTTTGCTATGCTGATCATCTTTCGGAACAGGGTATTTACCATCCCAAATAATGGCTTCGGTTAAAATTGAAAGCAAATCTTCTTTTCGTCGATCTGATTGTATGCCTGCTGAGTTAGCGAGATTTTTCAGAATATGTTTCGGCGGAACTTTTTGTTTTTTAACGACCAAAATAGCCTTATATATCAGCTCTAAAGAAAGCCCGCATAGCATTAAGTATACGGGCCACGTATTACAACTACGTCCTTCCCCAAAATTCAATTCCGATGAAATCTTTTCTGATAGTTCATTTTTCATACTAAACCAGAGCGTACCGGCTGAAGCACGCAAATCACATGATTTATGATACCACCATAAAGGAGCGTTTTTTCTTAGTGAAAAAAAGGTCATTTGTTCCAATGGTTGCTCCTAATCGGGATAGGGAGGGGCCTCACGGCCTCCCCCCTCCCACACCACTTGGCATACGGATCACGTACCTCGGCGGCTCGGTCGATTACTCTGGCCTATTAGGGTCCGCCGGGCATTCGGTCAGAGTGACTCAACAGCTAATTTCCGTCACACGCAACTTCACAGGGCATATGGGAGACCTCCCAGGGTAAGACACGTAACTTTCAATGCATAAACGCCGGCTTTATAAAGCACACCCCAGTTGCGGATGGACGGCTTCGCGGTCCCGTGCCCGCTCGTCCCGGATGTACCACACCTCAGATCCGGTGGACGTGCTTGCATCCCGCTGGAAGCGGGATACGTCGCCCCGCACTTTTGGATTGGGCTTCCCTGCCTGAGGCAGACAAGCTCCAGACCCCGCCTCACGCTTGCGCGCCATAGCGCTTCAGCGCGCAGGCACGACGACGCCCTCTTGAGCCGCCATAGCTTTAAGCGAAGGCGCTTGCCCTTTTTACTCGCCTCCGGCGAGCTCCTAACCTTAGGCTCCGCGAACACCTGGTACGAGGACTTTCACCTCGCTAGTTCTGTGCCATGCCCTGCACACACGCTCACGTTCAGAGGTGGGCATGGTAGCGGAGAATTCCGATAATAGCACGGATCGCTCAAAAGAGGTAAAACTCTGAAGCGGCACGACCCTGCCCATCCTCCTGCAACGTGTTGTTATACGACGTTGCTTAACCATAAGGTTTCTGGAGATCCCTTGGGTAATATCCCTCCAATTCTTCAGGATAAACACAGAACAATTCAACATTGTCGTATGCTTCCACCCCTGTCAAATCTACTAACCAAATTTCTGCGAAACCTGTTTCATAAAGATCGGGTAAGATATCTGGAAGGACGAAGTACCTTAATTCAGATAGTGGAATATCCGTGAGTTCAAGAAGAAGTATCGTGGCACCAGGGAGCGCCCAACCCGGGTTATTCCGTTTTATTTCCTTCTCAGATGCCACTCTCTGGATCATACACAGAGCATTATCAACTGACATATATTCTTTTTTCTCAATTATTTTATCATACTGAATGTCATTTGGGTGACCTCTTCTTATTTTTGATAATTCAATCCCAATCTGGCTACCATCTTTTCGGGTAGCTATAAAATCCGGCCTTTCAGATGATTCAACACTTTTGAAAGATTCGCCAATTATGCTTTCATAAGCTTCTAAAAAATAGCCGAGAGATTCTACTTCGCTTTCTTTATTTATACGCTCATTTGTATATTCCATGATACTTTACTTTGGTGCAAATATTATTCTTTAAAAATATTCTCTATTTTTGCTCGTATTTTTCTTGAATGGTTCTTACTAATTTTGGCTATTCTTTCTACCTTTTGCTCTAATGATATACTAGAATCAACCGCAATCGTTGCTCCCTGATCGCCAGAATGATCGCTCATTTTCTGAAATATGTTGTCTTTTTCCCAAAATTGCTTAACAATTAGACCATATATTGGTTTACCTTTTTCATAAGCACAAATACCGTATATATAAACCTTTTTCATCAATAAATTTATTTGCAACTGCCTCTGACAATGGCCAATCAGCCTCTTTGATTCCTTCCCATGGCCCTTTAAATAAAACTTTGTAACATTTTCTCGCAAGATCCTTTTTAAATAATTCTTCCATTTGTCTTGGGGAGAGCCACATCTCTTTTATATTCCCGTGTGTATCATAATACTCTATTGTGCCATCCGGCTTGATTTCATCTGTGCTATTCATTATTTTTTCATCAGGTGCAGGTTTTGGCTCCCAATCTCTTAAACCATCACGCAAGCAAAATTCTTGTATATTTTCAGCTAAAGGTAAATCGCCTTCGACAAGTTTAAAATTATGTTTTATTCTTTTCCAAGTTCCAATAAAACCTATCAGCAACGAATCAACCATCATCTGCAACTGAGGGCTTATACTTACGATTCCAGTTTTCTCCCCATTGCCAAAATCTCCCATATCAATTTCAAAATTATGAATATTTTCTCCTAACCACCGATGAAGTAATCTTGCCGAAACAGAACTCAAAGGATCTGTTCCTACGTACATATTTGGGGTATGTTCCTGAAATTCTTTCCCATATTTTTTAACTTCTTCCACTGCATATTCACCCCAATCCCAAGTGTTAAAACATTCATAAACCCATTTCTCGATTCTTTCAGCTTGAATGTTTGGGAATAAATTTTTAATTGCCTGTAAATCTAAAACGATTGCTGAAAGGGACAAATCAAGATTGGCCATTTTTTCGTGTTCTAATACAAATTGGTCCTGAAAGATGTCTTTCAGCTCTTCACAGATTGTTGGCCATGCAGATGAAGCTTCATTCATAATATATCCAACAAATTGTAACGCTGCTTCTTGCTCGGTTAGCTTTGTCTTAAAAAGTGGCATCCTATCTCCCCACCTTTATGCTTTTGAAAGTCTTATCACGTACAACAGCTTCACCGGCTGCGCTCCAAAAAGCTTTAACAACACAAAGACCCCATCCCGCACGGTCCGGTGAAACCGGGTTATACGTCATTCTTTGAATTTGAAGCCCAAACCGCGTTTCTCCTTCTGCTTCAATCGGTGCATCTCGCGGGCTTCCGCCAGGTCAATTTCGTAGACAGCACCATCAGGCTTGGTCAGTTTGTTCGGATCAAATGGATTCTGATACGATTCATTGGCACCGTGAACTGATATCTCATGGCACTGCGCCAGCGAACCTTCGACCAGCTTTTCTATTGCTGCTTCTCGGGAATACTCAAAGAGGTATGACGCCACGGATTGCGGATCAGAACCGGATCTTCCCAGTCCCCACGTTGCCAACATTGTACCTACGATATCCACGACAATGGAATGCTCAGTTACTTTGTCATGCCGCGCGCCCTGGCGTGGCTCAATGACTTGAAAGGGGAACTTGATTTTCATTCCATCATGACCTGGATTTGTTACGTCTTGTGGAGTTCCAAACTTAAGATAGACCATGTTATTTATCCTTTTCATGAAATGGGGGACGTTATTGAATTCGTTGGCTTATTTGTTTTGTTGAAAATTGCCGACATGATCAAGTGGATTGGCACACCCAAATTGCACGTTATTCCCATGTCCAGTTTTTAAGGAATGAAAGATATCAAATGAAACAAGATGGCTGGAAGTTATTAACCAAATTCAACAACGTCCCCTAGACCATTCGCATGTCCCCCAAACGCGCTATTCCAAGTCAAAGAAACCATCCGGCTCTTTCCATTCCCCTTTGGTTTGTCCGGCAAATGTTGTCAGAAATAGAGGGACATTCCCGTTGCAGAAAAAAATATGGCTGAATGGAGTCATGACAAATGAAACTGATCGCCATCCTTGACTAGACAGTT
>JAFDDR010000231.1 GCA_019310785.1 Deltaproteobacteria bacterium
GATCAAATAGCCGCCCGGATTTAATGATTTGAAGAGATTAAGGAACACCCTTTCCTGTAGCGGCATGGAAAAATATATAAGCGTGTTGCGGCAGAGTATGAGGTCGTAATTGGCAACAATACCGGAGGGCGGGGACATATACGTTTCCGATGTCAGGTCGTGGATGGTAAAACTTACCAGGATCTTAATGGAATCGACTATGCGGTAATAATCTCCGCATACAATAAAATACTCATCCAAGATTCCCTTTTTTACCTCTTTTACTGCGTCTCCGTCATACTCGCCAAGCCTTGCCTTTTCGAGGGTTTCTTCATCTATGTCCGTGCCGAATATGGTAATATCATAATCATCTGTCTTTTCTTTTTTTCTCTTTAAAAATTCCACGAGTGTTATTGCCACGGAATAGGCCTCGTCTCCAAAGGCGCATCCTGCGCACCATATCCTGAGCACATTTTGGTCATGTTCTTTTTTTGATCTCAAGATATCGGGAAATACTTCATTCTGCAATCTGTCAAACACATACTGGTTTCTAAAAAAACGGCTTAACTTTATCGTTAAGTCATGAAGCAAATGATTATATTCCTGAGGCATCTCCTGAAGTATATCCAGATATTCACGATAACTGCCTGCCCCTGTAAAGGCCATTCTCCTTGCCAGCCTGCGCTTGATAGTGCTTTGCCTGTATTCGGAAAAGTCAAACCCATGCATCCTGCATAGTTGTTTAAGGATCAGTCTAAAATATTTATCTTCGCTATTCATTCAGACAACCTCAAGTTCGCTTATGACATCCGGCAACTGGTCGATGATTGTGTCAACATCCTCCGGTTGTAGATCAATAGTTGACAGGGCATGCTGGTGAGGTGGTCCGGCCAGGACAGACGAGCCGGACCCTGCCCCAAACATGGAACAGATGATATTTGCAATATGCACAACCGATACGACATCCGGATTTTCTAATGCCTCTTCCGGCATGTGGTGGAATGAGATTGCCTCTACAAACACCTGGGGCAGTCCCCACTCCATGGCCATAATACCTCCGATTTGTGCGTGATTGTAACCTAATATCTCGTTTTCGGCCTCAAGAAATGTCCTTGCCTCATTGAAAACCCTATCCATGACCAGATTGAAATTTTCAAAGGCATACTGGTCCAGGATTACCTTGCCGATGTCATGAAGCAGGCCTGCCGTGAAAAAGAGACCGGGGTTTTCGAGTCCCTTTTTACGTGCGATAACCCCGGCCACCATTGCGCAACAGATAGAGTGCCTCGACAGATCCCCCTCCTCTGTAGAATAACCCTTGAGGGATTCATCGTAGAGTTTGCATGCGGACGCGGCAAGGACCATATCCTTGAGAGTATCAAGCCCTATGAGGGAAGCCGCACTCTCCATGTTTTGCACCATGTGCCTGAAACCGGGTTTAGCAGAGTTACACATCCTTAATATGTTTGCGCAAATTGCCTGGTCTTTTGTGACATGGTTTTCCAGGTCCCTGAAGGTATACCCGGAAGAAATCTCGATCATCGAGATTACCCTGCGGGCATTGGACGGGACAGGCTTCAGGTTTTCGATTTTTCTCGTAAACTTCTCCAGATCGATCTTATGTGCTTTTACAGGAGGACCGCCTCTTCCTGTCTTCCCCCCCGTATATCCGATCTCTGTCTTTCCACTGTCCGACTCAAGCCTGAGCACCCTTCCCAGGTTCCCCCCGATGACCTTATTAATAACAGGTATCCCTTCCCGGGCCAGTATTTCCTGGGCCATATCCGAGTTTCTTCTACCTATGTTCAAGTCCACGCTGAGTTTTTGATTTGTCAGAATAAGCGCCCCTCCGGCGATTTCCGCGACAATATTTTCCCTGGAGGCGCCATGCCTTACCATCTCTGCAAGCAGGAACGGTATAGACGTGCTTGCGTATCTGGCAGGAAAAAGGTCCTCTTTTTCTTTGCTTCCTTTGGGAAGAACTATATGGACCAAGCCGCCCACACGGGCATTCCGGTCAGACAGGCTGACGCCAACACACGAGCCCAGATGTGTTTCAAGACAGAGCGAACCACCGGTTGTTACCCTGATTTCTCCCGGCGGGACAAGACAGGTATCCATTATAAATCTCCAGACCTCAATTTCTCAATAAACCAGATTTTAGCCGATTTCAGTTAAGAATACAAATACAACTGTGAAAAATTTCAATCTGTGCGGTTAACCCATCTATACACTTTGAGATAATCTTTATCTGAAGCACTATATATGCACATTCCGTATGAGAAAAATCCCCCCGGTCCCCTTTATGAAAGGGGGATTCCGCCGTGAAGACAATCTTGGTTTGTAACGGTTTCTCGACTCTCTTCTCAGATCCTGGAGGATGCCATTAATGTGTATGAAGCTTTGGACCAGGCGGGAAGAGATGGTGTATAGGATTTTTTCTGTCACAGAATTGTTTGTTTATGTTATAATAGAATTATTGTTAGTCGGTCTGCCTGGTAAACGCCATTTGCTAATCATCGGATACCCAGCTCCAAAGCTTCAAATGCCTGAGCCGGGTGAAACGGGTTTAAGTATCGCCCATAGGTTCAATCTCTATGACTTCCAAAACCAAAATACTTTTTGTTGATGATGAAGAGTCAATCCGGCGCCTTTTTTGCAAAGCCATGATGAACGAGGCGCTTCTGATCGAAACCGCATCTGACGGCAAAAAAGCATTAGAAAAGCTCAAAACCTTCCCTGCAGAGATTGTGATAACCGATGTGAAAATGCCGAAAATGGACGGCCTTGCCCTGTTAGAGGAAGTCAGAATTCGCTATCCTGATATTTTCGTAGTAATTGTCACTGGTTACGGCACAATAGAGGATGCGGTGAATGCCATGAAAGCAGGGGCCTATGACTATATCCTCAAGCCGTTTGACTTTGATGCAATCAGGATGGTCCTTGAGAAAATTATTGGCCACAAAGGAATTCTACGGGAAAACTATTTTTTCGGAAGGAATCGCAGAAAAACTCATCGCTTTGAAAACATCATCGGACAAGATCCTGAAATGTTCGAGATCTTCCGAAAAATCATGGATATAGCTAACACCAGCGCGACGGTCTTGATCACTGGAGAGACCGGAACAGGAAAGGAACTGGTCGCTGAAGCAATCCACTTTAAAAGCCCCAGGAAAGATGGTCCCTTAGTCAGGGTAAACTGTGCGGCCCTCACCGCAACACTCATCAACAGTGAACTGTTTGGGCATGAGAAAGGGGCATTTACCGGCGCCCTGGCCCAGAAAAAGGGGCACTTTGAGCTTGCCGATGGGGGGACAATCTTCTTAGACGAAATAGGTGATATCCCCATTCCGACCCAGATATCCCTCCTGCGTGTCCTTGAATTGGGGACTTTTCAGCGTGTAGGCGGCACCAACACACTGAAAGTCGATACCCGAGTTGTCTGCGCCACCAACCAAGACCTTTCCGGGGCAGTTAAAGAAAAACTCTTCCGGGAAGACCTCTTTTACCGGATCGATGTGGTTTCTTTGCACATCCCACCACTCAGGGATAGAAGATCCGATATACCTCTCCTGGCCAATCACTTTCTTAAAAGGTGTTGCACTAAAACAAGAAAGAACATCCATCGTATTTCCAGGGCGGCCATGAACATATTGATCCGATATGATTGGCCCGGAAATGTGAGGGAGCTCTCAAATGTTATCGAACGTACGGTCATTTTCTGCAAGGGAAAAGAAATAGTCCCGGCTAACCTGCCTGAAATATTATGGGAAACATTTCAAGAAAAAACGTTCGCACTTACTCTTTCTTCCAGCTCACTACCCAATGCAGAAGCGACCCTGATACGTGAGGTTTTGGCTGAGACAGACTGGAACCTGAAGCAGGCATCTGAGATGCTTGATGTCGCCCGGGGAACCCTTTGGTAACGTTCAAAAGTGTTTACATGGTCAAGGAGATGACCAAATCACGGTTTCATTTTCCATGTAAGAGGGTTAACGCATAACCAGATATAACGTGCTGATATTTTTAACTAACTGCCTGGGCCATTGAAGTGAAACCACGGCCTCAAAGAGAACGTATCTGCTCAATGAAGGTCTTTAAAATATCACCATGTAAACACTTTTGAACGTTACCAAAAAATTCGAGATCTTTTTTTAGGATTCTGTATTGACCGCCAGGGGTGAGAGAGGCCTTCAGTTCCCCTGACTTTACGTATTTCCAGATACTCCCTCTGCTCATGGCGCAAA
>JAFDDR010000051.1:0-15787 GCA_019310785.1 Deltaproteobacteria bacterium
GATGAAATTTGCAGTTTGTATCAACAATGAAGGTTACCCATCATCACTGGAGGTGGGAAAACTCTACCGAATCCTGCCCGACAATGAGGCGACCTCTCATGGGTACCTTCGCGTCATAGATGAGAGTGGTGAAGATTACGGTTATTCCAATGATCGGTTTTTCCAAATCGAAGTGCCAGAGGCGTTGGAAAAAACTTTATTGGTAGCCTTTAAAGAAGATAGAAATATCGCCTAAAGCGATCGAGGGCGACCGGCAAAATGTCTGGCTTCGTCGATTAATTGGTCAGGCATCCCGCGCATTCAGTGCCGATTCAACCCGAAATCCCCATGAGTTAACAGGCAACGTGGATATGGGGCGGGGGTTGGATCATTTCACTGAAGGGCTTTCCGCTGTCTTTCAAAGAATGTCGAAAGCTCTAAAACCTGGCGCGCCACTTGCGTTTACATACCATCATAACAGTATAGATGCCTACTATCCTGTACCGATCGCAGTTCTCGATGCAGGTTTGACCTGTTCAGCGTCGCTCCCTTGTCCGGCGGAGATGGGCGCATCCATACACATAAACGGAACGGGTTCCTCCATCATCGACACTGTGTTTGTTTGCCGCTCAACAGGAGTAATGCAGAGAAAATGGTTAGCGGATTCTCCGGATGAAGTCGCTAAGATTGTGGAGGAGGACCTCAATCACCTTAGAGCCGGAAATGTCAAGCCGACTCCCGGTGACATCAGATGTGTCACTTACGGGCATCTGATCCGTCTCGCGATCTGGTCTTTGAGACACGAATGGAACAAGAACCAGCCAACGACATCACGCATCGCGAAAGTATCGGAATGGATCCATCGCTTCGGAGAATGGGCCGAGGTAGAGAAATCCCTAAAGTTCGACAGAGCAGCAACGACGAAGGATACGCCTTTGTTCGCTGTGGGTGAAAGTGTTGCAGAATATAGAGCCGTGGCTTCGGGGTCCGCCGGGAAGATATGAAAAAGATGATCCTTGCGACAAGAGGTAAAGTGTTTACCGCAAAGACATTGGATATGATTGTTGAATGCACCCGTCTGAAAGAATTCCAAGTACGCAAATGAAGAAGTGATATCCATACGGCATCATCGGGTGGCGGGTGACGAACCCGCCTGCATAAGAAGGAGAAAACACCTCTTATACAGACAGAACCGCGCGTCAACTCCGCATTCGCCGACTAATAACTTGACACATATCATTATTAAGCGTACCATATAACGTACGTTAAAATATGGAGGTACAGAACAATGTCTACCCTTACAGCAACCGAGGCAAGGAAGCGACTCTACACCCTTGTCGATGATGTCGCAGAGTCCCATGATCCAATCCAAATTGTCGGGAAACGAAACTCGGCCGTCCTCGTCTCTGAAGAAGACTGGAGAGCAATCCAAGAAACACTATACCTGTCATCTATACCGAAAATGAGGGAATCCATTCGCAAGGGTTTGAAAACTCCCGTTGAAGAATGTGAAGAGGAGCTTGATTGGTGAGTTGGCGACTGGTTTATACAAAACGAGCTAAAAAAGACGGAAAAAAACTCTCCCGTTCCGGCTTAAAGCCACAAGCCGAGCGACTCCTCGACATTCTCAGAGAGGATCCCTATCGCGCGCCGCCCCCTTACGAAAGATTGGTTGGTGATCTAGCCGGTGCATGCTCCAGAAGAATTAATATCCAGCATCGAATGGTTTATCAAATCCTGGACGATATCAAGACGGTTAAGGTCATTCGCATGTGGACCCATTATGAATAACAGCCATTTTTCAGCGAAAATCAGCTTGGAGAAGGATGCTCATTCCACTGCGACCCATTCGCAACCCTCAAGCTGGACGTTCGCCTCAGGCATTGGGCCGGGCCACGAATACAAAATACAAGACATCGGAAAGGAGACAGCATGGAGGTCAAGGAAATCAGGTTGGAGGATTTGGATACGGAGAAATTTATCGCAAAAAAAGTTGATGAAATCTCTTCCATGGTTGGTGAAGGTCTGGCGATCAATGCCCTGTCAGGTGGGGTGGACTCTGCAGTTGTAACCATGCTTGGGCACAGGGCCCTGGGTGATCGATTGAAGACCTGTTTTGTTGAAAATGGTTTGATGAGAGAAGGTGAGCCCGAATTCATTGTGTCCTTATTTAAGGACATGGGTGTCCATGTGGAGCTTGTGGACGCAAAAGAAACATTTCTTAATTCCCTGAAAGGCCTGGACGATCCGGAGGAAAAGAGGGAGGCGATCACGCAATCATTTTACAGGGATGTCTTCGGTGACCTGGTGAGAGAGTCCGGTGCCAGATATCTCCTTCAGGGAACAAACTACACCGATATTGAAGAAACCGTTGCAGGGGTCAAAAGACAGCACAATATCCTGGAACAGCTTGGCATCGATTCCGAGGCCATGTATGGATACAAGGTCATTGAACCGCTCATCCAGTTACGGAAAACATCCATTCGACAAATGGGCAAGGCCCTCGGGCTTCCGGAAGTCATATTCAATCGTCCGCCTTTTCCGGGGCCGGCCCTGGCTGCAAGAATTATAGGTAAAGTGACTCCGGAAAGGATAGATGCGGTAAGAGGCGCAACTACGATTGTTGAAGAAGAATTAGCCGATAGCGGCGCCTTTCAGTACCTGGCCATCCTGCACGAGGACAGAGTTGTCGGAATGAGAGATGGAAAGAGAGACTTCGGGCTTCAAATCGAGGTCAGATGCTGGGAAAGTGAGGACGCCAAAACAGGATCGCCCACCAGGCTTTCCTTTGACGTTCTGGACCGGTTGGCCGAGAGGATGACAACAGAGGTCCCAAGCGTTGTCAGTGTTACCTATAACATAACCAAAAAGCCACCCTCTACCATTGAGGCGGTTTGATGTGAAAAAAAGGCCCTTTAATGATCATTCGAGTGACACCCACAATCTCCATTGATGAGAGTGAAATCCAGGAGCACTTTATAAGGGCTTCCGGGCCGGGCGGGCAGAATGTGAACAAGGTGGCCACGGCAGTACAACTACGGTTCAACGTGGCTGCTTCCCCTTCCCTCCCCCATGACGTCCGGGAGCGTCTGGTTAGGCTGGCAGGCAGGCGTATGACCGAAGGGGGCATACTGATTATAGAGGCCCGGCGCTTCCGTAGCCAGGAAAAAAACCGGCAGGACGCCGTGGACCGTTTGATCCGGCTGATCCAAAAGGCTGCTGAAAGGCCCACACCGCGGCGTAAGACAAGACCTACCATGGCCTCAAAGAAACGCCGCCTGAACACAAAGCATAGGCGCAGCGAAACCAAGCGCATGCGTCGGTCTGTTCCACCAAGCGGGGATTAGGGGCATAGCCGTTAGGCTAAGATGATTCTGCCAACATTTTGGTCTCTCCTGACGGCAAATCTCAAATCCCAATAAACAAATAACAAACAAATTCCAAATTACAATATCAAAACGCGCCTTATCAGACTTAAATTTTTTGGCAATCCAGTAATGTGGTCTGCCAAGGCTCTTAACCCGAATTATTGAGAAGATACGCTATTATGACGCTGCGCTGTTTTGGTCATTGGTATTTGAGATTTGGATATTATTTGAAATTTGGTGCTTGTGATTTGCAATTTTGATATAGAATTTGTCATATCTCTAATGGGAATTAGCTTAGCCTGATGGCTATGGCAATAGGGGGAGTAGGCTGCCTTATGGCTGATCGGAAAGCATTAAATCTCAAATACTTCCAGTTTCGCGAACTACATCCCGATGTGTTTGTGGGAACGGCAAGCGACCGGTATTCGGGCTGGATCGGGCAGATCTATTCAGGGCAGCGTTATGCAGGTCGAATAAACAAGCGCCAAAAGCGGGTCGGTGGTAAAAACTTTGCAGAAGAAGTGCTTCCGGTTGAGAGCGTTGAAGAGTATTTTCGGCATTTCCGCGTCCTCGAATTGGACTTCACCTTTTATCAGCCGCTTCTGAACGAAAATGGAAAGCCCACTCGAAACCTCCATGCGCTCAGGACCTACAGCCAGTACCTCAATAAAGAAGATCGCCTGATTCTCAAGGTCCCCCAGACCGTCTTTGCCAGAAAATTGAGGCGAGGGGGCGAGTATATTGAAAATGATCAATATTTGAATCCCGAGATCTTCACCAGCCGGTTTTACAAACCCGCCATCGGCCTGTTAGCACCCTGGATTGCGGGTTTTATCTTTGAACAGGAATATCAGCGCAAGCAGGATCGCTCTTCACCGAAAGCCATGGCAGAGGAATTGGACGATTTCTTTTCCGCCATCCCAACGGACAATCGTTACCATGTGGAGATCCGGACCGATGCACTTCTCACGTCTCCGGTCTTTGGCGTTTTTGAAAAGCACGGTCTGGGCCAGGTGCTGTCACACTGGACTTGGTTCCCGCGCCTCTCCAGCCAGTTTGCCGTGTCCGGAAAGAGATTCCTGAACAAGGGTAAGAACTGCATTGTCCGGTTGATGACTCCACGAGGCATGAGATATGAGGACGCTTATGCCAGGACCCACCCATTCAGCGACATTGTAGACGGCATGATGAACCCTGAAATGGTGGATGAAACAGTCGATATCATGCGGTCAGCCATCGAGGATGGCGTTCAAATCAATGTGATCGTCAACAACCGTGCCGGCGGCAATGCGCCCCTAATTGCACAGAAAATCGCGGAACAGTTTCTTGCGGGGCAAACAGTTTAATCCAGGAACTTGGGTGGGAGTTGGGACTGGCCATGAATCTTCAATGAATCAAGGACCATTAAAGTGGAAGTACCATGGGCAACGAGGTTGCCCTTATCATCTTCAACAGATGCCTCGCCAAGGCAGATGCTCTTTCCGACCTTGACACTTCTGCCTTTTGCAATCATGCGGCCCGCTGAAACCGGGGCCAGGTAGTTCAGCTTTAACTCCAAAGTAGTCAAGCCGACCGTCTCTTCCCTCCCTGCGTACACGGCCCAGTAGATCGCCGCATCCGCCAAGGAGGCACAGACGCCTCCATGTACTATGCCGTAAGGCTGGAGATGTTTTTGCTGTACCTCCACCTCCAAATGGGATTCTCCCAGATCAAAGGACTTCAACTCCATGGATAGAAGTGTGAAATAGGGGCAGGTATTTACGGTTTTTGCAATGGCTGCCACGTGTGCGGGATTGAGTTTTTTTATGTGAGCCACCTTTTCCTTCTCTTGTAGTGTTTCACGTCGCGATAGCTTTTCTTTTTGCCTACTTCAGTAAGGCCCAGATAGAATTCCTTCACGTCCGCATTTTCCTTGAGTTTATCTACAGTGTCATCCAAAACGATTCTACCGTTCTCCATTACATAACCATGATCGGCAATATTCAAAGCCAGGCGGGCGTTTTGCTCCACCAAAAGAATACTTACCCCCTCATCCTTGTTTATCCGTTGAATTATCTTAAAAATTTCCGATACCAAAAGAGGAGAAAGCCCCATGGAAGGTTCATCCAGGAGCATCAATTTGGGTGTGGACATGAGTCCCCGGCCAATCACCAGCATCTGTTGCTCACCGCCACTGATATAGCCGGCAAGGATATTTTTTCGGGCCTTCAGCCTTGGAAAGTAGTCATAGACCATGCCCATGTCCTGTTTCATCTTTGTTCTGCTCTTGTTTGTGTGACCCCCGGCAATAATGTTTTCGTCCACGGTTAGATCTTCAAAAACCCGCCTTCCCTCCATCACCTGGAATATCCCCATACGGACGATCTCCTCGGGATATTTCCTGTCGATCCGTTTCCCCATAAATGTAATGGAGCCGTCCGTGACCGCACCGTCTTCCGATTTCAATAGCCCGGAAATGGCCTTGAGAGTCGTTGTTTTCCCTGCCCCGTTGTTTCCGAGTATAGTGACCATCTGACCCTCGTTAACCTGAAGGGACATGCCTTTTAAAACCAGGATGACGTTGTGATAAATCACCTCAATGTTATTGACGACCAATATAGGTTCCATCACGCTCCCAGCCTGGAATAAGTTACATCTTCTTCACCTAAATAGGCCTTGATGACCTGTTCGTTATGCCTTATCTCTTTCGGTTTACCCTCTGCGATCTTCATGCCGAAATCGAGCACACAAATCCTGTCGGATATGTCCATGACCACACCCATATCATGCTCAATCAGGACTATTGTTACTCCCCATTCTTCATTTATATCCAAAATAAAACGTGCCATATCCTCTGTCTCTTCAAGATTCATCCCCGTTGCGGGTTCATCTAAAAGGAGTATCCTGGGCCTCATGGCCAAGGCCCGGGCTAATTCCACACGCTTTTGAAGTCCATAGGGAAGGGAATGAACGATGCTTTTCCTTATGTGTTCTATTTCCAAAAGGTCTACTATCTTCTCCTCTATGTGCCTGCGCAGGTCTACTTCTTCCCTTCGAGACATGCCATAGTAGATCCCCCCCGACAGTGCGCCTGACTTCAGGTGCACATGTGCCCCGAGTTTAATGTTATCGAGCACGCTCATGTGTCCAAAAAGCTCAACATTCTGAAAGGTCCGGGCAATGCCGAGACCCGCTATTTTATGGGGTTTTATGCGGGAGATGTCCCGGCCTTCCAATATGACGCTTCCCTTTTCCGGATGGTAAAATCGATTTATACAGTTTAAAAGGCATGTCTTGCCTGCGCCATTGGGGCCGATAATAGAGAAGATTTCTCCCTTCCTGACCCCCGTGGTAACACCATTCAGGGCCTTAAGGCCCCCGAAGCTGAGGTGGATATTTTCGAGTCGAAGCTGGTATTGTTTATTATCTTCCATTTGCATATTTGATATAGTATTCAAAAAAATGTTTTTTGGTAGCGGCAGACCTTGGCCTGCCCTTAATAGGGCGCAGCAAGCAGCGCCCCTGCAAAATCATTTTCTTAAAAAGTATAGCAGGTTATTCCAAAGGTTCCACCTGTCTTACCCTGACAACGGTCTTCATTTGAAAGCCCTTTCCATCCTGGTAACGTATATCCGCCTCTATTTCGAGCTCTTCCCGATCGCCATACAGGGCCTCGATAAGATCTTTATACCTCTCTACCACGAACTTTCTTCTTACCTTTCTCGTCCGGGTCAATTCATCATCGTCGGCATCAAGTTCTTTGTATAAAAGGACAAATCTATTGATTTTGGCCACCCTGGGAAGAGACTCATTGGTCTTTGCCACTTCTCCTGCAATAAGATCATAGACCTCCTCTTTCTGAGAAAGGTCCGTAAACGTGGTATAGGGGATCTGGTTGTTCTCCGCCCATTTACCCACGTTGCCCATATCAATTGAAATCATGGACGCAATAAAAGGCCTTTCCTGTCCCACGACTACGGCCTCCATAACATACGGGCTGAATTTCAGTTTGTTTTCGATAAGCTGCGGAGAAAATTTGCTCCCATCTGTCAGTTTCATTACATCGGACATGCGATCAATAATAATGATATGTCCATCGTCCTCGATAAGGGCCGCGTCACCCGAATGAAACCAGCCGTCTTTGAGTGCCTCTTTCGTGGCCTCGGGATTTTTATAGTATCCCTTGAAAATGGTGTCTCCTCTTGACAACAACTCCCCTGTATCGGAAACCTTGAACTCAATTCCTGGCAAGGGCTGTCCCACCGTATCCAGGCGAATGTCATCGGTCCGGTGTACGATTGAAGCGGCAGTCTGTTCCGTCATACCATATGCCTGCTTTATATTAACGCCTAAGGCCTGAAACATGTTAAATATCTCCTGCCCTAATGGAGCGCCGCCCGTATATACGTGAACAAGCCGGGAGAGACCCAGGTAGTTTTTTAGTGCCCTGAAAAGAAAAATGTAGGCTAACCGGTTCAAGAACTTCCACCCAGGGGGTGGGGCCTTTTTCTCAAGTTTAAAACCGGCCATTTTGTATCCCACAGGCGAAAATATCTTGTAGAATAACCTCTTTATCCAGGCTGCATCCTGGATTTTAACCTGGATATCGGAACACATCATCTCCCATATTCGGGGCGGAGCCAGCATGATATGGGGGCCGATTTCCCGGATATTCTCCCTGACGGTCTCGACTTTCTCCGGGAAATTGACCGTAAATGCCTTGTACAAGGACCAATAAACCCCGAACTCCTGTTCTCCGATCCAGGGAAGCGGGAGGAATGAGACATATTCAAAGCTATCCACTGCCGCATCCACTGTATCCTGGGCCTTAGCCACGCAGTACATATTTTTTTGGGTGATCATACTTCCCTTGGGCATTCCTGTGGTACCCGATGTATAATTGATCATACCCACGTCATCAGGGGTGATTTTTTCGATCATCGCATCAAATAGTTCAGGCTCCTTCTCGGCCAATTCACGCCCTGATTTCTGAATATCTTTGAAGTAAGCAAGAATAGGGTCATCATAGCGTCTCATACCCTTTGGATCGTCCACAATCACCTTTATTACCTGAGGGCATTTCTCCTTGATATCCAGGACCTTGTCCGCCTGCTCCTGGTCGCCGGCCACCACGAAAATCGAGTCGGAATGATTTATCACATATTCCACCTGGTCCAGATGGCTGTCAGGGTAGATACCCACAATGGCCCCGCCGAGGCTCTGTACTGCCAATTCAGAAAAAAGACCTTCCGGTCGGTTGTCTCCGGCATAGGAGAGTTTGTCCTCCCGCTTGAAACCTAACAGGTGAAGCCCTAAGGCAAAATCCCTTACGTTTTCATAATAGGATTTCCAGGTGACAGACTGCCATATACCAAATTCCTTCTCTCGAATGGCCACTTTTTTGTCACCGAATTTGAGAGCATTTCTCTTAAGCAGAGCTGGAAGTGTTAAGATTTCCATGTCTTTTTCCGCGTTTTGGTTCAAGGTTCTGCTTTGGCTGATTGCCGGATCAACTCGCCTCATTTTCTGTTTTCCCGTCCCCGGATTATCCGGGGACAGGAAAGAGTAATAAGATTAATCCAAAGAAATCCAATCCGAAACAGCATCAAATTTCATGGTCTTTGGATTACCCCGCACAATCCTTCCTACGGGTATGCTGTGGTTTTTACTGATAGTGACCGGGGGCATCAGACCTCCCACATCATAGTTCTTGATGGATTCAAGCGCCTTGGCCAAGCTGTCGCCCGTTATGGCCCCCGACTTGTCTGCCCGCTTGAGGGCTTCAATAAAAAGTGTTGTACCCATAAAGACCTGCATATATGCCTGGGAACGATACTCGGCATACTTGGGATGATGCTTTTTGGTCCACGCCCTGATCTTCTTGATCATGGGATTCTCGTCCTGATAATAATAGGAATAGGCTGTAACGCCCATGTACTCATTCGCCAATCCCTTTAATTGATCCAACAGGTGCTTCTCGGTTGACCAGAATGTGCCCATGAATTTGCAATCGAGTCCATAGTCCTTGGACTGTTTGATTACATTTTGAATAGGCGTAACCACGAATCCGTGAAAGATGCAGTAATTCACCTTTTTTCGTTTCATATCAAGTATTTGAGTCGTAATATCCACACCTCCCACCTTTGCGATCTCTTCGGCAACCAGATTCAGGCCCATTTTTTTACACAACTCCCTGCCAGCCGGAATCGGCTCCCTGCCAAACTCCGTGTCACTGTAAAAAAAGGCTATGTTTGCGCCCGGTTTTTCCTTGGCAATGTACTTCAGAAGGACCCCGAACATCTCGCCATACGTTGGTCCGGCAATAAACATGTTGGGGTTTTCTTTGGGATTAGCGGCAATTTCGGCAAAGGTATAGGCAGAGTAAAGGACCTTATAGCGGCTCTTGATCTCAGGAGCCAGGGCCTTGGTCATACCCGTGCTTTGCCCCCACATGCAATGGGGTTTATGCTGGGCATACAGACGCTTAAACGCGGCGATTCCCACATCGTTCTTGTACTCACCGTCTGCCCAATAATACTCGATCTTTTTTCCGTTTACTCCTCCCTCCGCATTTGCCATGGCAACGGCATCTTCCATGGCATCAGCGCCATGGATCCCGGCAAAGGCAAATCTTCCGGTAAAGGGATGTACCGCACATATTGTAGGATTCTGCTCGGCCATGGCCTTGCTCACGGTGAACAACCCGATGCACAAAACAAGACTGAGTACAAAGACAATTATCTTTTTCATCATGATTCCCCCTTATAGTTTACACGGTTAACTAACTACTCTCAAAAAAGACCTCTATTCACCTCCTTTCAATTATTTCCTAATACGAAAAAGGCCATAGCCTGAAAAAGTTCTTGATCCGGTTCCAGATTTCCGCAATACCGCGAGGCTCAAAAACAAGGAAAAGCACAATCAAAACCCCGAAGATCACCTCTTTCATGGGAACAAAAATCTCCTCATACCCGGGTGCGCGCATTTTTACAACTTCGGCTAAATAATTAAGGATCTCCGGTATCAGGGTCATGAAAATGGCCCCGAATACTGAGCCCAATATGCTGCCAAGACCCCCCACAATAACCATGGCCAAGTAGTGGATGCTCAGGATAAAGGGAAAATGGTCCGGGGTAACGACCTTAAGAAAGGTAACCCACAAGGCCCCGGCCACTCCGGCATAAAAGGAACTTATGGCAAAGGCGCTCAACTTGTACCGGAACAGGTTGATGCCAATGATCTCGGCAGAAAGGTCCCGGTCACGTATGGCAACAAATGCCCTGCCCATGCGGGATCGTACCAGGTTTCTCGCATAACCCACGCCAAGCACCACGAAAAATAGTGTTATCCAGTAAAACTCCTTTTCAGTGACAAATTCAAGACCACCAATATTAGGAGCCGGGATATTGATCCCGGTGATGCCCTTAGTCATGGATTCCCAGTGGATAAAGATAAATTCAAAGATAAACTGGGCAGCCAGAGTGGCTATACAGAGATAAAGGCCCTTAACCCGAAGAGAGGGTATGCCGATAATCATGCCTGCGAATGCTGCTACCAGACCGGCACAAGGGATGGAAAGCCAGAAAGAAAAACCCAAACGCGTGACAAGGATAGCTGACGCATAGGCACCAACGCCCACAAAAGCGGCATGGCCAAGAGATATCTGCCCGGTAAACCCTGTCAAGAGATTAAGACCAACTGCCGCAATGATTGCAAAACCAATCATATTGGCCACATAAAGCACGTAGGCATTGGCTATAAAAGGAAAAACCAGAAGAAAGACAAAAAGCAGACCCAGCCAAAATTTCACAAAAAGGGACTGAAAGATCTCTTCGTCCTTTATATAGGTCTCTTTAAAATCTCCGCATCTCATAATTTAATCCCGAATCAAATGACTTTCTTCTCAAACCATCAAATTTGACGAACTCGTAAAAAATCGTCACCCCGGCCCGTCCTCCGCAATCGACAACCTTCAATCCCTCAGACCCTTTCAATCAGCTCTTTACCAAACAGCCCATAGGGCCTGACCATAAGAATAATCACTAATATAAGAAATGGGGCGATTCCCTTTGCGCCTCCCCCGATAAGGGGGTCAATATAAAGACCGGTCAAATTTTCCAGGACCCCTATAATAAGGCCTCCTAAGATGGCCCCACCTATACTGTCCAGACCACCTAAAATAATAACGGCTAACACCTTCAGACCGACATCTCCCATGTATACGCTTATACCGCTGATGTTTCCAATAACGATCCCGCCGATAACAGAGGCCATGGCGCCAAAACACCAGGCTAAGGCAAATATCCATCTCACACTGATGCCCATGGAAAGGGCGGCCTGCTGGTCATTGGCCGTGGCCCGCATGGCTACTCCGGTCCTGGAATATTTGAAGATCACAAGAAAGATGGTTGTGGCGATAATAGCAAAAATAAAGCCCCACAAAAGTCCGGAAGGGACCACTGCAAAGCCTAAGAGCAACGGTTTGGGTGGAAAGATCTCCGGAAAACTCCTGAAAGAAGGGGTCCATATCATGTACATGAGACCTCTGAGGATTAGACCCAGGCCGATAGTAACCATTATTACCGAGATAACCGGCTCACCTATAAGGGGCCTTAATATGATACGTTCGATAACAAAGCCGAGGACACATGCCATTAGAAGGGTAAAGATGAAGGCAAGATAAAAAGGTGTCTTTAAATACAGCAAGGCCGTCAAACAAATAAAGGCGCCCAGGGTCATAAACTCACCCATGGCCAGATTAAGGACACTGGTGGCCTTATAAATGAGCACAAAACCGAGGGCAATCAATCCGTACACACCACCGGTAGCTAAACCTGTTATAATGACCTGTATCAGGATATCCATTCAAACTGACTCCCTATTTGTGCAGGTACTTATCCCCCCCCGAATGAATGCAATTCTGTTTACTAAATAACATTCATCTTGTCAACAGAAACATCCCTGGCCCTATTCCCCGTAGAAATTCAAGCTCATCATGGTGATATCGTCTGACTGCGGCGCCCCTTTTGAAAATGTCCTCAATTTATCCATTATGCCTTTGATCAGTTCCCGGATCGGTTTGTCCCTCTGCAACTTCAATTCCTTTTCAAGCCTTTCCTCGGTAAACAACTCATCCTTTTCGTTCATGGCTTCCGTGACCCCGTCTGAATAAAGGAAAATGGTGTCCCCTTTTCGTAGCACAACCTTTTTCGATTTATAATGGAAATCCTCCATCACCCCGAGGGCCATACCATCGGTGGTTTCCACAGTCTCCGGATCTCCACTTGCTCGGATAATATAAGGCGGGTTGTGTCCACCATTGCAGTACTCCAATTCCCCGGTGCGGATATTGAGAATACCAAGAAAAAGCGTCACAAACATTAAGGATGGATTGTCAAGGGAAAGATCCTCGTTGACGCGGCTCAAAACAGTGGCAGAAGTCAGCCCCTTGGTGGCTTTGGTTTTTACAAGGGTCTGGGTAATGGCCATAAACAGGGATGCGGGCACCCCTTTTCCCGAGACATCTCCCACGGTAAAGCAGAGATGGTCCTCATCCAAAAAGAAGAAATCATAAAGGTCTCCCCCCACGTCTCTTGCGGGCACAATGGTGGCATAGATATCAAATTCCTTTCTGTTCGGAAAAGCCGGGAATATCTTCGGCAGCATTCCCATTTGAATATCGTGGGCGATTTTTAACTCGCTTTCGATCCTTTCCTTGGCAGCCGTGGTCTCTGTAAGTTCCTCGATATATTGTTTCAGGGAGCTTTTCATATCACCAAAGGAATGGGTCAATTTCCCCACCTCATCCAATGATTTGATCGGAGGAAGTTCAATATCCAGATTTCCGGCCGCAATACTTTCGGTCGCATTCGCCAGGGCACTCAAAGGCCGGGTGATTGACCGGGCAATCAATACAATGACCACCAAAAGTAATAGAAATCCGATCAGGCCTAAATAAATGACCGTACGATTCAGTCGCGCAACATCTGCCATTAATTCGCCCTGGGGGAAAAGAACGGCCAACGACCAGCCATTGGAGGATAAAGGCGCATAAACCATCCAGCATTTTTTCCCGGTGTGGAGACTGTTAAATGGCACAAATCCCGATTTGCCGCTGATCATTTCCCTCCCGACCTGCCTGAGACGCATATCTCCCCTGGCCTCGGCCACACTGAATATAGTCTCATTCATGATAAGGCCGGTATCCGGATGGGTAACAAATGTCCCATTTTTGGATATCAGGAACCCATATCCTGTTTGTGCGATCTTTATAGAAGCAACGTTCGCCTGAAGCCAGGAGAGAGAAATGTCCGCCGTCACCACTCCCATGAGTTTCCGCTTTCCCAAAACGGTCCTGTAAAAGGGAACAGAATAGGTGGACATTAACATGTTGCCGCCGCCTTCACCATAATAGGGTTCAGTCCACACCGGTTGGTTCAGTTCTTTGGGAATCTGATACCAGTCCATGTAAAAATATTTGGAAGACTCATCTCCAAGATAGGCAAATTCCATCTTCCCTTTGCTTGTATAAAAATAGGGTGCAAAGCACAGGGCGTTTCTGTCATACGCATAGGGCTCAAAGGCAATAGCGCCCCCGTATATTTCCGGGTTATTCTCTACAAGTGACCGGAGCACATCCATTAACTCACCACCTGAATAAGAGGCTGCCTCTAAGGAATATGCAAGGTTCTTGGGGACTTTCTCAACAGTGCGGGGAACTATGTCGAGACGGTTTACTGTTGACTGGGCAAGATTCCTGGCGTTTTCTTCAATGTATTTGACGATCACCTGGTGGGAGAAGCGATAATTGTACCAGAAAATGAACACGAAAATGAGCGTGCTGCTCATCAAAATGAGAAAAGAAAGTTTGAAGGCAATGCCCTTATTTTTCAACATGGGGAGTACACTTCCGGTAGAAAGACGTGTGGTCCGGAATTTCCTTTATCAAACCATTGTTCAACAAACCTCTTGCCACACGGTTATAGTCTTCGGCCAAAAGCCTTCCGACGGAGTTCCTGGCATCTTGAGGCAGCATCAGGTCCTTCATTCTTTCCAACATCCACTTCTGATGCACTAAGGTTGCGGGGATGTGCGCATCTTTAAGGTTTTTCATCACAATACCCAGCGCCTCCTCGGGATGGGCAAAGGCGTATCTCCACCCCTCAATAGACGCCTTTACAAATGCTTTGCACAGATCAGGGTCTTTTTGAAAGGTTTCTTCAAGGATATAGATGCCGTCTTCGGGGAAATTTAAGCCATGCTCATGAAAGAAAAATGTGGTCAATTCATCAGGATTGAGGCCGGAGTTAATAATGGTATGATACTCATTATACCACATGGCAGAGGTCACATCCACACCGTCCCTCAGGAACAGGTTTACTGAATATGACTGGCGGATCTCTTTTACTTTAAGATTGTATCTCTTGAAAAATGCCCTGGGCTGAATTTGAAAGATTGGGCCCCACAGGCCAACCTTTTTCCCGTTCATATCCCGAGGGGTTTTTACGCCGCTCGATTTTTTGGCGATAAGCATCAGGGCGGAACGCTGCATCATCTGGGCAATGTTGATGAGTTTTACCCCTTTTGCCCGCATCTGGATCCCGGTAGAAAGCCATAAGGTAACAAAGTCTGCCTTCCCGTTTTTGAGTAGATCAAGTGGTGGGTTATCCGGTCCACCCGGGATTATTGTCAGATCAATGCCGTATTTTTTAAAAATTCCCCGTTCATGGGCAAGATAATACCCCGCAAACTGGGCCTGGGGCACCCACTGGGGAACAAAGGATATTTTTTTTAAAGGCCTGTCATCACCCCTGACATCAACCGTGACAAAAAGAAACAGAACCAGGAAAAGTATAATTCTCCCTTTTGCCATCCATCCCTCTGCTGTTTGTCTTTTTTTTACAACCTGCTACATCTGTTCAAGGGCAGCTTCCATTGATTCGTGGATGGGAATGATGGAACTGAATCCTGAAATCTCAAACACCTCTTTTACCGCGTCTTGCAGTGCTGATAGAATTATCTGGCCACCCTTTGCCTTCAGATTTTTTGCAGTGGCCAAAATGCTTCGAAGTCCGGCGCTGCTGATGTAATCAAGCCCGGCAAGATCAACGATGAAGTTCACATCTCCTTCCTCTATCCAATCGCCCATTTTTTTCTCAAACTCGGGCGCAGTAACAGCATCCATCCTGCCCTTAACAGAGACCTTTACGGCATTTTTCTCCTTCCCGTTGTTTATTATGTCCATTTCTCCCTCCTGTAAGTTTCAATCACTGAAATTCCATACCTATACGCATACCGCCGTTCCAGGAAATACTGACCTCAAGCGGGGCGCCCTCTTCCGAGAGGGACGCCGGTTTTTTTGGTATCTTCAAAAAAATCCACACCCAAAGGACGGGACTTTCAAAGATGAAGTTCTGGTAATATAGGAAAATCAATGTGATGTGTCAAAGGAAAAGCCTTTA
>JAFDDR010000051.1:15810-16207 GCA_019310785.1 Deltaproteobacteria bacterium
GGAACGACAACGCTACAGGGCTTTCAATTCACCCGAGCTACATCAAAGAACGTGATACCGCTGCTGAAAAGTCCCTTCCCGGCAGCCCCCGATGAAGCCCACAGGATTGCGGCAGCCATCACGCACATGTAACCCTTTATGGGACTGTTTTCCATAGTAGCATCTCTCCAGGAAAATCGCTTATACCATTACGGGGATGGTATGATCAATCTTCAACTTCTGCTGTGAAGGATTTAAGGCTTTCGGCAGGTGATAGTAAAAGGCAGAAAAGATTGTCTTATGAGTCATTTACCGGATATCGTGGAGAAGCGTTGAAAAAATATTATTGACTGGCACACCTATTTTTGTTAGACATTCGCCTCTATATAACTTATCATATAGGTATATAAATATTCCC
>JAFDDR010000052.1 GCA_019310785.1 Deltaproteobacteria bacterium
GCTCTTGCCCTTTACTCTGGTGGCAGGCAATTGTTTCAAGGGAAAATTTCCATTCAAGCGTGTTCGGGTGGAGGCGCTCATGATGATTTCCGTGCCGAATTCCTTGTTCAATCCCTGGAGACGTGACGCAAGGTTGACCGTATCACCCACAAGGGCATACGACAAGCGATCAGGACTGCCGATATTGGCTGCCACCACTTCTCCCGTGTGTATGCCGATGCCGTGACCAAGGGGTGGATAACCCTGCTGTTCAAGGCCCTGATTGACGGCAAGGAGCCTCTTCCTCATTTCCAGGGCCGCGTTCACCGCCATTACAGGATGGTCCTTTCTGTAAAGTGGTGCCCCGAATACGGCTTCAATCTCGTCCCCGATATATTGCAACACCAATCCATGGTATTGCTTGATGGCCTCATCCATCTCCTTGAAATAGCCGTTGATGACCCTCACTACTTCTTTGGGAGGGGTTGATTCAACCATTGGAGTAAAATTTCTGAGGTCGGCAAAAAGCACGGTTACCTCCTTGAGCTCTCCTTCCAAGGACATCTTTCCGGAAAGGATTTCATCTCGTATTTCCTCTGTCACGTATTTGCCGAAGGTTTCTTTGACGAAATCACGTTCCTTGAGCCCCTCCGTCATTTCGTTGATCACGTCACCCGTATAGCCGATCTCGTCATTGGAGGTTACCCGCACCTTCTTGTCAAATCGACCATGCCGGATTTCCCGCAAAACACGAATGATTTCTTCCAAAGGCCGCTTGAGGTTCCTGCTCACCAGAAAGGTCAACCAAATGCCGACAGCCATGAAAAGGAGGGCATTGGTGAATATGACTGATCGCAAATATTCCAATACCTCGGCCGGGTCATGATTCAAGTGGAATGTCCCCCGGAGTATGCTGAGAAAGGCAATAAAGGGGATCAGGTTGCAGGCAAAAATGAGGGCGGCAAGTCGCGTGCTGATACGCATGCGCAGGGTTTTGGGCGTCATGTAAAGGCCCCCGTCGGGAAAGAAGTGGGGCACCATCCTCTTTTGTAAAACGTGCTCCAACACGAAAAAAGCTGCGGCCGTTGTAATCAAACCCGTGTGCAGGCTAATAAAAAATGCCTGATGGATTACGGGCCTCCCAAAATCAAAAGTCCAATAAATCGTGGGATAGAGCACTGCGGCGGTGAGCCATATACCCAAGTCTAAGGCGATCATAAAGAAAGGCTCGTTGAGCAATTTTCTTCGCGCCTGCATGATAATCTCATCCGGTATCGGCCTTTGCCGGTATTCAAGATTCAGGTAACGCCGGATAGGGCGCTCATAGAATAAAACCATTGCTATGGGCAGTGAGAAAGCAACAGGCATCCAGATCATGTGAATTCGCCGGGACAATTCCATGATCTCCGGTGATTGAGATAAATCCGTACCGCGCGTCAAAAAGAGGACGACACTGACCCCGATCACGTTGGCGATCAAATTGGCAAAGAGCATTCTGTTTTTTAGCCGGAAAAGATTTAACTTTGTCATGGTTTCCACTCCCATACCCCCTTCGAAAGTTGAAGCCAAAAACTGAAAGGTTCTAAAGCAACAGTGCCCGAAGGCGCAGTTGGGCATTTTTTTAGGCTAACATTTTTTCCCAAATCTTCAAAACAAAATTGTCCCGCATTTTTGATGAGGTAGAAATCCATGTTTTCACACTTTATCTTCTTATTTTCATTTTTTCTTGAGATTTTATTCAGTTCAAGATAAAAAATTGCTTCGCGACTTTATAAGTTTCATCCCGCAAATAATAGATTCAGAAAGAAACTTACAAATCTTTTGTCAGAAAAATTCAGGAAATGGTTGTGCTTGCATATATGTATATAATGATGTAATATTAACATTGATTAGTGCAAATTCGTTAGGGGGTAACTGCTCAATATCCAGTAGATTTAGAAGGGAGAGATAATGAAGCAAAGGCAACTTGCCGACCTTATACGAATGGATTCCCCTGATGCCGTTCTGGAGGAAGTTATTTATATCCTTGGCCTTATTTCTCCGGATTGTGACGCCGGTCCGGTCACGTCCGCATTTAATGATACGGTAAGCCTTTATATGGGGACCTATCCCTGTTACCAGTCCTGCAATACCGATTACCACGACCTCCGTCATACCACCGATGACTTAATTGCTATGGCACGGCTGATCCACGGCGCCGTCATTGATGGCAAGAACCTCACCCAACGACTTATTAATGTTGGGTTAATAGCCACACTTTTCCACGACGTAGGGTATATCCAGGAAGATGATGACTGCGATGGCACGGGAGGCAAATATACAATCGGCCATGTTCAGCGCGGCATGGATCTTTTAGAACGCCATGGCGCGGAATACGGCCTTTCCGACGAGGAAATTATTGCAGGCCGTGCCATGATCCTTTGCACGGACCTCAGTGTGGACATGTCTGCCGTTTCTTTCCCCACTGCCAAGGTAGAACTTCTCGGTATATTGTTAGGTTCGGCGGACATTTTAGCCCAGATGGCTGATCGCACGTATTTAGAAAAACTCCTGTTTCTCTATTACGAATTCAGGGAAGGGGAGGTGGGTGACTACAAAAGCGAGGTGGACCTTCTCCGGAAAACCGTGGGTTTTTACGATTTCATAGCCCGTCGCATGGAAAAGACTGCCGGCATGACAGATCGGTTTATGCGTTTACACCTGTCCTCGCGTTGGGACATACATACTAATTTGTATATCGATTCCATTGAAAGACAAAAAAAATACCTGCAGCATATTCTTAAAATGTCAAATTCTGATCCTCGCACCTTTTTAAAAAGAGAAGGTATTGTGAATAAGGTACACGAAATGCACAGATAGGTAAAAAGACCAAAGGGTCAGGACGTACCTGTCTGATTTCCGTTTTTCCTTGATACCCATTGAATTTTCCATCATAGAACCACAATGGAATTTATTTGCGCCCGCCGTTCAACTTACCCTTCAGCACCGTTGAACATTTAAAAGTCACCAGTCTTCTTGAATCCAGAGTCAATTCTTCCCCACTGACGGGATTTCTTCCTCTCCGTTTCTTCTTGTCTTTGACACACAATTTTCCAAACCCGCTGATTAGAACATCTTCGCCGTTTTCCAGTGTGTCCTTGATGATTTCAAAAAGAAATCCAACCAGCCTTTCACATCTGACTTTGGGAAAATCAATCTTTTTATGGATGGAATCTGTTAGTTTGTGCTTAGTCAGCGTCATAGTTTGAAAATTCGCTCGAAACCTGCAAGCGCTCCCTCTTTTGTGGTGCTTTTCAGCCAACCAAAAAAATCACAATCAACATGATTAGTATCAAGACTTGAGAAAGGATCATAAAATACCGGAAAGGACCCCATTGATCCTTTTCTTGTCCTTTCTTTTCACCAATCATGTCCATTCCCTCTTTTATCAGCGAATCAACTTTAGAAACAGTATAAAACATGTAACAAAGACGGCAAAAGGATTTCCCCTGTTCACCCTCTATGACGCAATCCCGGCACAAAGGGTCAAGGCAGCTTGAACAAATAAATTCAGCCTGATGGTTCGGATGGTTTTTGCACTGCATGTTTATCCTGTTTGCCTAATCATCCTTATATAATTCCGGATAAAGCTTTTTGGCACATTCCGGGCAAATACCATGACTGAATTCGGCTTCGGAATGTTCCATAATATACTCTTCTATGGGGACCCATGTGTCGTCACTGTTGCGGATCTTTTTGCAATTGGCACAAATGGGCAAAAACCCGCCTAACACCTTCACCAGGCTCTCTTCAATGGCCCGGATACGCCGGCTCAACATCTGCAACAGCTCAACGGCCACCGAGGGATATTTTTCAATATCCTGACGAAGGTTCCATTGATCTAAGGACAGTACCTGCGTATTCCGTGTGGCGATTACGCTGGCCGATCGAACCAGATTATCTATAAGGGCCATCTCTCCGAAATAGCTGTGCGTTCCAAGGGTTTGCAGGTGCCTTTGGCTTTGGCTGTTCAGCCCCTTTATGACCTCCACCTCGCCGCTGACAATAAAGAAAAGCCGTCCGTCACGCTCGCCTTCCCTGATGATCACGTCACCTTTATGGAAAAGATGGTGCCTGGTCAGTTTGGCTATGCGCGACAGGTCCTTTTTTTTCATAAGGGAAAAAATAGAAACCCTGGATAAAAATTCCACATCATTCATTGTTGTCGTCCTTTACTATAGATATCCTAAAATGATCGGTTCAAGGTTCAACGCGCAGCGCAGGCGCTTGCGCCGCGTGAGGTTTAATCAATTGAAATCCATCACTTTACAGCATAATACCCAAATTAAATTTTTTCGCCCAGTGGGTGAAACATGCCTGTCGTCTCTATTATGGAATCATCCTTTTGATATCAAAGAGTTAAGGATTTTCAACCCTGAACCATGAACGTTGAACCGCTCAACCTACGGTATATCCATCCGGCACCGGTTTACCGTCAACATAAACACGATTGTCCTCATCGAGACCGAACCGGCCCCCGGCAATCATCTCAATAGTGCGGGGGAATATTTGCCAATCTCCCACCTCCTTGAGGCGTTTTTGATGTTCATCCACGACCCTGACAAATTTTTTAGTATCTTTGAACAATGTTTCAAGGGGTTGGGGAAGTTCAACGGAAAGGGCCTCGGAAATCATCAGCAGGGGTCCCGTATCCACGCCCTCATCCGTCCAGAGTGTGGAAGCGCGAAGTGTTTTCTCTCCTGCCGCAATGGCGTCGCGCACAGCATAGTCTCCCACATATTTTCGCCGCCCGTCAGGATGGCAAATGGAAAGATCGGCAGGATGCACATTTAAACAGCGGTTAAGGGTGATATAACTCATGTATCCGCCGAGGGCAATCAAATCAATCTCAAATGCCTCCACCAACCTCATGGCCACGCGATCATATTCCTTTCTGGCCGCCATGCCCTCGGGGGTCAAGATGGTGCGTTTAAGTGACCTCAGCCGGTGAAAAGCCCGCGTGTCATAGCTAAAATAGGGTAGCCCGTTATCCAATGCGATTTTTTCTCCGGCGCAGGCCCCGTCCGACCGGTCGCTGAAAATGAAGATCACTTCAAAAGGCGAAGTGGCTTCCCCGGCCTTAAGGGCTTTTTCCTCTTCGATTAACTTTTTGATGTTGGTGCCGGAACCCGACATAAAGGCAGCCACACGCATGGGCCGCGCCATTTTTTTGGGATCAAAAATAGGTTTGACAGGCATTTGGGAATTCCTTATATGGCGTATCCTAGGAGGCTGTCCGAGAATGGCTTCGCAGCAAGATCAAGCGAAAGTTTTGAGGGTAAGGCGATAAGGCCAAAACGGCCGTAGGCGTAGCAGTAGCCTACGTTGAGGACGTTTTGGGCTTGACAACGCAGCCATCATAATTTGCAGCCGATCTCAGTAGAAGTCTATCCTCGGACAGCCTCCTATCTTCAACTTGTTTCCATCAGCGCCTCTACTGGTTTCAACCGGTACGGGCTTCCCTGCTCAATTGCCGCTAATACGCTTCCCCCTCCCGTAAAGTAGTAGGTGTCAGAGGCATCAATGCCCGACATGTAGATTCCGGGGCAGAGGTTTTTTAATTCCTGGAGCGTATCCCCACCCCCAAAGAGCTTCCACGCCGACTTGTTGGAGGCGATCAGAGCGTACAATGCCCGGGAGCCTTCAAAAAAGTGCGGCATTAAACCCATGACCGCATTTACGAAAATGGTCTTTGCCGAACCAATGACACCCTTCACTCTTGGTTCTTCAAGGGAAACCGGATCGATATCCAGTATATATTTGAATCCTTTACCCTCTCTAAAATCATCAATGCTTATGGACCTGTATTGTCCGTCAGTTTTTCCTTCTGCAATATCAGACTCCACTAAACAGGACATTTCCAGGATCTTGTTTTCCTTTTCATCCAGCTCTACCAGTTCCATTGCAAGGGCCTTGTCCTCTTCCGAGACCCCTCCTATTCGGACACCGTACTTGGCGGAAAGATATGTATTATACATGAGCCCACCCAAGATCAGGTGATCCACTTTGGCGTAAAGGGCCTTTAATGGGCCGATTTTTGTATCATATTTTGCCCCGGCAATGACTGCCACAAAGGGCCTTTTTGGCTCAAGCACCCTGTGGAGATTCACAAGTTCTTTCTGGATCAGAATACCTGCAAAAGAGGGTAAATATTTGGCCACATCATAGGTGGATGCGTGAGCGCGATATGAGCCAAAGGCATCATTGACATAAATATCGGCAACCGAAGCCAACTCCTTTGCGAAGGCATCCCTCAAAGGGCCCTTGGATTGCTCCCCCTTGAACCAGCGTGAATTCGGGAGGTAGATCATCCCGATTTCCCCATTTTTCAGCCTTTCAATGGCCGGCTTGATGGACTCGTCTATATGCACGATACCACTATCAGTGTCTTCGGGGAAGTTCTGGACATGTATCTTGATTGGGAGTTTCGCCTCTAAATATTGGACCACCGGGCCGACGGACTCATCTTGCCTGCATTTTATTTTTCCCGTCTTCTTGTCCTTAGGCCTGCCAACGTGGGTCATGAGTATGGGCCTTCCCCCCTTTTCGACAATGGCATAAATAGTCCCGAAAGTAGCGTCAATACGGTACGGATCCTTGACCCTGCCCCTTTTTACTACATTATGATCCACCCTGACCAGGACCACCTTGTCTTTCAAATCGGCATGCTGAACCAGCCTCAAACGGGGATCCAATTCCTGCTTTTTCATTTGGCACCCTTCGAATTTTTGATTATATTAACACAGCAACTAAATTTCATAAAACCGGCTCACCCGGTTAAACCGTACACCCCCCGAAAAAAGGTGAGGGGATGATATCTTTTTGGAGCGACTGGCGGAAGGGCGCCGTCATTTCAACGGGGTTACGGATGGGGGACCCCCTGGCCCCGAGCGCATGCGAGGGGAACAGGGAGGGGGTAGGCTTCCCACGCCCGTAACCTCTTGAAATGACCAGCCCGGGAGACTCGGAGACGTAAAAAAGATATCATACCCGAACCGTTATCCGTTGAGTAAAAATATTTGGCTATTTAATTGCCGGGTTAATAATACTCCTATCAGAGTTTCAAGGCTAAGTTTCGCGGGACTGGCATCTCATTTTATAAACCTTTTCATAGGCCTGAATCAAGTTATAAAATTGCTTTGCGATTTTATGAAGCGCGGCATCGCCGCTATAAAAAAGGAGATTTGATTCTATGATCGTAAGACATGTTAATGACAAGGAGGTCCTGGATACTACTTATCTTGCCCACGGCGGGGCCATCGCACAGATGATCCTGGACCGACGAATACTAAAAGAGATAGGTTTCTTGGCAATTGCAAGGCTGGCACCGGGCAAGGAAATCGAAGGGCATATTGATCCCATGGAGGAGATCTATTTTGTCCTGAGCGGATCGGGTGAGATGCGTGTGGATGATGAAACCAGGCAGGTGGGGCCAGGTGATGCCACATGGATTCCGGTCGGTTCGCTGCACGCGCTGAAAAACAATGGTGATGAAGACTGTGTCATCTTAGTCATTGCATCCTCCAACTGGTAAGGAGTCCATTTGAACGTACTGATCATCCGTCCGGGCGCCCTGGGAGATACGCTTATGGTTTTACCCGCCCTGGCGAATCTAACAGGCAAGGCAAGCATCACTTTTGTGGCCCGGCAGCCCGGCCTTGATTATATCCGGTCTTTTGTCCTCGGTGGCCTTGATCTTGAGGGGGCTGGCTGGCACAGGCTATTTTTGGATAGCCCGGATGAGCACTGCTTGCCTGTTTCCAGGGCAGACCTGGTTGTGGCCTTTTTCAGTGATGAAGCGGGAAATATCCGTCAAAATCTTAATGCCAGGTTTCCCCATGTGCCTGTCCATATTTTTCCTTCTTTTCCCTCTGAAAAAAAGAACATGCATGCAGCCCGATATATTGCTGAATGCCTGAAATCGGCAGGGCTTCCCGTTGATCCCGAGAAGTCAGTGGAGAACGCAGTGAGAAGGCCACTGCTTGGGGATATTGCTTCGCCCGCCGTGCGAAATAGAATCGTACTGCATCCTGGCTCAGGCGATCCAAAGAAAAACCATCCTCCCGGGTTCTGGCTGAAGCTCCTTAAAGGCCTTGGCCAGAAGGCCGCCTTCAAGGAGCTGAAGCTTTTTGTCCTTCTCGGTCCCGCGGAAAAACATCTTCGCTCATTTTTTGAGAAGAACTTGAGGTCCCCCAGGGCGGAGATCCGCTTTTGTCCCGAAAAAGATCACCTTATTGAAATTCTAAGACAAGCCACCCTGTATATCGGTCATGACAGCGGCATCACCCACCTGTCGGCCATGTTAGGCACCCCGACAATTGCCCTGTTTAGAGGAAGCAATGTTAACCAGTGGTCTCCTTTGGGGCCATGTGTCAGGGTTATTCAGGATAATAGCCCTGCTTATTCCATCCTTATCGAAAATGTGTTTCAGGCAGCAATGGATCTTCATTTTCTATCTCGCCAATCCTTAAGTATTCTAAAGCAACCTTTTATCTTGTCATGAATACGCGAATCTTTTATATAGTCTTAAAGAAAATAATTTTCTTAAATGCTATAGTTTTCTGCGTTCTTTTGTTTTAGATTACCCATGAACATCTTTTTTTTAAGGCCTTTTAACTTAAGGAGGGAGCCATGGAAAGAATAGAAGCAATAAATGCGCTTGAAATTCTGGATTCGAGAGGGAACCCCACGGTAGAGGTGGAGGTGGAATTAGGCGACGGCAGTTACGGCCGCGCGGCCGTTCCCTCCGGCGCTTCCACAGGCAAATACGAGGCAGTGGAGTTGCGGGATAAGAAAAAAAAGCGTTACATGCGAAAGGGGGTCGAAAAGGCGGTTCTTAACGTCAACCAGGTTATTGGGCCCACACTTATGGGTATGGATGCCACGGACCAGCGCCTGATAGACAAGACCCTGATCGAACTGGACGGAACCCCCAACAAAAGTAAATTGGGGGCCAACGCCACATTGGGTGTCTCCTTAGCCGTTGCCCGGGCCGCGGCCGATTTCCTTTATATGCCCCTTTATCGTTATATAGGCGGAACCGAAGCCTGCCGGCTTCCCATGCCCATGATGAATATCCTGAACGGCGGACTCCACTCGGCCAATAACGTGGACCTCCAGGAATTCATGATCGTGCCGGTTGGCGGAAAAACCTTTAAGGAGGCATTGCGGATCGGCGCAGAGGTTTTTCATGGCCTTGCCGGTGTTTTGAAAGATAAAGGGCTGTCCACGGCAGTGGGGGATGAGGGAGGATTTGCGCCCGACCTCAAATCCAATGAGGAAGCCGTCGAGATGGTATTAGCCGGTATTAAGGCGGCAGGCTATAGTCCGGGCAGGGACGTCGTCCTGGCCCTGGATCCCGCTTCCGCCTCCTTTTACAAAGACGGCAGGTACGTGTTCTTCAAGTCGGATAAATCAAAACTGAGTTCAGCCCAGATGATCGATTTCTACGCGGACTGGGTCGACCGTTATCCCATCTTTTCCATTGAGGACGGTCTCGATGAAAACGACTGGAAAAACTGGAGCAAGATGACCAAGAAGCTCGGCGACCGTATTCAGATCGTGGGGGACGATCTGTTCGTGACAAACACGAAACGCATTGCAAGAGGCATTAAGGAAGCCTCCGCAAATGCGGTGCTGATCAAGCTGAACCAGATCGGGACCCTGACCGAGACCCTTGAGGCCATCCGCATGACACACCGGGCAGGGTGGAAAACGGTCGTCTCCCATCGCTCGGGAGAAACAGAGGATACTTTCATCGCTGACCTGGCCGTTGCCGCCGGAACAGGCCAGATAAAGACCGGCTCATTGTGCCGTTCGGAAAGGGTCTGCAAATACAACCAGCTTTTGAGGATCGAGGCGGAGTTGGGCGATTCGGCAGAGTTCGGATGGGTATAATAGTGTCGGGAAATGGGAGCGGGCGGGACAAGCCGCGATATTTTTTAGCAAAAAGGGGATGATATATGGCTTATGATGCGACAAAGGACCAGGTGCTGACATCCTGGGAAAATGATGAGACAGGTCTGATAGTTTCAATCAACCAATACGGGAACGGGGAACCAAAGATGCAGGTCGGGCCACGTACATTCATAAAAAAAGATGGGGCCACATCGACCAGAAAGCCAGGCCGGCTTGCCATTGATGATGTTCTCTGGCTGAGCGAAATAATCGAAGAAGTCAAGGATAAGATGAATGAGTATTTTCTAAAAGAAGGTTGATATGTACAAATGTTATGTTTCACCCAACCGGCCAGCCAAAGTCTTGTACGGCGGACAGATGGGTGAAAGAGGCCAATCTGAGCCACGCTTCAAGTGCCATGAATAAAGCTAATAATATCAGCAGGCTATAACCTGTGAATCTTGAACCTGAAAACCCTCACTTTAGGTACAAGCCATCGTGGATATTACTGATGAAATAAAACGATTTTACCTTGAACACCTTCCGGGGGCAAAAGTAGAAGGGGACCTTCTCAAGGCACCCTGTCCATTTTGCCCGACCGATGAAGGTGAAAAGCCCGGGACAATGGTGGTCTATCTGAAGCCTGAGAGCTTTTTCTTTGGTTATTTCAGATGCCTGCATAGATGCAATCAAGGGGGATTCCACCTGTATTTTGCCAGGGTCATGGGTATAGAGCCTCAGAAAATACCCGGTTTTGATCCTGACCGGGAGGCATTTGTCAGGGATATTGTTTACCCAAACAAAAATCTTAATGCCGAGGTCAAGAAATTCGTATCTTTCATGGATGACGAACAATATGCCTATTTCAGAGAATTCGGCGTGTCCGATGCGGCCGTAGATCAGATGAAGATAGGCTATAACGGGAGATACCTGGTATATCCATACATATTGGAAGACGGAAATTGCTATGCTGCCCGGTGCATATTAGCTGCACGGGAGGGAGATAATTTCTGGCACGGCGACGAAACGTTTTTTTCAGATGAATTCCGGGTCTTTAATGTGCAGGAGATAGACTGCTGTGAAGACGGCGCCCTGTTCATTACAGAAGGGGAGAACAATCTCCTGACACTTAAAGAATTGGGCTATCCTGCCATCGCTGTTCCTTCTGCCGGCGACCTGGAAATACTGAGCCACGAGCGTTTAGCCTTCATCAATCATCTGTTCCTGATGATGAACAATACTCCCGAGGCAAGGCTGTCAGCCCGATCTTTGGCCACCAGACTTGGATTCAAGGTGAGGATTTTAAAATGGCCTCCCCACCTTAACAGGGGTTACGGCCTCTGTCATTTGGCAAGAGACAAGGGGAAAGGTTTCAGGACCGCGGTTTCTTCCATGATAAAGGCATCAAAATCCTTTTCACCGTTTTCTTCCCCTGAAAAAGAACAACGCAAATTTTTCGAACTGCTTGAAAGGGACAAAGGGAAAAAATTACTTGGACTGAGCACGGGTTTTGAGAAGATGGACCGTGCCCTGAACGGAATTCGCGGCATCAACATCATGGGCGGTCCGCCCAAAGCGGGAAAATCCTGTTTCTTTATGCAGCTTTCCACAGAGATGGCCAAAAGGAAAATTCCTGTTATCTACTATGATTTTGAAAACGGACGGCAGAAGATCTATGCAAGGACCCTGTGTCGTTTGAGCAGGCTTTCCGAAGAAGAGATCAGGCTTGGCACCCTGGATGAAGAGGCATCAGTTAGGCTAAAGAAGGCAAATGCGGATTTTAAGGACATGCTTCCCTATTTTCGGGTCGTTACGGACAGAAAATTGAATCCAAATATCATGAGGCGGCAGATCGATTTTCTCAAGCACGAGACGCGCACGGATAACACCCTTGTGGTCCTTGACAGCCTCCATAAGCTCCCCTTTAAAGACCTTTCCGAGCGAAGGACCGGCATTGATGCATGGCTCCGTGAAATGGAAGCCATCCGAGATGAACAGAATGTTACTTTTCTTGTCATCTCTGAATTGTCGCGCGAAGATGGGCATTACAGTGGAAAACCCGACCTTGCCTCATTTAAAGAGTCCGGTGATATTGAATATAGTGCAGACAATGCCATGATTCTCCTGCCGGACTGGGACCCACTTGATACCATTTCTTCGGAAAAGAAAAAGAGCACCCTCTGGACCGTGGCAAGCAGGGAAAGCAGCCCCGGCAAGGTTGCAGAATATCTCCTGGACTTCCCTTTCTGGGGATTCAGGGAGATGTAATCCCAGTCTGATTCACACCATATATTGTATTTTTCCTTGACACCTACCTCAACACATTGTAGAAAATTCTATAATTGTCGGTTTTTTAATAGCGGCTGTTTCAGCCACCCTGTGCTTTTATTGTTAGACATCATCATATTTATTCAGGGCCGTTGCTGGAAAAACGGGGGCCGGATAAATGGACAGAAGGGACTTTTTATTAAAAGGAACCTCTTTCTTGGTGGGAGGCCTCTTCGGGTTGAACAGTTTTTCCAAGGCCCTTGCCTTTGGGGAACAAAAAAACAGCTCCTTTTGTAAACCGCGCATCGCCCTGATCATCGATGACATCGGATTCAGTTTTTCCCGCACAAGACTATTCCTGGACCTGAAAGTCCCCATTACCTTTTCCATCCTGCCCCGGCTCGTACATTCCCGGGACCTGGCATATGAGATCCATGGCAAAGGGCATGAAGTCATGCTGCACCAGCCCATGGAGCCTTTAAATCCCGGGATTGACCCCGGCCCCGGAGCCCTTTATGTGGGGTATGGGGCCATGAGAATCGCCAACATTATGGAGGAGAATATCTGGACCGTGCCTTTTGCGGCCGGGGTTAACAACCATATGGGTTCAAAGTTCACTGCATGCTGCAAGGAGATAAAAGATGCCCTCAAAGCCGCGCGGGAAAAAGACCTCTTTTTCATTGACAGCCTCACATCAAGCCGTTCCATGGGCTATAAGACCGCCAGAGGCCTTCACATGCCCACTGCCAGCCGGAACATCTTCTTAGACAATGTCCCGCATGAATCAGAGATCCTTGTTCAACTCGCTAAGCTCAAAAGGCATGCCCAACAATATGGGCGAGCAATCGGGATAGGCCACCCCTTTCCGGAGACTGCCGCGGCAGTCGGACGTTTTCTGGAAAATATTAAGGATTCCGGCATTACACCGGTCCATGTCTCCAAAATTCTGAAAAGAGCATAAACCTGGTACATCCTATCCAATAATTCTACTTTTCAAATCATGTTGACAAACCACAACAAAGAGACTAGTCTGACTAGGAAACTGCCCGAGGATAGGTTTTTATATCATTTCGACCGCAGGGAGAAATCTAAAACTTACGTATTTTCAATACAATAACATTTCTATCGGAGTTTATTCCCGCCCCGGGGGCGGGAGATCGAAACGATAGCTTTGCTGAATTCTCGGACAGCCTATGCAATAAATGGTAAGAAAGGGGTCATTATGGAGAAAACATGGAAATTACAAGATGCCAAAGCCCAGTTTAGTAAAATAGTTAACGACGCATTAAAGAATGGACCACAGTATGTCACCCGCAGAGGGACTAAGGCCGTAGTTGTTGTATCCGCCCAGGAATATGAACAATTACTCTCAGATAAACCAAGCTTTAAGGAATTCCTATTGAATTGTCCTAAAATAGATCAGGATTTTGAATTTGAGCGCCAGCAAGAATTTCCAAGGAGTATAGAACTGTGAAGTATATATTAGACACTTGTGTCATATCAGAGTTAGTCAAGCCTGTGCCCAACCCCAAAGTGGTTGAGTGGTTAAACAAAACACCTTCAGAGGCATTGTTTTTATGCGTCATTACGATTGGTGAAATTCACAAAGGATTAACCAAATTACCGGATTCAAAAAAGAAGGAAGCGTTGACGCATTGGGTAAATATTCTTTTAGATGAATACAAAGACAAAATGATTCCTATTGATCTGAATGTTGCTGAAAATTGGGGGATAATCCAAGGTAAAGCGGAAAAAGCGGGAACTCCGATGTCATCTATTGATAGTCTGATTGCTGCGGCGAGTTATACATATAATTTTACACTTGTGACGAGAAATGAGAAGGATTTTACTACTGGTAATATTCCAACTTTTAATCCATGGAAAAAGGGGGCATAAAAAGAGGGCCTCTTGAATTTTATCTCAGGCTCAAATCCCCCCATTCATACTGAACAACCGCCACCACGGTGATAGCCGCGGTTTCGGATCGCAGGATCCTGTTTCCCAAGGATGCGGGAACAAAACCCGCATCCTTGGCCGCCTCGACTTCCTCCCTGGAAAAACCGCCCTCAGGTCCTACCATGCCTATGAACCTCTTTTGCATGGAGGATTCCCTCAAAAGCCCCTTCAGGTCCTTTGATCCCTCTTCCTCCCACAAAACTACCTTCAGGGCATCTTCTCCCTTCCATTTGACAACGAGTTCATTGAACGGGAGAAGGCCCTCGATTCCAGCGGGCACGGCCCTGTCAGACTGCTTTGCGGAACTCTGAGCAATCTCGCGCCAGTGTTTTATCCTGCCGGGAAGCCTGTCCTTTTTTAACCTGACGACCGTACGTTCCGAAGAAAACGGCATAATACAATCAACGCCCAATTCAGATGTCTTTTGAATCGAATAATCCATTTTGCGGGACTTTAAAAGGGCCTGGCACAGGATGATTTCAACGGGCGAGGGGGGTGGTTCGGGAAGTGGCTTTTCAAGAATAACCCGAACTTCGTAAGGACCTGCTGATTCTATCAGGGCTAAAAAGCGGGCGCCCTTGCCATCCATGAGAATGAACCGGTCCCCCGGACCCATTCTCAGGACCTTTGAAATGTGCTTTGCCTCCGGTCCAGTAATGGAAAAGGAGGTCTGTTTGGCGTCTATCTCATCAACAAAGAATCGCCTCATTTTTCTGTTCCTTATTGCTCTTTTTGGCTATCACACATGCCCATTCTTCCTGAAACAGGATTTCATGCTCACAAAGTCCGTAGGAATCAAGGACACTTTTTACCTGTTCCACCTGCTCATCCAAAATACCAGACAGGAGAAGGAGGCCGTTAGGGTTCAGAAGCCGGGGGAAGTGGGGGAAGATCTCGAGGATTTCCCCTAAGATCAGATTTGCTACCAGAAGGGAAAAAGAATCTTCAATCTGTTCAATGGGTATGGACGAAAGCTCTATGGACCCTGTCAGTCCGTTCAGATCAATGTTTTGTTTTGCCCAGCGTAGTGCCTCGGGATCCGTATCAATGGCGAAAATCCTTTTTGCCCCTAACATGGCCCCGTACATTGCAAGGATGCCGCTGCCCGTACCAACATCAAGGAGGGTCCGGGATTCATCGGCCCGGACAATTTTTTCCATGGCCTCAAGGCACATCCGGGTCGTTGCATGCTGGCCTGTGCCAAAGGCAGGACCGGGGTCAATCCTGATTACACGTCCATTTATCGAGGCGGGCACGGGTTCCCAGGCCGGCCAGATCGAAAGCTTAGGAGTCACACGGTCCGGATGAAAGAAGCGTTGCCAGTTCCGGCTCCAGTCCTGGTCGTCTATCCTGCTGATAGTCAATTCAGGTGACTGGAGTTGAGGGAATATTTCTGCCAGTTTACGAAGAAAAGCCTTCAGCCGGTTGCGGAGATCTTCAAGGTTTTCCTGAAAAGGCAGGTAGGCTTTAAGGGAACTGTCCCGGAAGTTTTCCAGGACAATACCAGTACATCCCAGGTCAAAAAGAAATGCACCTAAAGACTCATGGGAAACCGGATCTATACGGATTGAAATCTCCAGCCATCCGGTACGTTGAGGGGTTGAAGAGGTCAATAAGGTGATTTTATTATGCCTTTTGAAAGACGTAGTAATTCAATTGCCCGTTTGGCAGCTCATTGGCCACGGTCTTCATGTCCATGCCCACTTCAACCTCTTCCTCGGGCACGTCACCCGCGATTCTCCCGAAAACCTTATAATCCCCGTAATCCAGAAGAGCGATAGAATAGGGAAGGTCGTCTCCGAAACCTACGGGTGCAAATTCCAGCTTGCTGTAGCTCACAAGCTTGCCGGTTCCCGAGACCTCGACCCAGTCCATGTTGCTGGTCAGGCACTGATAACAGTCGGCCCTGGGCGGAAAGAACACATGACCACAGTCCTTGCATTTAGTGGCCATGACCTTC
>JAFDDR010000232.1:0-3554 GCA_019310785.1 Deltaproteobacteria bacterium
GCCTCCCATTAGGTAGGTGACACTATTACAACAATGTAGAAACCTCAATATATTTTTCTCCTTCGGTGGTTGGGCAATGCCTGTTGGAGAAATGATACGAAACAGCGGGAGTGGGCTTAATCTTCATTTTATACTTGTAATTTTGATTCTTTTAGGTTAAATTTTCCGAAAATATTTACTTTGATATTGACACACGCCTTTAAGACCTTGAATCCTGAACCTTGAACCTTGAACCCTGAACCTTTAACCCTGAACCCGGTATATAGCTTATGGAACAGGTCCTGCTACTGAATATCACCTATGAACCATTAAGAATTATCAACTGGAAAAAGGCAGTCACTTTGCTCCTGTTGGACAAAGTGGAGGTACTTGAGGAGTATGGCCGGGAGATTCACTCCATCAGCTTTACGCTGAGATTGCCTTCCGTGGTCCGGCTTCTGAGATTAGTAAAAAGACCGAAGGCCCCAATCAAGTTCTCCAGGCAAAACATCTATGCAAGAGATAAATACCGCTGCCAGTACTGCGGTTTGAGACTCCCGTGTGAAGAACTGACCTATGATCACGTCATACCAAAGTTCCGGGGGGGGAAGACCAAGTGGGCCAACATCGTGACCTGCTGTATTAAATGCAACAGGAAAAAGGGAGGTCGTACTCCAAAGGAAGCGCATATGAAGCTCATCCGAAAGCCTTCATGTCCTAAATGGCTTCCGGCAGTGAAAATTACCGTTGGCTATAGAGAGGTTCCGCGGACCTGGCGGGATTACCTGTACTGGAATGTGGAGTTGATTGAATAGAGTAGTCATGTACCCTTTATGTCTGGGATATCACAGAGATGTAACTGGACTTCTGCCCGATCGGAAAATCCTGATCGGGCATTTTTTTGGCTATCGAGTTTCCAATTAAGAAATGAAAAATGGCCATTTCTGGATTAGCACTATTTGATGGCTGCGGCAATTTTCTCAGCAGTTTGTTTGATGGCCTCCATATCCCCCTCTTTGAGTTCCCAGGTGCAAACCGGAGGTTCGGGTTCCCCGCTTATTCGGGGTATCAGGTGAAGGTGATAGTGCATAACGACCTGGTTTACGCCTCGACCGTTTAGTTGAAGGCATGCCACGCCGCTAATATTCAGGGCATCTTTTATGCCTTGTATGATCTTTTGAGATGCAAGATGCACTGCGGTCAGGTCTTCCCCCGGAATTTCCCAGAGGTTTTGAGCATGGTATTTGGGAATAACCAGGGTATGGCCCTGGGAGATGGGGCTGATGTCCTCAAATGCAAAGACCTTTTCATCCTCATAGACCTTGAAGCTGGGTATTTCCCCTTTTATGATCTTGCAGAAAATGCAGTCTTCCATTTTTATCTCCTTTCACAGTTGATATGGCCGCACCCCGGTTAAATAAAAACACAAAGGCATTTAACGGGGCAAGAAAAGGCGCCCGTCCTCCGCAATAGCTGCTACGGAGGGTGGGCAAAATACGCAAAAATAAAAAATGACTTCCGGTAATATCAGGTGGTTATAAGAATCAAGATTCGATATTCTGACTTTTTACGAGATCATCAATATTCAACGACCAAAACCTTTCAGGACAAGACGTTGTTTGACTTTTCGAATTTTGGTCATTGGAATTTTTTTGATATTTGTGATTTTGATATTTGGAATTTCAATAAGTCAATGAAATCCCAACAAAGCAAATCCCCTATGGGCCAGGCTTTTAGTGCGTAATTCTGTCCAGAAGATTCCGGATCTGTGCAATTTTATCCTCGGCAAGGTTAGGTGCCTTTTTTATGTTCATGGCCCTCATCACATCATATGTCCCATCCTCAAAAAGGATCGGAACCTGGATGACATAATCGGGATGTTGGCAACATCCGGGCGCAAAATAATAGCCCGGCCTCCTTTTCTCTTTCAGGCTCCCTCTGACCTTGGGATACAATTCCTCGGAAATCACCAAGCCCGCCTGTCCCGTAAAGGTGACGACCATTTCTCCCGGTTCAAATGCCTTTTTTCTTTCCATGAAAGTGTCTCTCTTAAGTGGGATCGGCTTCCCGCCTGCCTTCCTGCTGGCGGATCCAGCCGCAATACGTTGACATTAGTATCAAATACTCGTAACAGGTTGTCGGGTTCACGGTTCACAGTTCAAGGTTAATCGCTTTGCTGTTTTCTTCATATCTTCCCTGCAACAAAGAATTCGCTCCGCATTTGTGTGCAATAGCACCTGGTGTTCTGCAAGAACTGGATGAACTATGCCTTTGGTTTAGAATCGAACCTTTCTTTCATGAATCTAACCCTGGCCCAGACCTGGTTAAGGAGTACTTTTCGCAGAATCCCTGGGCATAGTGTTCAGAAGAACCGTTTTAGAGCGCATGTTAAGTCGCACCAGGGCGGGCTTGAACCGTGTCGAAGATCCCGCTGGGCGGGGAACCTCTGAACGTTGAACCTGAGCAATTAAAAACATTCTATCCTCACGAACAACTCATGTCGAGAGGTTTTTTAGAGTAGAAAGCAGGTCATGAAGCGTTTTCAGGGCCGAAGGTATGTAGGTCTCAAAATAGGTCTTGTTCATGGTTTTGGTTAGAAAGGAGAAGGCGCCTAAGATCTGCAGGTTTCTCTGGATCGCCAGGTATGGATAGTATGTCCTGAAGTCATCTATCAATCCTGCATCATATTCCCTGATAAGGAGCAAGTAGTGTTCATAGAACCCGTCCCTCTGCTCGGGGAGTAGTTCGGTATATGGATCGATGAGGAGTGAGGCAAGATCATAACCAAGTGGACCCAACCGTGCCCCCTGCCAGTCTATGAACCCTGTGTTTTCTTTGAAGATCATTATATTTCTTGACTGAAAATCCCGGTGCAAGAGAAACCGGTTATCCGCCCCTGATGCGGTTTCTGCTAAATAATCAAACGGGCCATCAAGTTGGGGCCATTCTCCTTTGAGGCCAAGATAATTGCATAAAAAGGCATCTCTGAAATAGTCCGCCTCATATCGACGCATGACGGTTTGGTCATACCTTTCTGTCTCGCAGCACCATTTGGTGTCAAAACCCTCGGCCCCTTTTGTTTGGAGCCCTACCAGGTGCTCCAGGACCTTTTCATAAACAGGGACCGGGTCCTGATTTGATAAAACAATATCCTGAAGGCTCGCGGGTCCCAGGTCCTCCATAAGGAATAAACCGCTTTCAAGATCACTCTTGTATATCTTAGGGACCGGGATTCCTTTATGATAAAGATGGTTCCCAATGTTCAGGTAGGCGAGGTTTTCGCGCATTGCGGCAGGGTCCGTGGGAGGATTGGCCATGGCAATAAGACCGGGTCTTGATGACGAAAAGGTAACACGCCGGAAAAGTCGCTTGGAACCGTCTCCCTGAAGCGGCAGGAATTGTAATTGATCTATGGTCGGCCCCCTGTCCTTTAGAAAATCCAGGACAAATTTTTTGATCTCATTATCCATAAAAAAATCGTAACTCAGGTTGTCAGGTTCAAGGTTCAAGGTTCACGGTTGGTTGCCTTATCTTCATACTGGTCTATATTCATCGTCTTTTAACCTTGAACCGTG
>JAFDDR010000232.1:3575-7770 GCA_019310785.1 Deltaproteobacteria bacterium
TAATTACAAAAAATCAAAGTATCCCGTCAATCAGATCATGTTCCACGTATTTGAAGGCGGTGACAATGCTGTCAATGACTTTTACGCCCTTTTTGACCTTTACTTTTTCCCAGATGATGGACCGGCATACTTCCACCCCTTGTTCCAGGACCGTTTTATTGCCTATGATGGCCCAATCCTTTAATACTACGGAGCTGTCTATCCGGCATCCAGGGGAGCACAAAAAGGATTCCCCCTTTAATGCCCCTTTATTGGCAAGCACATAGCTTTCGATTGTGCCGATGTCCCGCCATTCATGCCCTTTGGATATGCAAGCTTTAGGCGGCGTACCTTCCCGTATCAACTCCCTGTAGCAATGGATTATATTTGAAAAAACGTTTTCAGGAATATGTGCCATAAGCTTCGGGTCAATTATGTGGATGCCGGTAAAGGCCAGTCTGTTGGCAAGATTTTCCCCTGCAATATGGGTAATGCTTCTTTGATCATCGATTTTTATCTGGTTGAAAGGGGGTTGGTCATGGAGGATAAGTGTGGCGAGGCTGCCCGAGCGTTCATGGGCCTCATAGGCCATGCGCAGGTTGATATTCGTCAGGATATCTCCGTTGATGACTATAAAAGGGGCATTATCCCAGAAATCCTCTGTATTCTTAATGCCCCCTCCCGTACCAAGAATGTTTGATTCAACGCGCACGTCTATGTTTATACCGAAAGGCCTGCCGCCATTCAGGTGTTCAACAATCTGCTCGTGATGATGATGCGCATTGACCACAAGCTCACTTATTCCGTATGTTTTCAGATATTCGATTATCCGGTCAATAATCGGAACATTGCCCACCGGCATCAGGGCCTTTGGTGTATTTAAGGTAAGGGGTCTCAACCTCGTTCCCAGACCCGCTGCAAGAATCATAGCTTTCATGGAACGCCTTAAGCCACCCTCCCTTTACTAAAGGGGGGTAGGGGGGTTTTATCAATGGTTTTGGCCAAATTCCTTTTTTTATTGCAATTATCGGCCACGGATTATACATGCTTGGTGGCCATTAAAAAACGGTCCCAACAAATGTCAACCATATACCATACGCATTGAGCCATATCCAGAAACTTTGTGCGAAAACCTTAGCGGAGATATACCCCTTGCATTCCACACTTGATCTTTCGGAATTGAATGCCAAAATCGGCATGCTTTTTATGTCGGGAATGCCGGGGCCTCATTTGGATGAGGATACGGAGGCCCTGATACGGGACTATTGTCTTGGCGGGGTGATACTTTTTAGCAGGAATATTGAAAATCCGGTTCAGTTGGCCACGCTCATAAATGATCTTAAAGCCGCGGCCATGAAATATCACGGCAAGGCCCTGTTTTTAGCAATTGACCAGGAAGGGGGGCGCGTGGCCAGGTTACAGGAGCCGTTTACACTTTTCCCCGGGAACACTGCCATTGGAGAGGATAAAGACCCGGTAAAAAGGGCTCAGGAGTTTGCACGGGTCACAGCAAGAGAAATGCTGTTGACCGGACTCAACATGAACCTGGCCCCGGTTGTGGATGTGCGAAGAGGGGAGCCTGAAAAGCATTTAGGGGGCCGGACATTCAGCGACAATCCCGAAACGGTCGCACTTCTCGGGCAAACCGTCATAAAGGGGCTTCAGGAAAAGGGTGTCATGGCCGTGGCCAAGCACTTCCCCGGCTTGGGCAGGACCTCGGTGGACCCGCATCATCACCTTCCGACAATCGAAGCCGACACAAAAGAGATTGAAGAGATCAATATCCCGCCATTCAAGTCGGCCATAGAATCAGGTGTTTTCGCAGTTATGACTTCACATGCCATATACCCGGCCCTTGACCCTGATAATCCGGCCACGCTTTCGTACAAGATCGTAACTGGACTCCTGAGGGAAACCTTAGGCTTTAAAGGCATGGTAATTACGGATGACCTGGAAATGGGGGCCATTGGAAAGAAGTGGGGAGTGCCTGCCGGGGCGTTAGCCGCTTTTGAGGCAGGGGCCGATATCCTTTTGATATGCGAAGATCAGAACATGGTCCTTGAAAGCATAAAGACGTTGCGACAGAAGCTGCTTAAGGGCGAGATTTCCTCTGACAGGCTTCACCAGTCAATAGAGCGGATCATGGTTGCCAAAACCAGGTTTCTAAAAAAGCCGAAAAAGGTGTCTCTGAAAGACGTGCGAAAATATTTTACCACACACTCGCTGCACTCGTTCGAGATACAGAAAACACAGAAAAAAAAGGAATCGTAGAGGTTGAGCCTTTCTCTGTGCCCTCCGTGTCTCAAGCGAAGCGGGTGCTTAAAACGGTTTCAAGAAAAAGGATTTAAAATGATAGATCTCACCATTATCTGCGTCTATTTTCTCGTAATGCTCTTTGTGGGCTGGAAAAGCAGGCATCAGTCGGCCGAGTCATACTGGGTAGCGGATCGGAAATATTCCACAGGTCGCATAACCATGTCCCTCGTGGCGACCATCTTTGGTGCTTCCTCTACCATGGGAATAATCGGTCTGGGTTATTCCCGGGGTTTGACAGGGGCCTGGTGGGCATTGATCGGCGGGCTGGCACTGATTCCGTGCGGGTTCTTCTTAGCCTCCCGGATTCGCGCCCTGAATGTCTATACCCTTCCGGATATCCTGAAAAAGGCCTATGGCGAGCGGGTGTCCGTGCCTGCCGGGATCATGATTTCCGTTTCCTGGTGCGGGGTCATAGCGGCCCAGCTTATTGCGGGAGGCAGGCTCATCAGCGGGTTTTTTCCCATTGATATGGATGCGGCATTAGTGTTCGTGGCCGTTGTATTTACCCTTTATACCTTCTGGGGCGGCCAGCTCTCCGTAATAAGGACCGATTCATGGCAATTGGCAATATTTATAGGGGGGCTTTTTGTTTCATTGGGATTCCTGATGTTTTCCCAGGTATCCGCAAACGCCTTCTGGGGAAATGTACCGCAGGGCCATTGGCATTTTCCGGTCTCGGAAAACTTCGGGTGGTATCAAGCCTTGGTCTTTTATCCGCTCATCGTGGGGCTTCCCTATCTCGTGGGGCCCGACATCTACTCACGAATTCTGTGTGCAAGAGAAGGTCAAACAGCTAAAAAGGCCGTATTAGGGGCAGCCATAGTAGTTATTCCTTTATCCTTTTTGTTGGCCTTTTTTGGCGTCCTGGCAAGGGCCAAGTTTCCGGGTATCCCCGCTGAAAGCGCACTTCCCCAGACCTTGAACATGCTTATTCCAGTCGGTCTCAAGGGTTTGATCGTGGCGGGTTTTTTGGGGGCCATCATGTCTTCGGCGGATACCTGCCTCATTTCAGCGTCCACTATTCTGACCCTCAATGTGATCGGCCCGGTCTCCAATGCGAAACAGGAACAGCATCACAATATCACTAAGTGGATGGTTCTGCTCCTTGGGGCGGTTGCGTGGTACATAGCGAGTCAACAGAAAGGGATCATATCTTCGCTGCTATTAGGGTATACGGTGTTTGTGGGGGGAGTCGTGTGCCCGACCCTTGCGACATTTTTTCAGAAGGGCCTCAAAATAACGCCTAACAGTGCTCTATGGGCCGTTATTGTGGGAGGTGGCACGGCCATACTTGGAAAGATCCAGGGTGGTGTGGTTTTAAAGAACATCCTTACAGTTAAGGGCCAGGCATTCCTCGAATTGATTCTCGGTTCTCACTATCTGAGCATCTTACCCATTATTTTATCAGTCTTGATTATGTTTGGGGTCAGCAGGATGGGCAAACAGTAAAAGTTCATCTATCTTAAACGAATATTTCACCACCCGTTCGTTTCTCTCACTAAAGACACGGAGAACGCTGAGAAAAACAAAGGTATTCATGCACTCACAAAATACCCGCATGGCGGGGATCACAATGCCAAGGTATTGGGATCAGTGGGGTCACTGAATGAATGAAACAAGCCCGCTTTTTTCATTCATTCGATGTACCCCACATACATTTTGCGTGTGCATTCGGCATCTGAGTCTCTAAGAGTTTTTAAAAGCTCTGAGTACTCTGCGCCTCTGCGAGAGATATATCTTTTTCAATTCATTTCCTGAACACTTACCTATCTTTGACCCCATCCCGCAACTCTTCCAGCTCATTTATCAGAGAACCCGGCTTAAAACCCAGGCCCATTGCCTTTGAACTATCCAGTGAAACGTCAGGTGGCCTGGCCGCGGCCATTTTTATATCTTCCTG
>JAFDDR010000233.1 GCA_019310785.1 Deltaproteobacteria bacterium
CCTTTCAAAACGGACTTTTTGCTCTTTTGAAATCACATATGTGATATCTACCATGCGAGTCTCATCATTATCTTTTGTACGGGGCCTCACCTCCGCATAGGCATACCCTTCATCATTGTAAATTCCTTTCAGTGCCAGGACATCGTTACGCACAACCTCCCGGTTAAAAACCTTTTCCTTGCCAATCCGGACTTCTTCCATAAGTTCTTCCACAGGCACTATCAAATCGCCCTCAATGGACACCCTATTGACACCATATTGTTCCCCTTCCTGGACTTCAATGGTGATGGTCAGGCCCTTATCTTTTTCATAGGTGATATTCGGTTCGCCGACTTTCGCCTTTATAAAGCCGTGATTATGATAAAAGGCGGTAATCTTATGGCCATCGAATTCCAGTTTTTTCTTGTCAAGGACTCCCGAATCCGTAAACCAGAATAAGATGTCCTTCTCACTCGTCAACATGATATCCTTGAGGTCACCGTCATCGAAATGCTTGTTTCCCTCGAACTGGATCTTTTTTACATACACCTTTTCATTTTCTTTGATAACGAATTCAACGAGCACCTGATTACCGGGAAGCGGCTCGGTTCTCTCATTAATCTCCGCATTATAGTAGCACTTTTCCCTGTAGTATTCTTTGAGCCTGTTTATGCCCTGTTTGATTTCATTCTGATCTAAAATGGAATAAAGCCTTATTGCCAGTTTCTCTCTCAATTCATCATCATCCACCTTTTCATTTCCCTCAAAACGTACCTTACCTATTGAAGGCTTTTCAACCACCTTAAAGGACACTATTTTTCCTCTCGGCCCGTCCTCGGTCTCTGTTTTGACATCCTCAAAAAATCCCATTTTGTAGATATCGCGAAGATCGCCCTTTTTGGTTCCAATCACGGCTAAGATTGCCGCCTTTTCAATGCGCTGGTTACCCATTACGCGAACTGAATCCACCTGTGCCACACCGGAGATCTGATGATCCATGCTCACGGCAATCCTTTCCGCGGTTTCCGATAAGGCGTCAATATCTTCCGCCACCATAAAAACAAAAAAAGGCGGCTTCTCTTTGGTCACGTCAATCATCTTCAAGTCAAGGCTTATCCTTTTTCCAATTTGCGTCAGGCTGCCTACCACGATCCAGTCACATCCCAGGTCCTTTCCCATCTTAACCAAATCTCTCATCTCAAGTTGAGGCAAAAATGCCAAAGGGTGTTTGTTAATCATATCAGGACTGACCACGTCAAAACCCCTTTTTTCGACACGAACGGTCAACATCTTTTGCAAACCACGCTCAAGATGATCAAGTGGTTTCAAGGCGTGAACCCTGAATGGCAACACGGCCAGCCTTCCCCTCTCTTCAGCCACAACTAAATTTGGTCTGAAAAAGACACACGCAACCAGAATCAGCAGCACCCCAATCCAAATCACTTTCAGTTTCATAAGCCTGCACCTTATTATTTTAGGTTAATACTTGAAATACTTGTAAAAATCGTGACGATATCAATACGTTGATTCCCGTTTAATCTGTTCAATCCGCCCACTAACGATTTCCAGTTGCCTTGACATCTTTTCCGCTAATCTGTGGTTGTGTGTGGCAATAGCCATGGCCACGCCCTCTTCCCTGTTAAGCTTGAGCAGCAGGTCCACAATCTCCTGACCGGTAAGCCAGTCAAGGTTTCCCGTTGGTTCATCCGCCAATATCAACCTGGGCCTCATGATGAGGGCCCGTGCAATGGCCACCCTTTGCTGTTCACCGCCGGAAAGCTCTCCTGCGCGATGAGTCAGGCGTTGTCCAAGCCCCACTTTTTCCAGCACATCCCTCGCAATCTCGAATGCCTCCTTTTTAGGATACCGTGCAATCATGGCAGGCATCATAGTGTTTTCCAGGGCATTGAACTCCGGAAGCAGATGGTGGAATTGAAACACAAAGCCTATTTCCCTGTTCCTGAAACGGGAAAGGGCCGCCGTGTCCATTTCGTAAATATTACGATCCGTGAACCTGACAACACCCTTTGTGGGTGGTTCAAGGCTCCCCATGATGTCTAATAACGTCGACTTTCCAACCCCGGAAGCCCCCATAACAGCGAGGGTTTCCCCTGGATTCACCACTAAGTCTATGCCCTTTAAGACTTCAATAAAATTCCCGTGATGCGTGAAAGTCTTATGGACATCTTCCAGGACTAACAATGGTAATTCGGAATCCGGAATTAACCTATTTCCCATGCCCTCTCATTCCGCCTTCCGAATTTCCCATTCTCCAATTATTCATACCTCAAGGCCTCTACCGGGTTCAATTTCGAGGCATGCCACGAGGGATAAAGCGTGGCCAAAAAAGATATGACCACGGCAGCTAAGGCCACAAACCCCACATCCCCGGTCTCTACCCTGACAGGGAGGGTAGAGATATTATAGACATCCGAGGGCATACTGATGAATTTGTATTTTGCTAACAAGTGGCAGAGGCCAAGGCCCGATATCAGGCCGGCTAATGTGCCGACTATGCCCACTAACAAACCCTGGATCATAAAGATGGACATAATGCTCCTGGCAGAGGCACCCATGGCCCTCAGGATAGCAACGTCCCGGGTCTTTTCCATAACCACCATGACTAAGGTGCTGATGATGTTCAATGCCCCTACAAGCACGATCATGCTTAAGATAATAAACATAGTAATTTTTTCCAGCTTGAGGGCTGAAAAGAAACTCCTGTTCATCATCTTCCAGTCCTTGGTCCAGTATGGATAACCCAATTTTTCCTGCACGGCTTTTGCGATCACGTCCGACCTATCGACATCATTAACCTTTGCTTCCAGCCCGGTCACCCGTTCTCCCATGCCTAAAAAATCCTGGGCCTCTTTGAGAGAAACAAACACCATAGAGGAATCATATTCATACATACCGGAATCAAAGATGGCAGTGACCTTATATTTTCGGGTATTCGGGGCCCTGCCCAATGGTGTCAATTTTCCCTCAGGTGAAACCAGGCTCAGCATGTCTCCGGGATAGGCCCCTGTTCGTTTCGCAAGCTCACTGCCGATAATAATGGCAGGTAAACCTTCGGGATGTTGCTCAAGAGAAGATAAGGAACCTTCCTTTATCATAGGACCGATGCCCACAACCTTTCCCGCGCTTTTCGGATCAACACCCCTTAAAATCGCACCCGACACATTGCCCGAATGATTTACCATGACCTGGCTGTAAATAAAAGGCGTCAGTGCCACAACATCATCTATCTTGCGAACCTTTTCCGCCACCGATTCGTATTCCTTGAAGGCCCCCCCATAGCTCAATACCAGGAGATGGGAATTGACACCTAAAATCTTGGACATCAGGTCGGCCCTGAACCCGTTCATCACGGAAAGGACAATAACCAACGCCATTACACCCACCATAACACCGAGAGCCGATATGATCGTAATCACGGATATAAACGACTGTTTGCGTTTGGCCTTAAGGTATCTCATTCCAATGAATAACTCGAACATAAGTTCTTAAACCTGCTTAGTCCTCATATGGGGGAAAAGTATGACATCCCTGATAGAAGGGGAATCGGTCAACAGCATAACAACCCTGTCAATTCCAATTCCTTCTCCTGCCGTGGGCGGCATTCCGTATTCCAGGGCCGTAACATAGTCCTTGTCCATGAACTGGGCCTCTTTATCGCCTGCCTCCCTGAGCGCCACCTGTGATTCGAATCTCTCTCTCTGGTCCACAGGGTCATTCAATTCAGTAAATGCATTTGCGATCTCTCTGCCCCCGATAAACAACTCAAACCGGTCCACAATGTCCGGGGTTTCATCATTGCGCCGGGAAAGTGGGGAAATTTCGGTTGGATATCCGGTTATAAATGTGGGCCGGATTAGATCGGGCTCAACCAAATGATCAAAAAGTTTTGCCAGAATCTTGCCGTGGCCGTCCTTTTCGGACAGACTGATCTGACATTTTTCTGCAAATTCAAGGGCTTGCTCCCTGCTCTTAAGAACCTCATCACCGACATCTGCCATATCTTTCAATGAATCGATAAGGGAGAGCCTGTTCCAGGGGGATGAAAAATCAATGGTCTCACCTTGATATTCAATAACGCTCGTGCCTAAAACTTCCCTGAGAACATGATTAAAGAGTTCTTCCGTAAGGACCATTAGATCTTCATAGGTGGCATAGGCCATATAGAATTCCAGCATGGTGAATTCCGGATTATGCCTTATGGAAATACCTTCATTCCTGAAATTGCGGTTGATTTCAAAGACCCGGTCCAGTCCGCCCACGACCAGCCTCTTGAGATACAGTTCAGGGGCTACTCTGAGATAAAGTTCCATTCCAAGGGCATTATGAAATGTTTTAAAAGGCCTGGCCGTGGCGCCGCCCGGAATCGGCTGCATCATAGGCGTTTCCACTTCAAGAAAGTCTTTTTTGATAAAAAAATCCCTGATGGCCTGGATGATGCGGCTTCGCAGAACGAACACCTCTTTTACGTCATCATTCACGATCAGGTCCAGATACCGCTGCCGGTACCTTGCCTCGACGTCCGTAAGTCCATGCCACTTTTCCGGCAGTGGTCTTAACGACTTTGTAAGCAGGGCGATATCTTCAGCGAGGATGGTCAATTCACCGGTCCTTGTCCTGAAAAACGAACCCCTGATACCGATAAAATCACCAATGTCCATGAGCTTAAATATCTTAAATTTATCTTCACTTATCCTATCTTTCCTGATATATGCCTGGATGCGGCCGGTTCCGTCTTTTATGTGGATAAAAGAGGCCTTTCCGAAATCGCGTAACGCCACGATCCTTCCGGCTATGGCGTATGACATGCTCTCCCGCTCAAGAGTCTCTGCCTCCATGGGCCCGAAACGTTCGACCGCCTCGGCTGCCGTAATATCGATGTGATACCCGGCCGGGCTTGTCTTTTCCATATTAAAAAAAAGCCTTTTCGGCTTTTCGACCTTTCTTGTGCATTCAATAAACAACCGTAATTATCTAATCCAATTAGCATTTATAGTCAAGGCAAAAGGAAGATTCGGCTCTGAGACATAAATATGGATGAACTTAGGGGCTTCGCCCCACCTGGGACGAAGCCCCTAAGTTCATTATCTCAAATATATTGGATTGGAAAAGATCCAGGCACGCCAGCCGAATGGAAACATGTAACAGTAGACCTCGACCCGGTAAACGCCCTTCTTCCCTATGCGGTAAGATGCCTTTTGGCCTCGCCATTGTTTTATGACAGACCCGTTCTTTAAAAGCCTGATCTTTCCTTTTAAAGGCGTTTTAATATAAAGTGTTCCCGGTTTAAACGGCTTTTCACTGCCCATGATTAGAGATGAGCCATCATCTGAAACGTAATAAAAGCGGAAGCCCTTAGCCGGTAACAGGTTATCATGGGCAATAAAGATGCGGCCCTCTTTGAGGGCCCCGTAAATTTCTGTCTTTGCTTCGGCAAAGTCCTTTGTCAGCCTCGCCTCCGATAAAATATGAACATTAATAGAGTTTAACGTATAATCGTATGTAAGTGGCGTAAGACTGAGAGGCCCCCATCTGAATCCCGCTCCATGGGCATCGGATCCACCCATGGCAACCACCCTTTTTTTCCGGCACAAATCATCCCAGAAGGACATGGTTTTTTTATTAGGGCCTTTTAGCATCCGGGATTTGAAAAGGAGAAAGAACATGGCGTGAAACGCGCTCTTGACCCGTTCTTTCCATCGGGAAGAGAAGTTCCAGATACAGATGCCTGTAAAACCGGTTACGGAAAGATCATTCCACGTATAGGCGATTGATTTTTCGAAAAACGGCATGCCCTTTTCAAATGGATGGGCTAAAAAACCAAATCCTCCTTGCGCATTCACCCGATCAATAACCTCCTGCGGACCGGAGCCATGGCCTTTGACCATCTCCTTCAGGTCATAGGCCAAGTAATGATGATATCTCTTTCCTATCTCCATGCCCATAAGCACTAAAACACCGCCGTAATATCCCTCATCCTCGAGGTGAAGGTCATGGGCCATATAGTCATGATCATTGATGATAACGAAGTCAAGTCCGAGTCTTTGGGCGGCTGAGGCGATCTCCGGAACCGTCCCTGCCCCGTCGGAATAGCAGGAGTGGATGTGGAGATTTCCTGTGTATTCGAAATTAATGCTTTTCATTTCAGGATAGAATGTTAATTCCCGTTGGCAGGGAAACGGCATATTCTCTTCGTTTCGTTCGCTTCGCCGTCCATGGCTCCGCTCACTGCGGGATTTTGGCCCTTTCCCGCTTCAAGCGGGACTTCAGGACCAAAATACGCCACTCCGAGAACATCCCGTCCCCCTGCCCGTGTAAGAAAAACCGTTTTTGGAAAAGAGTTATCATTCATACTCGTGTAATGCCTTCAGCCCCATTTTCATTGGCATACATATTGCCGTAATATTGATTACCAGGACTGCCGCAAAGGAAACAATTATGAAAAGCCATTGAAATAGAGATATCGTGTTTCCGCGAAGGTTGGCCAAGAACAGAATATAGACCGGACCCGCCTCTAAGACAATAACCAATCCAATAAAAACGGAACTTACTATCATGTAAAGTACACCGCCAAATCCGGTCGCAACCTGCGCAATATTCTCATGCTTGAAATTGGGGTACAATGCACCAAAACCTATTCCCAATGCCACGATCCCGAATACCATGAAAAACATGGTTATTGATGAAAGGAACATCATAAAATGGGTTACCTCGAGCATGTAGTTGGTGCCGATTATCAACACCTCTCCTAAGATGAGCATGGGGGCTAAGAAAAAGAGATACTTGCCCCACAAATATCGTTTGAGCCTCAGGGGCGACGAGCGGATGATCCAGTAGGACTGCCCCTCGGCGCTGACTGCCGAAAAGACAAAGCGGGCCGAAACAGCGGCCAGAACAAATCCCGCAAGACCCATGTTTAGAAAGGCCAGCTCATTCTGGAGAAAATCAAGGCGAATGGGGCTCTTATCTAAGGGCAGAACGCTGAAGTTATACACGTAAACTACTACCAGTGCCCCCAAGAGAAGAAGTTGAGACCACTGGGTATTGTCCCGGAAAAAGGTCCGAATATCCTTGGCAATGACCGCGCCTGAGTCTTCTCCAAACGGTTTCTTTACGAACTCAATGAGCAGATCAAGGGCCCTTTTTCCTCCTGCACGTCTCTTTTTGGCCTCCTGGGATTTTGAAAAACCCTCAAAATAAATGGCCTTGGCCGTCCAGACATTAATAACGGCGATTGCTCCGGCGGTCATCCATGTGAGCATGACGTAAAACAGGTAGTCGTCCCCGCCTTTCCCGGTCAGACTGGACCAGAGGGAATCTGCTATCCACTGGGTGGGGATGTAAGGGGATTGTGGCATTTTCAGGGCGCTCATGTATTGCATAATCGTAAAATACGCATCAGGATCGACCAGTCTCTCGGGCCGCAGAAACCGGAACAAAAAGTAGAGGGCCACCAACATCACCACGGATAAGAGCATTATAATGTCTCTTGTCCTGTGTGCGGGAAAGTCCGGCACGATAAACATAGGCATAGGCCATAAAGATGGGCAGCCCGAATATAATAAGCATCCACGAGCTGTCCATGAATGTGTAAACGGCACGGGATATAAAGACCTTTTCCAGCGCCACGGGCGTTGAATGGCAGAGATCCAGATCCTTTGAGATATAGAGGTTTGAGAGGGCCGTAATAATATGACTGAAGATGAGAAGGGAAAAAAACGTCAGGAAAATCATGGAAAGGAGATGCCGGGCCAAAAGATCCCCAATAACCTCGGCGGACTGAAAATGGATCAGGACGCGGCAGGAGATGATAAAGAGGCCGACGCAAAAAACAAGCCCTAACCCTCCCATGACAAAGGCCCTTTTCCGTGTCCTCCGGTCCGAACGGGCCATCTGGTTTCTAAAGCCCAAGAACCTGGGTTTAATGAGAAGATAGAGGTCTTGCATGTGCGAGCCCTTTTCCCTCTGTCAATTTTAAAAAGACTTGCTCCAAGTTCCCGTCCACACCGGCCTGACGCCTGAGGACCGATGCAGTCCCTTTGGCAATGATCCGGCCCGTCTGAATAATCGCGATTTCCTCGCACACTTCTTCTGCCACTTCTAAGGAATGGGTGGACATGAAAACCGTAGTCCCCTCATGGGCCTGCTCCTTAAATATATTCTTTACAAGCCTTGCGCCTTTGGGGTCCAGCCCCACCATGGGCTCATCCACAATAAGCACCTCGGGCTCGTGAAGAAGGGCCGCACACATCACCAACCGTTGCTTCATGCCGTGGGAATAACTTTCTATCAACTCTTCACCCCATTGGCCTAATTCGAAAAGCTCCAAGAGTTCCGAAATGCGATGGTTCAGTGACTGTGTATGGTCCAGGTGATAAAGACCCGCAACAAAATGGAGGAACTCGGTGCCGGCTAACTTTTCATACACAAACGGCCGGTCCGGGATAAAACCCACGCACTGCTTGACATTCGAAGGGTCCTTAGCGAGATCCATGTCATTTATGATTATTTGTCCCTCAGTGGGCGAAAGCACACCGGCCATCATCCTGATGGTAGTGGTCTTGCCCGCGCCGTTCGGCCCTAAGAACCCGAAAATGCGCCCTTTTCCTATTTCCAGGTTGATCCCGTCAACCGCCCTGAAACCCCTGTACACTTTTGTTAAATTTATTAGTTTAATCATATTAAATTTTGCTTTATCTATTCACGGAGTAGTTAATTTGGTGGAAATCACAAATAGCAAATCCCAAATAACAAACAAATTCCAATGAGCCAAATTCAAAATTCCAAACAAGTTTTAGGAATCCTTATTCCAAAACATAATGAACGGACTCTCCAGATGGGAACCAACTCAGTTTTGGTCATTGGGTATTGAGATTTCAAGCCTTCCACTGAACGGTTACATTTCATTGTATCTGCCCAATATTTGGACGAACACGCTAATCGGATTTATGGCACTTAATACCTATAATCAACTACTTTCAATTTAATTTTACCGATCAGGCCGATGATTTCCATCTGCCTGTCCAATCCGCCCTGAACCAGCTTGATGTGTGTGACGTCCGCCGGCATCTGGTTTAGGGTCGCGTCCATGGATATCCACTCCCCTATAAACAACCCCCACGCAAAGCCGGGCAGGTATTCCCGCAGCCCTGAGTAGGGCAGTGAGCAGCACTGCGTGCTCATTGCAATCTCCCACCTTAGTCTTCAAGACCTCCAACGCACTCGGAACAGTTATTAGAGGCCTCTTTTTCACGTTTCTAAATACCCAGGCCATAAGCCTTCTCGCTACTGCAGTTGGATTTTTTACCTTCCCCGCGATCTCACGGGCCTTTTCCATGACCGCACTGTCGTCGCTCTCTATGCTAAGCCCGGGTCGGAGAAATTTCTTAATACTGTCCGACCCGTCCGAATATGGAAGGTCGTAAACGGCCTTTGACGGCATTTTTTCCCGTATAATTTCAATCATTCCGGAACCGAAAGTCTGTCTTCCCTTAGCCAGAATCGCCGTGTCAAAATCGGCCTCAACCAGGCCATCTACCTTGAGCTTGAGATAGGCCAGTCTGTCCGCGTCCTTCAATTTACCCTTGACATTAATTGCAGCAAGTTCATAGAAATCTTCACCCCCACCTCCCTCAATATCCCTCGGGGCATTGGCTGCACTCGATTTTATTAGCGTAAAACCCATAAAGCCCTGTTCCTTTAATACCGCTCCTTTTTCATCCAGCCACATGGTCATGGGCTGGCCCCACATCTCGGTCTCTAAGCGGAACGCGCTGTGCCTCATGCGCTTGATAACAACCGATTCCTTAGCCATGACCCTGAAAACCGCTTCCTTTTGGGCCATGGTAGAGGGATCAAAAACAGGCACCCGGAAAGAACTGTCCACTTCAAGCTTGCGGCCTTTAAAAAACCGGGCCATTCCTGAACCCAATAATGGCGGTGCGGAAAGTTTGATAATCTCCTTTCTTCGGGCAGTCCCTTCGCCTATTTCCAGGATCATCAGGTTTCCTTTGACTCTGCCTGAGATCTGGTATGTAACAACACCTGAGATCATCTTGAATCTGAAGCTTTTTAAAAGAAATGCATGGTCCACAAGCGACCGGCTGACCGTATATATGCTGCTCGCCTGACCCATGAGGTTGAGTTTCAGAAAAATTTCTTCCTGAATAAGATAGTCTTCCTCAAGGGGGCTCACCTGGTTCACGGAATATCCTACCTTTTTCCCCTTGAGATAGATATCCATCCATTCACGTTCGACGGTGGTTATGGCCGACCGTTTTTCCGCTATAATATCAACCTTATCGACATCATAGTTAAAGCTGACTTTTTTTACAAGCAACCCCATCATGACCAGCCATACAATGATAACAACGGCCCCGAAAAAGTTGAAAATGTGTCTTTTTCTTTTTACATCCATGGGACTCAATTTGGTTCTGGTTCATCCACCGCTTATATAGTGTTCAAGAAAATATTTTTACAAAATCATTTTCTTAAATTTTAGTAACTGGTACAGTTCCAAATTTTATACAATATTGAATTCACTATGAAAAGGGGGAAGATGAAACGGGGCGAAAATAGGGTGGGCTCTCGGTTGACGTCAAAATGCCTAAAATTTGCAATTTCAGGTATT
>JAFDDR010000053.1 GCA_019310785.1 Deltaproteobacteria bacterium
ATGGAAAGTGGTTGATCCTTTGAAGTTTTTCCAGACGGTTAATAATGTGACAGGGGCCTTAGCCCGGTTGGACGATATTATAGATCCTGCGGTCCGCAACTTCATTTCCTCATATCACCTCATAGAGACCGTTCGCTGGACAAATCGCGAACTGGATACTTATGAAGTAGGCATTGACAAGATTCAGGAGGCGAGGGTTATCCGTGAGATCACTACCGGGAGGCAAAAGATAGTCGAAAATATTTTAGAACAAGCAATGCCCAAGTTGAAGGGATTCGGCATAGAGCTCGTTGACGTTGAGATAAAACGTCTGAATTATGTGGAGGAAGTCCGCAGATCGGTTTATGGAAGGATGATTGCAGAGCGGAAGCAGATTGCTGAAAAATTCCGGTCCGAGGGCCTGGGCGAGGCGCGCAAGATAGAAGGTAACAGGGGAAAGGAATTAAAGAAAATTACGTCCGTGGCATACAGAAAGGCACAGGAAATAAAGGGCAAGGCAGACGCGGAATCCACCCTGATATATGCGCGGGCCTACAGCAAAGACCCCGGCTTTTACTCCTTTCTCAAGACTCTCGATGTGTATAAGAAAACCATGGACAAAGACTGCTCTCTTTGAAAATGTCCCCGGCCAATTGGGAAAACTTGCAACCACGATGTCGGAGGCGGGGATTAACATTGACGCCCTGACCATTCAGGATGCCTCGGAATATGTCCAGGGGCTCTTCAAGGCAAGGGGAAAATCCCTTAAAAGGATTGCGCCGGCCGCGAGTTACGGCTCCATGCAAAAGGACTCTGCCGATCATGCATTAATCCGTCTTCTCGTAGAAAATACGGATAAGGCCGCTGATCTCCTGTCCAAGGAGGGCTATGTCTTTGACATTATGCCGGTCATTGCCTTAGAGATTGAAAACAAACCGGGAACCTTAGCAAAGATGGCAAAAAAATTCGGCGAGGAAGGAATAAACATCAATTACGTATATGGTTCAGCCCTTCCTGATGGTGAAAAATCTCTATTTATTTTCTGTCCCGAAGACATCGAGCTTGCCGCCAGAATTTTCGAGGATTAAGTCGATAATCCTGAGCTGAATACGCTCATATCCCTGCCAGTAGTTCAGCTCCGGCGTGAAGACCATACTGATGGTTTTTCCCTCGAGGGGATGTTTATCAGCTAACCCGAAACCAATAGCCTCGAGGGTAGTTCCCCCCTGACTCACCCTGAGTTTAAGGTGCCGCTCACCCACAACCCGGGATCCTGCAACTTCCAATGGACGGGCCAAAAAGACCGGTTCGGGATTCCCCTCTCCAAACGGGCCTAAGGCCCTCACCTGACGGACCATGTCAAAGGTTATATGGTCGAGGGAAACCTCGGCCTCCATGTGGATTGCGGGAACCATGTCCTCCTGCCTAAGGTTTTTTTCTGCAACCCCTTCTAATTCCATTCTCAGTGTCTCAAGGTTTGCTGCCTTCAGTGTGAAGCCTGCAGCATGGGCATGGCCCCCGAATTTCTCAAAAAGATATCCGAGCCGGCTCAATGCCTCGTAAAGATTGAAACCATCAATGCTTCTTCCGGATCCCGCGGCCATTCCATCCTGAACATCAAGGACAAGGACAGGACGGTTGTATTTATCAACGAGCCTTGACGCCACAATACCCAGGACCCCCTTGTGCCAGCCTTCCCCGGCCATGACAAGGGCCCTGCGATCATCGATCCCCTCTGTTTTCTTGATCTTTGCTTCTATCTTGTCAAGAATATGGCGTTCAACACCCTGGCGTTTAATATTTGCGTCATTAATGCGCAAGGCAAGGTCTTTTGCCAGAAGCGTATCATCAGTTGTCAGAATCTTTACGCATAGCCCGGGATCATCCATTCTGCCGGGGGCATTGAGTCTGGGCCCAAGCCTGAAAGCCAGATCATCCGCGGTAATATCCGGGGCCCCAATTCCCGCAACCTCGATCATGGCCTTTATCCCTTTCCACCGGGACTTGCCCATAATCCCCAGGCCGCTACTTACGAGCATTCGGTTCTGATCCAGAAGAGGGACCCTGTCCGCAACGGTTCCCAAGGCCACCAGATCAAGATACTCCCTCAAATCGGGTTCAGTCTTTGTTTCGAACCAGCCTTTTTTGCGCAGAGCCGTCCTTATGGCAATGGCCAGGAAAAATGCTATTCCCACACCCGCAAGATCTTTGAACGGAAAAAGGCAGTCGGCCCTGTGGGGATTTATAATCGGGTAACCGGCTGAAAAACCTTGAGGGACCTGGTGATGGTCCGTAACAACAACATTCATGCCTAAGTTTTTTGCAAAAGCGATCTCCTTTGAATTTGAGATGCCGCAGTCTACCGTGATGATCAGATCTGTACCGTCGGCAGCAATGGTCTCAACTGCCTCTTTGTTGAGGCCGTAACCCTCCGTTAACCGGTTGGGGATATAAGATGAGGTTTCAATTCCAAGACATGAAAAGAAGTTCAGCAAAAGGGCGGTGGCAGTCAGCCCGTCAGCATCATAATCTCCATATATGGTAATCTTTTTCCTGTCCTCAACGGCTTTGAGAATCATGGCAAGGGCACAATCCATATCCTTGAGGAGCATGGGGTTCGCCATATCGGCCAGGCGAGGACACAAAAATGACTTTGCCTGTGAAGGATTAGAGATACCGCGGTTGATCAATAATTGCGCCTGTAAGGGGGTCACGCCGGCTTCAAGGGCAAGCCGTGAAGCCGAAGGGGAAGGGGGGGTTAGTTTCCAGACCGTGTTTGGGGGCACCATTGGGACCATTTTTTATTGGATTTATAAAATCTGGTCCTCAGGGATAGGTGAGAATCAGATGGCTTTGCCTTTGAGGTTTGTGCCTTAAAATACAAATTACAAGCACCAAATTACAAACAAATCACAAATACCAAGCACAAAATAACAAACACCATTCCAAAGGCCCTGATAGCGGGATCTACGCTTCGCTTCGATAGGCAAGAACTTAAAATTCAAATATTAAATGACCAAAACCTTCAAAGACAATACATCGTTTGGATTTTCGAATTTTGGTCATTGGAATTTTTTTGATATTTGGGATTTGATATTTGTAATTTCAGTAAGTCAATGAAATTCCAACAAAGCAAATCCCCTCTGGGGATAATCAAAGACTGGTCCTTTCTCCGGGCCGTAGGCTGGGCCAGGATTTTTACTATCCCTGAATGATCGTTTCAACGGTCTTAATATCTTCCGGAACGTCTACTTCAACGGAATTAAAGGGTGTTTCCATCACCTTGATCTTGAAACCGTGTTCAAGTGCCCTTAATTGCTCCAATTTCTCCGCGGATTCCAATTCCCCCTGGGAAAGGCTTGTAAACCGGGTCAAAAACTCCATGCGGTAGCCATAAAATCCCAGATGTTTATAATACTTTTTCCCGGGCCCGGCATCACGAAAACAGGGAATCGGGGAGCGCGAGAAATATAAGGCAAACCCCTGGTTGTCCGTGACAACCTTAACATGGTTGGGATTCCGAACCTGGTTGTCGTCGGTGATCTTCCATGAAAGGGTGCTCATTGGAATGGATTCATCCTCCACAAGCGGCTTGATCAGAAGGGTAATGACGGATGGGTCAAACAGGGGCTGATCTCCCTGGATATTTACAATAATGTCCTGTTTTTTTAGACCGATTTTTATAGCTGCCTCACTGATACGGTCCGTGCCTGAGTGATGCGCCTTTTTCGTCATCATAACCTTCCCCCCGAACCCGTGAACGCAGTCTGAAATACGTTCGTGGTCGGTTGCCACATAGACCTCGAAAAGTTCGGGGCATAAAAGAGCACGTTCATAAACATGCTGAATCATGGGTTTGCCGGCGATCAGCGCCAAAGGCTTTCCCGGAAAACGGGTGGATTGATATCTTGCGGGTATAAAGGCAAAAATTTTCATGGTTCCGTATAACTTGCGCATGCGGAGTCGGATTCCCAGGTCGTGACCCTGCTTACTTTAATATCTTCAGTGTTCACCTCCCGGGAGAGCGCCGTAAATATGTGGCGGGCAATATTTTCCGAGGATGGATTGATGGTCTTAAACGCATCCAGTTCATTCAGGAACGCATGGTCCAGCTCATCTAAGACCTTTTCAGTAGCATTTTTAATGAGCTTGAAATCGATTAGCAGTCCGTTTTTTCCAAGTTTATTTCCATTGACATACACTTCTACCTTCCAGTTATGTCCGTGTAGGTTTTCGCATTTGCCTTCGTACTCCCTGAGCTGGTGGGCCGCTGCGAACTGGGAAATGATTTTTAATTCATACATCGGGTTTTCCCTTAATCCTTATTCGCCTTTTTTGCTTTCTCGGGGGTTCTGCCGCACTCGGTACACTTGCCGTTTTCGATAATACCCGTACAGTTACCGTCAGGACAAAGGACCCTGTCTTCAAAATCAAATCCATTGTCATCTTCCGTGGCTCCCTTTTCTTTCCGGCCTAAAAATGATCCACATTCCATACAATACTTGGCATCATCAGGATTTGTCGCATCACACTGGGGACAGGGAGAACCGGGTATGTCTTTGTCACAATGGGGGCATTTCATAGCCTATGACCTCCTCTTTTCTTTTAAACATTCTAAGGACTATCACTCTTTAGTTGATAATGTCTTCTTTGTCAATTGAGGAGTGGTATAGCGCTAACTCTTATTAGAGGTAATCGTCTGAAACGAGGTAATCTGTTGCTTTACCTTGACAGACTTGCATTTCGGGCACCTGATTTTTTTCTTTTCATATTCCGAAATTGTCATCATCAGTGAAAAGCGCTTTTTACATTTTTCACATTTGAACTCGTATGTAGGCATGGTCCACCCCTATTTTAACTAAAGATTCTGCCACTCAATCATGGCCTCAATTTCCTGCCAGTTCCTGACGGTCTTAAAGGGATGCGGTTTCCGGTTCCAAGGCTGATCGAAGACAATCGGGGTCACAGAGGCTTCATCTAAGAGAAAGCATGTTTCAAGACGGTCCTCCACAAAATACTTGATCCCGTGCTCTAAGAGGATAGGGAGTTTTTCCCTGTGTGTCCCGGAAGCTTCAACATGTATGGTGTTCGAACCCGGCAACCCGAGTTCCTGCCTGGCCCACTTGAGGATCGAATCTCTGTCGGGCCTGGCCGTCACAAATAGGAGCGGTTCGATTTGTGAAAGCCTGGTCAATACCTCTACCGCGCCCGTGATCGGCCTTATCCCCATCTCAAGGGGGTGGTCGAGGATCATCTGTATGATATCCCGGGTGGTCCCTAAATCAATATCAATGACTTCCCAGAACTCATACTCCGTGATGTCCTCGTATTCAATCTCGATGCCATATTTTTCCCTTGCCGTTTCAATAAAAATTCGAAAAGTATCGGCAACGACCCCATCAATATCAAATGCCAGTTCACTTGGCGAAATCTTAGTTGAATTTGTATTCATATTATCTTTCATGTTTATTCCGTATTCTAAAACCACGTCTCTTTGGTCGTGGTTAGTGATAATGTTTCTGCCCTGGAGTTTTGTGTGTAAAATACAAATTACAAGCACCAAATTCCAAATAAATCACAAATTCCAATATTCAATGAGCAAAACCTTTCAGGACAAGACATTGTTTGGATTTTAGAATTTTAGTCATTGGAATTTGTTTGATATTTGGGATTTGATATTTGGAATTTCAATAAGTCAATGAAACTCCAACAAAGTAAATCGCCTCTGGGGAGAGCCAAAGTCTGGTCCTCTGGGCCAGGATTTTTACTTAAAGTTCTACCTTCAAACCTTTATCCCTCAAATATTCCTTGATCTCCCTGATGCTCAGGGTGCGGTAATGAAAGACCGAGGCCGCCAACAAGATCCGGGCGCCCCCTTTTACAACGCCCTCGTAGAAATGTTCCAGGTTCCCGGCGCCGCCTGAAGCAACTACAGGCAGTTCAACAGCATCCGAAATGGCCTTTGTAAACTCCAGATCATACCCAGCCTGGGTTCCGTCACCGTCCATGCTGGTGGGGAGGATCACGCCTGCGCCTAATTCCTGGCATTTTTTTGCCCATTCAATTGCATCTTTTTTCACAGGCTTTGTCCCGCCTGAGACCACAAGCTCAAACCCGGAAGGCATCTCCTTGTTTCTCCTGGCATCGACTGCCACGGTAATTCTCTTTGTTCCGAATTCCTGTGCCGCCTCCCTTATGAGATCGGGTTTGCGCACGGCCGCACTGTTCATGGATATTTTTGAAGCTCCCGCCTCAAGTACCAGTTCAATATCTTCCAGGCTGCCGATACCCCCTCCCATTGTCAAAGGGATGTCAATCACGGATGAAACGCTTTTTACCCATTCCAGCCGGGTCTTCCGGTTTTCCAGGGTCGCTGCAATGTCCAGCATGGCCAGTTCATCGGCCCCCTCTTTTTGATAGAACTCCGCATTTTCCACCGGATCCCCTGCATCCTTTAAATCCACGAAATGAATCCCTTTAACCACTCTACCCTCTTTCATGTCCAGACAGGGCATGATCTTTATTGTCTCTGCCATATAATCCCCCTTCTTTTTTGATATTCAGATGGTAATCTTTACTAAAAAAAAACCTACTAATCAAGTCAAACTCTACATCCATCAGGGAAACGTCAAAGTCGTAGTTTCAGGTGGACAAAATTATTATGCTGAAGCTTACTTCGACTTTACGCTGCAGAGATCATGAAATTACTTGACAATATTTGTATTTTCCCTGTACTTAAACTGTTTTTGGCATTTTTTAGGATGGTTTTTCATCAATTAACCAAAAATCTTTAAATAAATTGAAGGTGCCTATGAAAATCATAAAATCTCTGGACTACAATCCCTTTCCGATAAAGGGGGGATACTCCGACCAGATCCTTCGGGTGGATTTGGATTCCTATACAGTCACGCCTGTCAGCCTGCCGCTTCACTTCAAAGAAAAGTATATCGGGGGCCGGGGTTATACCCTGAAATTAATATGGGATGGAACGTCTGAGCATACCCGTTATGACAGTCCTGAGAATCTCCTGGTTATGGCCAGCGGGGCCCTTGGCAATGAACCGAGATTTCCGGGGAGCGGCAAATTTATCGTGGGGACCATCTCTCCTCTTACCGATACCTTTGTGGATTCAAATATCGGCGGGCACTTTGGCCCTCTCCTGAAACTCTGCGGTTTTGATGCCTTAGCCGTTTCAGGCATATCAAATAAAAGTGTGGTCTTGATCGTAGATGCGGACAGAGGCGTCATAGAGATCGCTGCTGCACCATCTTTTAATGACATCGCCGACCAGGGTGCCCTTTCGTACGGAGAGGCCCTGTTAAGGGAATTTAACGACGGAGAATTGAATGAAAATATCGCCGCCGTTACCACGGGCATTGGGGCGTCCAACGCAAGGTTTGGTATTATTAACAGCCTCTTCTATGACAAACGAAGAAGAAGAATGCGATCCAAGCAGGCAGGCCGGGGAGGTACGGGTACCGTCATGAGCTTTAAGGGCCTCAAGGCCGTAATAGTTCGTTCAAGCCGGACCAAGGTCGGGTCGAACAATCCTGTTGACGATAAAGGAGTAAAGCAGGCAGGCGCTAATCTCAAGAAAGTGATCAGCCTGGTTGATCCCCAACAGTTCCGTCTCTCTGACTGGGGAACCCCCATTTTGGTGGAGTATATGGACAAATTCCATATCTTACCTGTGAATAATTACCAGTATGGCCAGCATCCGGATGCCAAGAACATATTTGCCGATGTCTTTTTGGATCGCTATTTCACAAAAAAGAAGCCTGACGGCTGTTATAAGGGGTGCAATTTGGCCTGTGCAAAGGCCGTGGATAATATTACTTTGAAATATGGTCCCCAGGCAGGGAAATTGGTAAGCGTGGATGGGCCTGAATATGAGACTGCCGGGGCCGTCACCTGCATGGGCATCTTCGACCCGCAATTCATAGTAGAATACAACTGGTATTGTGATGAATACGGGTTAGATACCATTTCCATGGGTGTGACATCCTCTTTCCTCATGGAGTGTGTGCAGCGGGGCTACCTGAAAAAAGAGGACACAGGCTATGAGTTGGGGTGGGGAAGTATAGAGAGTGCTGACCGGCTGCTCCACGAGACTGCCCATGGTAAAGGCTTTGGTAAAATTTGCGGTCAGGGTGTGCATCGTGTCAAGGCATGGGTGGCAGAGCAATACGCAAGCAAAACCGGGTTGCCCATTGATCAAATCCTGACAGAACTCGACAAGTTTGCCATGGAGACCAAAGGTCTTGAGTTTTCCATGTATATCACCAAAGAATCGCTGGCCCAGCAGGGAGGCTATGGATTTGCCCTCAAGGGTCCTCAACATGACGAGGCATGGCTTATCTTTATTGATCAGGTCCATAAGGAGTTGCCCACCTTTGAGATTAAAGCTAAGGCATTGAAATGGTTTCCGTTGATTCGAACATGGTTCAATGCCGTCGGGTTGTGTAAACTCCCCTGGATAGATGTGCGTCACCCTGAAGCGGCCAATACCGATAACCCGGCCCAAAACCAGCCGACTCTCGCCTATTATGTCCAGTATTTTAATGCCACGGTTGGCTGCAACAAAACCCTTCATGACATATTGGATGATTCGGAACGACTGCACCTGTTACAAAAAATGATCAACCTGCGCCATGGAAAGGGCACCAGGGAAAGTGACCGGATACCGCTCAGGGCCATGGCCCCTGTTTTTATGAACGAGTATGAGGCCCGGTCGGATTATTATGATTCATGGCTAAAAGATCAGGTAGGAGAAGAAAAACTTCCCGATGATCCGCAGGCTAAGCACAGGCTCATTATTGATCTCAGAAAGAAGGCATATGAGAAGCTCTGTGACGCGGTCTATGAAGAAAAGGGATACACGCAGGATGCCATCCCTCTTCCTGAGACACTTGAGAAATTCGATCTTATGGACGAACAGGCCCGGACCCTGCTTGTTTCATACGGCCTGATGGAGAGGGAGAGGCTTCTGTCTAATTAGATCTCATCCAGAAACTGATGTTTTTGGATTCGTGCTATCAGCCATCAGCTTTCGGCTTTCAGCAAAGGACATTAAAACAAGGTGTTGGCTTATTGCTGATTGCTGACCGCCGAAAGCTCCATCCAGAAATTGGTTGTTGCTGGATGGACATTAATTAAACAGTGAAGCAGGTTTCTGTTCCGGGAAACAGATTATGGTCGTATCGGTAGAATTTTACGGGGCTCAGCGCGCGCTGACACGAACCCACGAAGTTAAAGTGCCGCTTCTGGAAAATGGTCGGGTCAGGGATGTGGCTAAATACGTCAGCAGTCTATATCCAGACCTGCCACTTGATGAAGAGAATTTCCTGGTGACCGTAAACAATAAGGTATCTACTCTGAATCACATATTGAATTACAACGACAAAATAGCCTTTTTACCGCATATTGGGGGAGGGTGACAGCCTCCTAATCCCAATCAGCCCCTGTTTGGACCTTTGTAGCGAGGAATGCGCACCAGGAAGGTAGTCGTATCCTTTCCTGCCCGTATCTCCACCTTTCCCTTGAGCAATCGGATTATCCTTTGAGTGATGTAAAGGCCGCGTCCACGGGCTTCGCCCTCCAGGAGCCTGACCCGTTCTTCTTCGGGCATATGTCCCGTATTAATAATCTCTGCACAGGCCCATTTGCCGTCCTCATAGGTAAGGATGTCGAGGGTCCCGCCTTTCAGCGGAATCGCCTTTGTGGCATTGTTTAACAGATTATCGAAAACACGTTCCACGTTAATGCGATAACTAAGCACATTGAGGTCAGGATCGAATGGCCCCTCGTTCAAAGTTACGTTCTGCTTGAGCTGTTCTCTGATGGCTTCTTTGTTGATCTCGAACCGTCTTTGGAGGACTTCCGTCAGGTTCACCACCTCTTCCTTGCCGACCTGGTATAGACTCATGGCCAGCTCCTGCAGCCTGCTTGTCTCTTCCAGGAGAATATCCGCATACTTCTCAATCTGTTCTTTAGTGTCCTTGCGTTCTTCCTGCCCGAGTAGTTTCTTAAGCCTTCGGGCAAAGCCCGCCGTTGCAATGGCCGGGTTTTTAAAATCGTGAAGCGCATCATCCAACCGTTCCATTTTCTGGGCCTTCATTAACTCTCTCCCCAAGAATAGGAAGATATCAATTTCATCATCCCTGTACCGCTGTCTCTGGTCTAATGCGTCAAAGGTCATGAAATGGGTAAGCTCTCCATCGACTCTAAGCGGGACATAGAGAATGGAGTTGATGTTATGTGATGCGACAAATCGCTTGAGGCCTTTTGATATCAAATCACTTCTCTGCGGGTCCACTATAAGGATATATGACGGGGTGACCATTTCATAGGCTGAATCCCCGGAGTATTCCCTTAGATTCGTAAGAAACTCAAAGACCGGTTCCGTGCTTACAGAAAAGCTTTTCCCAATGCTGTGATACCCGCGCCCGGGATAGCCCGCCTCCAAAATTACGTTGTTATAATCGTCTGTAATTGAAAAGAGGGCGCAGCTTTGAAGATCAACCATATCTGCAAGTTCCGGGATCACTTCATTAAAAACCTCTTCCATTTTGATCCCGCCACGGGTCCCTAATGTCTGGAAAATATGCTGAAGTATTGCCTCCCTTTTTTCATTGAGCCTATTCATGTGAAGGACTCTCTTGCGGGCGATCACAAAGCTCAATCTCTTGGCCATCACGTTCGCTACTTGAATCTCTATGGGTGTGAAATTTCGATTTTTCTCTGTGTAGTAAATCTGGATAACACCGACCGTGTCCCGCTCACTGGGAAAAAAACGGGTAATTTCCAAGGGAATGGCCATCAACGAATGAACGCCCCTTTTTTGAATGACATCCTTGTTTTGATAACGTTCCTCATCAAGAATGTCGGGAACCAGGCACGTTCTCAAGCTCTTTACTACTTCTCCGGCAATGCTCCCCTCTAAAGGGATAAAGGTCTGGCGTTTTTCCTCTTCCGAGGGATAGGATCCAAAGGAAAGCATCTGTTCACTCTGCGGGTCATAGATTCTGACCGATGCGTGGTGGGCCCCCAAAAATTCCACCATGTATCGAGTAGCCCCCTCCAAGATCTGGCGTTCGGTTAATTCGGGGTTTATATCGACAATCGTATCAACTTGCCGCATAACCTGTTGCAGGAATCCGAAGAGGACATGATCATTGAACCATTCGATGACAAGGGGCCAGAAATCATCATCAACAGACACGTCTTTTGCCCAGGGTTCCCGTTGGATCTCCCGGATCAGATTTTCTACATCAATCAGCATGAGGAACTCGCGAAATTGGTTAAAATACAGATAATACTTATATAAATAGCAAATAGGGTAGTTAAAGTCAAGGAAGGCAAGACGCCGGGGTTGAGATTGTAGATTCCATATGATATCCTAACATTCTTAATCGGATTGAAAGTTGACAATCTCGTAAAAAGTCAAAAAACCCCCTCTCCCTTGAAGAGAGAGGGTTGGGGTGAGGGTGATTAAAAATGGAATTTCAACAACTTATATCCCTCTCCCCTTAATCTCCTCCCTTTCCCGCCAAGTCGGAATCTTCGACAGGGATGGGAAATGGGATTTTTTACGAGTCCACCAAAATTGAGACCTGAATTTAGATAATTTGAGTACAAAATAACGGAAAAATCGAGGAATATATGGAACAGAGAGGAAAAATGATCATTGTTTTGGGCATCCTGTTCTTTTTGATGCAGGTGCAGTCGGGGCAAGGGCAAGTCAAAGGAAAGGATACATCTGAGCATTATATAAAATGTAAACAGCCACTGGACATGGTTCTGGTACTGGATAATTCGGGGAGTATGAAAAAAGGTGACCCTCAATTTCTTATCCGGGAAGTGGTGACTAAATTCATGGTCGGATTCGGCGGCAAATGCCGTCTCGCCATGGTCATCTTTGATCAGGAGACCGAGCTTGCCGAGTCGCTTGTGGATGTTAGTGATCCTGAAGCCAAAGCCAGATTTCTGAAAAGTCTGGACAAGGTAAACTACAAAGGTCAATTCAGCAACATCCCGGCAGCAATTGAGAGGGCAATATATGAAATAAAAACACGAGGCAGAAAGGACGCGCAAAAGGTAATTATTTTCTTGACTGACGGGATTGTAGATACGGGAGACAAAAAGCATGATTTTGAAAGGGAAAAATGGCTGAAGCAAGACCTGGCAAAAGAAAGTAAAAAACAGGGAATTCGTATTTTCAGTATTGCATTTACCAATACTGCCGATTTCAGTCTCATCCAGACATTAGCCCTTAAGACAGATGGCGAATACTTCAGGGCTTACGGGCCCGATGATATTCAGAATATCTTTGAAAAGATCAGTAAAGCAATTGCCGGACTGCCGCAGAAGCAAGCTTCATTGACTCCCCTGAAAGCCCAACCGGTGACAACTGCCGTCCTGAAAAAAAAGGAAGAAAAAACAAAACCATCGACAGTCCGGGAAGTAAAGCCATCGCCTGTCACAATCGAGGTGACGGCATCCCCGTCAAAAAATGAACCCCCTTCCCGGAAAAGTGACATTTTCTCACACCTCATCCTTGCGGGAATCGTTATCCTGTTAGGCGTTACCATTATCATCATGGTCTTGATAATAAAATCCAGGTCCTTGACAAAGGATCGGCTAATTATGAAAACCCGGGCCATACCTTCGGCGGATTTGATTGATGTGGAAAACGTGACCGGCAATAAGACGTTACCGCTGGGTAAAAGAATCGTAAAGATCGGTCGTAATCCGGATAATGATGTTGTAATCTCAAAAGACACGGTATCCGGTTTTCATGCCATGATCGAATACAAGGACGACTTCTTTTACTTGGAAGATCAAAGAAGCATGAATAAAACCTATCTTAATGAAGAGGAAGTCGGGCCGCATGCCTCGAAACGGCTGAAAAGCGGTGATGAGATCATGTTTGATATATATAAATTCCTGTTTATCCTGCCCGATCAGATCCCGTCCGGGGCAACCGTAATTCATTTTGATGAAGAATCCAATACTATGATATATGACGGTGCAGGTGCGGCAATGCAGGAATCCTCACCCCGGGACGACATCCCCATACAACGCGCAATGCTGGTCGATGTAAAAGGCATTACAAATGAGAAGAGCATTATTTTGAAGAAAAGAATAACGAGAATTGGTCGCGGTATAAAAAATGATATCACAATCCCCAAAGAGACTGTATCGGGTTTTCATGCGATGATTGAATGCAGAGATGAATTTTATTATTTAGAGGATCAAAGGAGCAGGAACAAGACACTCTTAAACAATGAGGAAATAGCTCCCAATTCACCGGTTAAGCTAAAAAGTGGTGATGAAATAATGTTCAACGGTTGTGAATTCGTATTCCTTTTAGAGGATCAATTCCCGAGCGGCGATACAGACGAAAGGTCGTGAGATTAAATTATCCCGGCGTTCGGGTCATCGTAGGAGGCAATACATGCTTAAGAAAACTGTCTGGTCGCTGATAGTGGTCATCATTGTAATCGTCCTTTATTTTGTCGCCTGGCCCGTGCCCGTAGAACCGGTGGCCTGGGAAGCGCCGGCCAACCCGGGTTATACCGGCCCGTTCGCGCAAAACGATCGCCTCAAGGGTATCGAGGTCTTTCCCATTGCAGATAACCATGGGCCCGAGGACATTGCCTTGGATGCACAGGGTCGTATCTATGCGGCCACACACGAAGGCCGCATTGTACGCCTGAAGGCCGACGGCACTAATCCGGAAAACTGGGTTGACACAGGGGGCCGTCCCCTTGGCATAGACTTTGATGACAAAGGCAACCTGATTGTGGCAGACGCCTTCAGGGGGCTCCTGTCCGTCTCGCCCATCGGCACCATTACCGAACTGGCAACAACTGCCGATGGCGTACCGATCCGCTATGCAGATGACGTGGACGTGGCTGCCGACGGTAAGATATACTTTTCCGATGCCTCAACCAAATTTGGTGCAAAGGAGTGCGGTGGGACCTACGAGGCAAGCCTCTTAGACATAAATGAGCACGGCAGTCACGGCAGGCTCCTGGTCTATAATCCCGTTAGCGGCAAGGCCGAGAAGCTTATGGACGGCCTTAACTTTGCCAATGGCGTTGCAGTAAGCCATGACCAGACCTATGTGCTTGTAAACGATACCGGGGGTTATCGGGTAATGCGATACTGGCTCAGGGGCCCCCAGAAAGGCAAGTGCGAGCCCCTTATTGACAAACTGCCGTCCTTTCCTGACAACATATCGACCGGGCTTGATGGTCGCTTCTGGGTGGCGTTTGTGTCGCCGCGCAACCCGTTGCTTGACAATGTCTCGGGCAACCCCTTCCTGCGCAAAATGATCCAACGCTTGCCGGCGTTCCTCAGGCCCAAAGCGGTTGCCTATGGCCACATCATCGCTATTGACGGAAACGGTAAAGTTTTAGATGATTTGCAGGACCCGGACGGCGCCTATCCGATTAATACGAGCGTGACCGAGACAAAGGACTATCTCTATATCGGCAGCCTGGTCACCCCGGTTCTCGGCCGTCTTCTAAAGGAGAAATCTGGCCTGTAATTCCTGTCAAAAATACCTCAATTACGGAGGTCAATCATGCAATTCAAATTAAATGACATCGAAGAGATCGCAGCCAAATTTACCGATTCCGAAACCGGAATCCATCGAGACCTGATTCTCTTGGCTGGACTTCCGGGAACGGGTAAGACTACGGTTGCTAAGGAATTTGCCAGGCAAACACAGGCCCTGCATTTCGACATTGACGAGGTCAAGAGGGTCGTGGTTCCTGCAGATGAGGTAACAGAGGACATAGATCCCCCTGAATATCGGTTCAAGTATTATGCAGAGACCATACGCAGACTCCCGGAACTCTTTGCGAAAACCTCCGCTCAAACAGTGATTCTGGATGAGACATTTCATTTGAGAAATTTCCGGGATTTTTGGAATGAATCCGCAAGAGCATTAAATATCAGGGTGCACTGGATAGAAGTTGTATGTGATGAAGAAATCGTAAAAGAGAGACTTAGCATTGGAAAGAACAGGGGAAATCACATTTTAGGAAACAAGGCCATTCCCATGTATTTGCTTTTTAAAGAGGCATTTGAGCCAATGAAAGCACCCTACGAGGTTGTCGATACTTCTAAGGACGTCATACCCCAGATTCAGAGGATTATTGAAAAGCAAGCTATTGGGGAAAAGCAATAAAACCTTTGTCAATAAAACTGGATTTGATTAATTATCTCAATTTCCTTGATCATGCTTTGGATCTCGGATTTAGATTTATCATCGGAAATAGGTTCAACCTCTGAGACAGGGTTTCCGGCATGGTCTTTCTTATTTTTCCATTCAATAAGATATCCGGGAACCAAAGCATAGCGACATCCGCCCACACCACAGCATGAAGTGTCCATCACGGCATGGCCGATCAAATAGAGGACTTCCCTCCCATTATGCTTGAGCACATTCTCCGCTTCAAACAAGTAATGGCCCGATATGGCTTCCACCTCTTTGTTTAGCTCAACGTGAACATATTCCTTTGTCATGCGCGTTAGGCCTCTTTATTTGTAACAATTTAGGTCTTTAATTTGTTTTGACAGGATTTACGTGCCCGCCCCGGCGCGACACAAGGTTCGTTTACATATCATTATAGGTTGCCAAATGCTGACTTCAGTTGTTAGATACTCCGGTAACCAGGTCTGGGCCAGGGATATTCAGGATTAAAACCTCCAATCCACTGTTTGCTTCTGTTGGCAAGCTTCTACTGATGCTGCGGTTGTCGCAATAACCACCTCCTGCTTGTGAGAACTTCGATAACATGGTTGCTATCATTTCACACCATTGCACCATGTTTGTCAACCTCGTCTTGTATGGTCTGGAATTCCGATATAAGGATTAAACGAGAAACAGTGTTGCCGAAAGAAAACCCGACTGCCGGGATCAAGGATTTTCAGTTAGGGTCTGACCCGTGTATTTGGCATAGACCTGTGGCCAGCATGAAGACTTCATGGGATGGAAAGATCCCGAAGTGCTGATCCACGAACACAATCAGCTTGTTTCGGTTAAGGACCTTCAGCTTTCGCCGGTACATTTGCCACGTGCTGTATTGACCCAGGGCTACCAATTGCAGTTGTTCTTTCTGCCATTTTAAGAAAGCAGTGGTAAGGGCTTTCAGACCCATGGTCATATATGCCTGAACATAGACCCCTTCTCTGGTTTTCTTAGGGGGGTGCTGAAAGTGCCAGTTTTGTTTAACCTCTCGAAAAAGCTTATTTTCCATGAGGCTGCGGTCATCATAACGATCAAAGGTTACAAAGGGATCTTTGACATCAATATTTGTTACACATCCGACCTGCTTTTCAAGCGGGGGAGTTTTGTTGTCCCATAATTTGACAACCACTGCATTCAAGGGAATAGGCTCATAATCTTTCTTGGCGGTATTGGCTTTTGAACCCTCTGGATTAAACCAGTCACACGTCAAGAGATCCGGCACACCCACCAGGGTGGTGAGGACGTTTTCAGTGTATCTGTTTTTGCCATAGCCGTGTACCACTTCAACTTCACGATGAACAGGAGGAAAGCTTTCACAATCTAAAGCCAACTGACGGGCA
>JAFDDR010000003.1 GCA_019310785.1 Deltaproteobacteria bacterium
GCCTCTTTTGCAGAAGGTATTTTTTCAGGTCGGCCTACCACACCCACTGACATGTTACCGTTTATTTTGAGCAGGTGCAGGAGGGCCGTGCCGACCCCGCCGGCAGCCGAGTGTACCAGTACCTGGTCGGATTTTTTGAGGTGTCCCACATGATGGAGCGCATAGTAGGCCGTGAGATAGACCACGGGGAAGGTAGCGCCTTTTTTTAAATCCCAGGATTGCGGGAGACTGAAGAGTTGCCGGGAAGGGCTGTTGATGGCCGTTGTGTATGCATTGAAACGGGTTGCTCCAAAGACCCTGTCCCCGGGATTGAAGCCTTTAGTTTTGGATTCTGTTTGCCTTACAAGCCCGGCGAATTCCAGCCCGGGACAGAGGGGATAGGACCCTTTTGCCGCGGCATAGAGCCCGAGCCGAACAGCGATATCCGCAAAGTTGATTCCGCACGCCTTGACCTCAACCTGAGTCTCTCCTGGCCGGGGATCATCAATGGGTCTATCATCAAATTGCAGGGCACGGTAATCACCCGGTTTATGAACAATGATTCTTTTACGGGAATTAGGCATTTCTCAAGTCCTCCAGCCACAATTTCAAAAGCCCCATGTGCACCTTGTTTTCCGTGTCCGGCATATTGCCGGTCGCAAGGGCAGGGACCAGCCAGCCTAAACAGACGCGGACATCATCCACCGTGACCACTATGTCTTCGGATGCGAGCATGTCATCCCTGTATTTCAGGGTGGACCTGACCAGGGTTGAGAAGACCTGCCGGGTGGCGTCGGTATTCTGCCGGGGATGTTCAAGCACGCTCATGAAGAGTTTTTTGATATCTGTTTCGTGCAAAATCACATCTCCCCTGCCTGCACCAGGCGGGCAAAATACTCGAATGACCGGTCATAGGTGGCTTCAGCCTCTTTGGGGAAGCAGCATGCGGGAAGTTGTCTCATTTCAAGATGATAGGAAATACATTCGCAGCAGATGCCTTTTTTGGAGCAGGGGTAGGTGCAGTTACATTTTTCCAGGTTCCTTTCCTTGTTACATTCCATGTTTTCATTCTCCCTTTGTGGTTTTGTCCTCAGGTTCATGGTTCACGGTTCAAGGTTCACGGTTGCTTGCCTTATCTTCATGCTGGTCTATGTTCATCGTTTTTTAACCCTAAACCTTGAACCTTTGAACCGTGAACCTGATTGGCCATCCAGATTATTCAAAAATTCCCTGAACCAGGGCGGGTTGTAAAGGAGTATATAAATGAGAAACAGCGCGGTCAATGGCAAGAAAAATATGCAAAGGTCTATTATCAGGATACCGAGACACAAAAGTATACGTTTTGACATGTTCATTTCATACTCCTAAATACAGACCTCGTAAAAACTATTTATTTAGTGACTGCAATCCCCCTAATTTCTATGACTTTGCTCAAAAATTGGAAATCAGGTCGGTCTGGGTTATGAGGTTCAGGGTTCAAAGGTTTTAACCCCTGAACGGTGAACCCTGAACCCTAAACCTGTGACGCTTTTATGGTATCTTATCAAATTCACCCGAAAAATTGTAAACTTTTCTCTTGACAAATGCGTTCAATTATTGAACAATGTACGTTCAAAAACTGAACGCACTATATTTCAGGAAATCTTAATCCTGTTGGACACCCTTAATGGACAAGGAAAACATACATATCCTACGGCTGATGGGGGAAATTGAGCGGGACGCCAGCCCCAGCCAGAGAGAACTGTCCAGCCGTCTGAATCTTTCTCTCGGATTAGTCAATACCTTTATCAAGAGACTCGTGAACAAAGGGTATTTCAAGGTGAAGACCATGCCGCGGAACCGTGCCAGGTATTTTCTGACGCCCAAAGGATTGGCAAGAAAAAGCAGGCTCACCGTGGAATATCTCCAATACTCGGTTAATTTTTATAAAGACATAAAAAACCTGCTAATTAACAAATTCAAAGAGATGGAAAAGGCCCGGCTCAATACCGTCATGTTCTTCGGTGCCGGAGAAGTGGCCGAATTGGCATATCTTTACCTGCAACTGACCGATTTACATCTGGTTGGGATCGTAGAGAACAGCCAGGATGGCGGTGACTTTTTTGAGTTTGGAGTTGATGGTCTTGACCTGCTTGATCAAAAGGACTGGGACGTGATCTTGCTGACGCGCCTCGACAATACGGACCAGGACATCGAGACCCTTGTGGAAATGGGTGTTAACCCCGATAAAATAGCAGTCTTATGAGCCAGAATTCTTCCAATTGGTACGCCCTTCACACCCGAAGCCGTTTCGAGCAAAAGGTTTATGATGGCTTGTGCGGCAAATCAATAGAGGCATTTCTCCCCCGTATCCAGATGATGAGCCGGCGCAAAGACCGGCGTAAGAAGATTTTGGTGCCCATGCTGCCCGGCTATGTGTTCACCCGCTCCGGCCTTGAAGCCGAAGAACATATAAATATTCTCAAGACCGTCGGTGTTGTGCGAATGGTGGGTATTAAGGGCACACCTGTTCCGGCCAATGAAGAAGAGATCGCTTCGCTCATGATTTTGGACGGCACGGACCGTACAGTTCAAAACCGGACCTATATGAAAAAAGGAGACCGGATAATGATAATGGAAGGGCCGCTAAAAGGACTTGTAGGGTTTTACCTTCATCATAAGGGAAAGACCGACAAGGTCGTTGTATCCGTTGATCTCCTTAATCGGTCCTTAGAGGTAGAGATCGAAGGTTGGGCCCTGGAGAAGATAGGCTAAACCGTGCTACAAAACCCCTGTAAAGGGTTAATCTTAATGTTATATCAATTGGATAGCCTCTTTGGTGCCATGTAATCAAAGGGGCGGAGCTGTGCAAAATAGATAACAATTTATGACGGCAAACTTGTTAAGCGGCGCAGCCGCGTTTAATAAAATCCCGACATGGCCGGGATTTTATGGAGTGAAACGATGAAAGCATTAATTACGGGCGGAGCCGGTTTTATAGGTTCCCATTTGGCAGAGAGGCTGTTGGAATTAGGACACGAGGTGTTCATCATTGATAACCTGTGGACAGGCAAGCTTTCCAACATTGAAAAGATTCAAAACCAGGAGAAGCTTCATCTAATCGTGGATACCATATTGAATGAGTCTGTCATGAATGAATTGATCTTTAAGATAGACCATATCTATCATCTTGCCGCGGCCGTTGGGGTAAAGAATATCATGGACCACCCGGTGGAGACATTGGATATCAATGTAAAGGGAACAGAGGTGGTTTTGAGATTAGCCAACCGTTTCAAGAAAAAGGTTTTCATTGCTTCTACATCGGAAATCTACGGAAAACACGTGGAGCATACCCTGTCCGAGGACGATAACCGGGTCATGGGTACGGTGAAAAAGCGGCGCTGGGCCTATGCGTGTTCCAAGACATTGGACGAGTTTCTGGCCCTTTCCTATTTTAATGAAAAGAAGCTGCCAATAGTGATCGGGAGGTTGTTCAACACGGTAGGGCCCCGGCAGATCGGTCAGTACGGCATGGTCCTGCCCACTTTCGTACAGAGTGCCCTGTTGGGAAAGCCCATCACCGTTTTCGGGGACGGGACCCAGAGCCGCAGTTTCACTTACGTTAGTGATGTGGTTGGGGCGATCATAAAACTCATGGATGAGCCTGCCGCAGAAGGGGATATCTTTAATATAGGAAACGACAGTGAAGTGACCATCAATGAGCTGGCCCTGACGGTCAAAGAGATGACGGGGAGTCCCTCGGAGATTGATCATATCCCTTATGAAAAGGCATATGGGCCGGGTTTTGAAGACATGGAGAGACGGTGTCCCAACATTGACAAGGTAAAGGAACTGATAGGATTTGAGCCGTCTCATGATTTAAAATCGATTGTCCGGAGCGTCATTGATTATTTCAAGGAATAAAATCGTTTCGCGATTTTGTTGAGTGAAGAGAAGGTTAAACATCAGCTCCGACGAATTTTGCTATATGCCAGGACCTAATCTGTCTCATGACAGAATCAGGGAATATGGCCTTGAAAAAACGGGAAAAGGTGGAAAATAAAAAAAGCACATTAAATATCATCAGGCAGTTGATCGAGGGTCACAATGGGTATGCGCTTCTATTATTCGTTGTGATGCTTCTTGCCGCAGGGGCAGAGGCTTTCGGCCTTTCCCTTTTCCTGCCCGTACTTTCCGGTTTGATTGATCAGGAAGCCAAATTTGGAAAAATATTTGAGTACCTTGATTTTTTTCTTGGATCAATACCCTCTGATTACAAGATGCTTGCTCTTTTGGGTATTTTGGTGATCGCTTTCCTTTTTAAAAACACTTTGCTCGTTTTGCATAAGGGCATGAGTGTCCACTTTGGCATGAAGTTGAGGGAGCAATGGTCTTACAAGATACTGTCCTCGTATCTGAACGCTAAGTATCAAGAAATAATGAACGAGAAGCAAGGGATTATGTTTCATAATGTAGTAATAGAGCCTTTTAGAGTTTCAAAATCAATTACTGACCTGCTGAACCTTTTGAGCAAATTGATAATGGCATTAGCTATTTTTGTTATGCTTATTATAGTCAACTGGAAAGTCACCCTGGTTGCTGCTCTTTTTGGCGGGCTGATATATCTCCTTATCAAGAACATGACATTTGAATATTCAATGAGATTCGGAAAAAAACGGCTGGATATACAGCAAAACATTAGCGCCATATCATCGGAGAGTGTTGGGGCGATTAAAGAAATCAAAATGCTTGGCGCGGGGCAGCAATACCTTTCCGCCTTAATGGAAAGGCTCCTGGAATTTACCAGAGTCCAAACGAGATTTTCTATTTTTTCTATTCTTCCTGACAATATCCTGGAGGTTGCTCTGATTGTTCTTATTTCATTGGCCATTGTTTATATCCAATTTGCGTCAAGTATCAGTATGAAAGAAGTGCTGCCGGTTCTCGGTTTTTTCATTGTGGCCGGACAAAGACTTTTCAAGCACATATCATTTATCATTTCCCAGCGCATGAAAGTTGCGTCGGCCCTGCCGTCTTTGAACATGATTCATTCTTTGATTTTTAAAATCGAGTCTACGGAAACGCTTGATAACGGTTACGTTTTTAAAAATCTGGAAAGCGACGTCGTCCTTAAAAGCATTACTTTTTCATATGAGAAAAAATCCAAGCCCGTTCTCTTTAGTTTCAACATGAGGATTCCGAAAAATAAGATGACCGCGATTGTCGGAGCATCGGGATCGGGCAAGTCAACGATTGCAGACTTACTCATGCGGCTTTTAACACCGCAGTCCGGAAAGATTGAGTGCAATGGAAAGGATATTCAGGAATTCAGACTGGCGTCGTGGAGAGAAAAAATGGGGTATGTGAGCCAGGATCCATATCTTTTCAATATGACGCTTCGGGAAAATATTCTGCTTGGAAAACCGGATGCAGGGGAAGAAGGGGTCATAAATGCCGCCAAAAGAGCAAATATCCATGATTTTATAACGAGCCTGCCTGAGGGGTACAATACCATTGTAGGAGACCGGGGCGTAAAACTATCAGGTGGACAGCGTCAGCGAGTGGTGATTGCGAGGGCGATTATCAGTGATCCCGAGATTTTCATCTTTGATGAAGCCACAAGTGCACTTGACAGGGAATCGGAGCAGGTCATTCAAAAATCCATTGAAAACCTGGCAAGCAAAAAGACCATCGTAGTTATTGCTCACAGGCTTTCCACGATTGAGAAGGCTGACGTGATTTATGACATGGACCGAATGGCCAGGATTCATGAGGCAGGGAATTTTGGCGTGGCTAACCATAACATGCAGGACATTAAAGGAATGAGAGGATGATGGAAGGATCGAACAGGGACAGAATTCGCCAGGTGACTATTAGTGGGGAAATTGTAAGCGATGACAGTGATTGCTACGTGATTGCAGAGATAGGCCATAATCATCAGGGCAAAGTAGAAACGGCCAGGAAAATGATCCGCGTGGCCAAGGAGTGCGGCGCCAATGCGGTCAAACTGCAGAAGAGGGACAACAAGTCGCTTTTTACCTCTGAAATTTATAACGCGCCATATAACAATGAGAACAGCTACGCATCCACGTACGGAGCTCATCGCGAGGCCCTTGAATTTGGAAAGTCGGAGTACCGGGAGCTTATGGACTACGCCGGTGAATTGGGGATTACGCTCTTCGCCACGGCCTTCGACTTTGCGAGTGCGGATTTTTTAGGTGAGCTGGGCGTGCCTGCATTCAAGATGGCTTCAGGAGATTTGACCAACACACCTCTTCTCAGGCATGTGGCACAGTTCGGAAAACCTGTTTTCGTAAGCACGGGCGGTGGCACTCTGGATGATGTGAAGAGGGCCTATGACACGGTAATGCCTGTTAATGACCAACTTTGTATTCTTCATTGCACCGCGGCCTATCCCATATACGACTACGAGGACATGAATTTGCAGGTTATAAATACATTCAGGGAGGCGTTCCCCGAAATAGTAGTGGGATTATCTGACCACGAAAGCGGTATCTCAATGGCCCTGGTAGCATATATTCTTGGGGCAAGAGTGATAGAGAAACATTTTACACTGAACAGGGCATGGAAAGGGACGGACCATTCCTTTTCCCTTGCACCTACCGGGCTTCGTCGGCTGGTGCGTAATCTGCGCCGTGCAAGAGTGGCCATGTCGGACGGTGTAAAAAGAAGGCTTCCCTGCGAGGAAAAGCCTCTTTACAAGATGTCAAAGAAGCTTGTAGCAGCCCGTGATTTGTCCGAGGGCCAGGTTCTTGAACGGGACGATATCGCAATCAAGTCTCCTGGAGACGGATTACCGCCCTATGAACTGGACAACCTGGTGGGCAGAAGGCTGATCCATTCGCTGAAGCGGGATGAGAATATTGCCTTTGAAGGAACGGAATAGACGCCCTTTGCCGGAGGAGAGGGATTTTCATGATCCGTGAATTATTCAATGTGCGAGACAGGATTGTGGTTATTACCGGCGGTCTTGGGCAGTTAGGGGGGCAGTACAGTGTTGCCCTTCTTGAAAGAGGTGCCCGGGTAGCAGTTCTTGATTTACCTGAAGACCCGGGTTCAGCACTGGACCGGTTTGGTCCGGAGGAGAAAGTCCTGTATATCTCTGCTGATGTGACGGATAAGATGTCACTATCGACTGGGTTGAAACTAGTGAAAGAGAAATGGGGCACACCCCATGCCCTTATCAACAATGCGGCCCTGGACTCACCCCCAGATGCACCTTCAGAGGAAAATGGCCCTTTTGAGAATTATCCCGAAGAATCTTGGGAAAGAGTCATGGATGTGAATGTCAAGGGCGTTTTTTTAGCCTGCCAAATAATAGGCGGGGCTATGGCCGAGGCCGGACGGGGTTCCATTGTCAACGTCAGTTCCACCTATGGCGTGCTTTCACCGGACCAAAACCTGTATGAATATCGCAAGGAACAGGGAAAAGGATTTTTCAAGCCGGTGGCCTATTCCGCATCCAAGTCTGCCCTGCTCAACCTTACGCGTTATCTGGCCACATATTGGGCGCCCAATGGGGTGCGTGTCAATACCATAACTCTGGGCGGTGTTTTTAACAACCAGGACGATAGATTTCTTGAAGGGTACCACGCAAGGGTTCCTCTGGGTCGCATGGCCAGGGAAGACGAATACAACGGGGCCATCATTTTTCTGGTTTCCGATGCCTCGTCCTATATGACAGGAAGCAATCTGGTCATAGACGGCGGCTGGACAGCATGGTAGGTCGGCGAACAGTTACATTGTGATTGACAATAAGAAGGGATGTAATATGGAGATGCTCATGCCGGATATCGTTTTAAATTGGATAGGGGGCGAGGAATTTCCCGCCCTGTCCGGAAAATATCTTGAAAAGTTGAATCCTGCATCAGGGAAGATCCTGTGCCGTCTGGCGCGGTCAGAGGGTGAAGATATTGTTCGAGCAGTTGATGTAGCAAAAAAGGCCCAGCCTTTATGGGGAGAGATGCCACCTGTACAGCGGGGTATGCTACTCAATGACCTGGCCATGGGCATGAAAGAGCGGAGAGAAGATATTGCCGGGATTGTAGCAATCGAGACTGGCAAATCGTACAAGGAGGCAGTGGGCGAGACCGACGGCGCAATAGCCTTGGGTCTCTTTTATGCGGGAGAGGGACAACGACTTTACGGCAGGACCACCACCAGTGGTGTGACCAACAAATACGCCATGACCGTTCGCCAGCCCATAGGGGTGGCCGGCCTTATAATTGCGGCGAACACACCCATCGCGAATGTGGCATGGAAGATCTTTCCTGCCATGATTTGCGGTAATGCCGTGATTCTCAAAGCGGCAGAGGATACCCCGGCAACGGCCTGGATCGTTGGGGCAATTGCTAAGGAAATCGGGCTTCCGCATGGCGTTTTGAATATTATGCAGGGGCTGGGGGAGGAATGCGGGGCACCTCTCGTTGCCCACCCTGATGTGGGTGTAGTCAGTTTTACAGGTTCCACAAGGGTGGGAAGGATGATCGCGGAAGAAACGGGCAAACGTCTGGCCAGGGTTTCTCTGGAACTTGGGGGGAAGAATCCCCTTGTGGTATGTGATGACGCGGACCTGGATAACGCTGCCAAATGGGTTCTTTTATCCGCCTTCAGTAATGCGGGTCAGCGTTGTGCCTCTGCGAGCCGCGTAATTATTTTCGAGGATATATATGAGAAATTCCGTGAACAGTTAATTTCTGAAACAGACAAGCTCAAAGTAGGCTCGACTGACGAGGATGATTTTGGCCCCGTCATTAATAAAAGCCAGCTTGATAACATGCTCGCTGTAGTGGACCGGGCTAAGAAAGAGGGGGCAATAGTTCTTATAGGCGGGGACCGCATGACGGACACGGATCACATCGATGGGTTCTATATGGCTCCCACGTTGATTGAGAATGTGGATATGAAGGACGAAATTTCCACGACAGAGCTGTTTGGTCCAATTGCCTGTCTTTACAGGGCAAGGGATTTTAAACAGGCCCTGGACATGGCAAATGACTCGCCTTACGGGCTTACGGCCTGTATCCACGCAAAAAGCATCCACAGAGCCATTGAGTTCACCCAGAAGGTTCAGACCGGCGTGGTTGTAGTAAATGCGGGGACATATGGGAGTGAACCTCACATGCCGTTCGGGGGATTCAAGCAGTCGGGTAACGGGACGAGGGAGCCCGGAACAGAGGCGCTGGATATCTATTCGGCACTGAAAGATATCTATGTCAATATCGATCCTTCAAAGCTATAAAGCCCTTTAACAACAAACCGAAGTTTTTCCTGTAAGCCTTCCTGATCCATTCATTCGGGTGACATTATGATTTCTCTAAACATGATTCCCAGCGAAGAATTTAAGCGAATCGGGCAAGCGAATCTGCCGGATTACCAAAAGCTGGCTCTTGTGGCGGATATGTGCCGGGCCAACGCATTGACTTCCGTAAAAATTGCAGGTTCCGGTCATCTTGGTTCCAGCCTTAGCGCCATGGATATCGTGATTTTTCTTTATTACAAAGAGATGAATACGATTGACCTGGGCCTGGAACACCCGGACAGGGATGTCTATTTTTCATCAAAGGGCCATGATGTTCCAGGGCTGTATTCGGTGCTTTATTCATTAGGTGTCTTACCACGCGAGAAACTGCTGAAACTCAGGCGATTGGGCGGGCTGGACGGACATCCCGATGTTGGCATTCCGGGCATTGAAAGCAATTCAGGTTCCCTGGGCATGGGCATCTCAAAGGGAAAAGGGATGGCATTTGCGAAACGTCTGGCAGGACGAAAGGGGAGGATATTTGTCCTGACAGGCGATGGGGAACTCCAGGAGGGCCAGATATTTGAGGGCTTTCAGACTGCGGCCCATCAAGGTATCAATAATCTCATTGCAATCGTGGACCATAACAAGGTCCAGTCGGACAAAATGGTTGATGAAATTGCCGGCCTTGGAGAGTTTGAATCTAAGTTCCGGAACTTTGGTTGGTATGTGAGACGCTGTGACGGGCATGATTTTCGGCAGTTGACTGAGGTCATGTCCGATTTTGCTGAAGTAATCGATCGTCCGAAAATCCTCATTGCCGATACCATCAAGGGCCGCGGCATATCTTTTATGGAACATCCAAAGGCGTTTGTTGATGGAAAAGGGTTGTATCGCTGGCATGCGGGTGCGCCTGATGACCAGGCGTTTACAGCGGGCTATGAAGAGGTTATAGATCGTGTAAATAGTCGATTGACTGAGGAGAATCTGGCCTTACTCCGGCTTGAAGATATCCCTTTAGAAAAGAAAGAAAAAAGCGGCGTGTCCCCGGAGTACGTGGCCGACGCCTTCGGAGAGGCGCTCGTTGAGATTGCTGTAGAACGGAAGGAACTGGTGGTTTTGGATGCAGATCTTGCCGCAGACTGCCGGATACGGGGTTTTGAAGAGAGATACCCGGAGCGCTTTATAGAAAACGGGATAGCGGAACAGGACCTGGTTTCGACGGCTGGAGGTCTCGCCCTCCAGGGCTTTTTGCCGGTGGTAAATTCCTTTGCTGCATTTCTGGCATCACGAGCCAATGAACAAATCTACACAAATGCCTGCGAAGGTACAAGGATCATCTATGCCTGTCATTATGCCGGTCTCATACCTGCCGGACCGGGCAAATCACATCAGAGTATCCGGGATATTTCTCTTTTTGGGGCCTTGCCAAATTTTGAAATAATACAGCCCTGCAACGCCGTGGAAACCCGCATGGCGATAAAATACTGCGTCAATGAAACAGAGAATAACTGTGTATTGCGTCTTATCATAGGCCCATCTCCGCGTGTCATTCAACTGCCAACAGATTATGAACTCAAACCCGGAAAGGGTTCTGTTTTAAGAGACGGAAGAGATGCAGTGCTATTTGCCTATGGCCCCGTCATGTTGCATGAGGCCATTTTAGCGGGTGAGATCCTGGAAGCGCAAAATTTCTCGCTCAGGGTTGTTAATATGCCCTGGCTTAACCACGTAGACCCTGGCTGGTTGGCGGACATGATATGGGATTGCCCTGGAATTTATGTCTTGGAAGATCATTCACCGGTTGGCGGTCTTGGCGACCATTTGCTCAAGGTGATAACCAGGGAAGGGCTTATGAAAGCGAAAAGTTTTGACTGCATTGCCGTTGAAGGATTTCCTGCCTGCGGTACGCCGCCTGAGGTTTTGAAATATCATGGTATGGATGGTAGCTCTCTTGCACAGAGGATTTATTCCGGGCGCAAAAAATAATATTCCGTTTTTCTCCCATTAAGTGATTCAGAAAATGCTGTTTAGAGGTTAAGGCGCTTATGAAAATTGTTATTTTATGCGGAGGTCTGGGCACGCGTCTTCGAGAAGAGACTGAGTTCCGCCCAAAACCAATGGTGAATATCGGCGGTAGACCGATCCTGTGGCATATAATGAAGATATACGCCCATTACGGTTTCACGGATTTTGTCCTTGCCCTAGGCTATAAGGGCGAAATGATCAAGAACTATTTCTGCAACTATGAACTAATGAACAACGATGTAACAATTGAACTGGGAAAACCTGAGAAGATCCAATTTCACCAAACACATGACGAGACCGGTTGGAAAATCACGCTTGCCGACACAGGTGAAAAGGCCCTCAAGGGTTCTCGGTTGAAGCGGGTGGAAAAGTATATTGATGGAGATATCTTTATGGTGACCTACGGAGACGGTCTTGCAAATGTGGATATCAGTAGGCTTCTGAAATTTCATAAGAGCCATGGAAAATATGGGACCGTAACCGGTATAAATCCAGCTTCTCGTTTTGGAGAGTTGAAAATTAGAGGCGATAATGTTGAAAGTTTCATTGAGAAACCGAGGGACACAAGTGGCCTGGTAAATGGGGGCTTTTTTGTATTTAACAGGGAGATTTTTGATTATCTTTCCCCGGATGAAAATTGTGATCTCGAAATCGGCCCTCTGGAGGAAATTTCCCGCAAAGGACAACTCATGGTTTACAAACACACACGGTTTTGGGCTTGTATGGACACCCTGAGGGATATGGATTATCTGAACACTCTCTGGCGGCAGGGAAAAGCAGAGTGGAAGGTGTGGGATTGAGGCAGGCATGTTCGGGAATATTTACAGCGGCAAAAGGGTTCTGGTCACCGGCCATACCGGATTCAAGGGTTCGTGGCTGGTGTTATGGCTGTCGGAATTGGGTGCAGAGGTAATTGGGCTTTCCCTGCCGCCTGAAACAGACCCAAACCATTACGGGCTGCTGGGACTGGACATCCATTCCGTTTTTCATGACATCGGGGAGGCGGATCCGGTGTATCGCACGGTTGCTGAGTTTAGACCGGAAATAGTGTTTCATTTAGCCGCCCAGGCTTTGGTCCGAAGGTCCTATCGAAAGCCGGCGGAGACCTTTGGAACAAATGTCATGGGGACAGTCCATGTTCTCGAGGCCTGCCGCATGACCGATTCGGTACGTGCCGTGGTGATCGTCACAAGTGACAAGTGCTATGAAAATCGTGAGTGGATATGGGGATACCGCGAAAGCGACAGGCTTGGCGGACACGATCCCTACAGCGCGTCTAAGGGTTGTGCGGAGCTGGTAACTGCGGCCTATCGGCGATCGTTCTTCCCGGTTAGGAAGTACGGCGAAACACATGAGGTATTAGTGGCCTCAGCCAGGGCGGGAAATGTTCTGGGTGGTGGGGACTGGGCCGAGGACAGGTTGGTTCCCGATGTCATGCGCGCCGCCTCAGAAAGACGAAAGGTCTGGATTCGAAATCCCGAGGCTACTCGGCCCTGGCAGCATGTCCTGGAACCGTTGAGTGGTTACCTGATGCTTGGAAGTGGATTGTTCAAGGGAAATAAGGCCCTCTCGGGAGCCTGGAATTTCGGGCCCAACCAAGAAGGGCACAGGACTGTCAAGGCCGTGCTCCAGGAATTGGGGCGCTACTGGTCCCAAATCGATTATGAGACAACGGAAAATGAAGAAAACCCGCATGAGGCCGGGCTCCTTAACTTGGACTGTTCCCGGGCGTTCACCCTCCTACGTTGGAACCCGGTATGGGATACATCGCAGACCCTTTTCCACACTGCTCTGTGGTACAAGAAATTCTACGAGACACGCAAACTTACCAGCCGCGATAACCTGGCCGAATATGTTGCCGAGGCCGGACAGAAAAGGCTCCCCTGGGCTGATGTTGAGGATTCACCCGACACCACTTTATGATGTCAGGATTATAGAACCGGAACCCTTTGCAGACGAACGGGGATGGTTCGGCCGTCTGTTCTGCCAGAAGGAACTCCGGCAGCTTTTGGATAGTAGATCTATCGTTCAGATCAACCATTCCCTGACTGTTTGTAAGGGCGCAATCCGGGGGCTTCACTTCCAGTCTCCGCCTAAGGCCGAGAAGAAGTTCGTGAGGTGCCTGCGCGGCTCGGTATTTGATGTGGCGGTAGATCTGCGATATGGATCTCCGACCTTTCTGAAATGGCACGGCGAAAGGTTAAGCGAGGAAAACATGAAGACAATGTATGTGCCGGAGGGATTTGCCCACGGATTTCAGACGCTCGATGAAAATACAGAGCTACTGTATCTCCATACCGAGTTCTACAGCCCGGAACATGAGGGTGCGGTTCGATACGACGAACCAATGATCGATATTTCCTGGCCGCTGGAGATCACCGATATCTCCGACAGAGATCGATCACATGCCTTGTTGACGGGTAATTTCAAGGGGATAGTCCTACAATGAAATGCCGTTTCTGCCATTCCTCCCTGAGCAATGAGTTCGTGGACCTGATCAATGCCCCGCCCTCCAATTCGTTTCTGGAAAAGGGACAGTTGAATGAACCCGAGGTTTTCTATCCTTTGCGTCTTTTTGTTTGTGAGAAGTGTTTCCTTGTTCAGATAGATGAGTACAAAAAATCAGGTGAAATATTTAACGAAGATTATGCCTATTTTTCTTCCTTTTCTTCGACTTGGCTGGATCACGCCAGGGATTATGTTGAGAGCATATGCGAGCGTCTCAGCCTGGATTCGCAGTCCTTTGTTATTGAAATAGGTTCCAACGATGGCTACTTGCTTCAATATTTCCAGGAGAGGAAAATTCCTTGTCTGGGAATTGAACCGACTAAAGGAACGGCCCAGGCTGCTCGGGAAAAGGATATTGATGTTTTAGAAGATTTTTTTGGAACCCACGTTGCCAATTCCATGGAATCTCAGGGGAAAAAGGCCGATCTGTTAATCGGCAACAACGTGCTGGCCCATGTTCCGGATATTAATGATTTCGTAAAGGGCCTGAAGATTGCACTGAAAGATACAGGCACTATCACCATGGAGTTCCCTCACCTCATGCGTCTTGTCGAAGGCAATCAGTTTGATACCATATATCATGAGCATTTTTCCTATTTTTCTCTTTTTACAGTGCAAAAAATTTTTTCTGCTCATGGTCTGGAGCTATTTGATGTGGAGGAACTGGGAACCCATGGAGGCTCCCTGCGCATATATGCCGGTCATGAAGGACGTTCTTCAAAAGACAATTTTGAAAATATCGAATGGCTATTGGAAAAGGAAAGAGCAGTTGGTATGCATTCGCTTTCCTATTATCAGAATTTTCAGGATCGTGTGGACAGGGTAAAAGATGAATTGCTTTCCTTCTTGATCGAGCAAAAGCGGAAGGGGAAAAAAGTTGTAGCCTACGGCGCAGCGGCCAAGGGAAATACCCTGCTGAATTATTGCGGCATAAGGAATGACCTCATAACATTTGTCGTGGATATTTCTCCTCACAAACAAGGCAAATTTCTCCCAGGAAGTCATATTCCCATTGTCCCCGTGGGAGAGATAACAACAGAGAGGCCGGACTATGTTCTTATCCTTCCCTGGAATATTCAAGACGAAATTGTAAATCAACTCCGATATATTGACGATTGGGGTGGTATATTTGTTGTGCCCATCCCAGATGTTCATTTGCGGAATTTTTTATGAATGTTAGGGAGAATAATGGAACGCGTCCGTAAAATTTTCGACAAAATATGAGATTTTTAATAAAATACTGAATGTTAGCGGTTCTATTATAGAGTGTGGAGTATTGCATGGAGCAGGCTTGCTTGCTTGGACTAAATTAAGCAGTATATTGGAACCTGTGAACCATACGCGCAAGATTATCGGTTTTGATACATTTGAGGGTTTCCCCCACCTTCATGAAAAAGACACGGAAACAGGCACATCCTCTCATCTTAAAAAGCAAGCCCTGAGAGGATCTTCATACGAAAGTGTGTCAGAAGCGATAAGAGTCTATGATATGAATCGACCTTTGCAGCATATTTCAAAAATTGAATTGGTTAAAGGAGACATTTGCAAAACCGTCGAACAATACGTTCAAGATAATCCGCATCTTGTAGTGAGTTTACTTTATTTGGATGTTGATCTTTATTTACCGACTCGAAAGTCCATTGAAATCTTTGCTTCCAGGATGCCCAAAGGAGCCATTATATGCTTTGATGAACTTAATGCCCAGATATTTCCTGGAGAAACAATGGCTGTGCATGAAGTTTTGGGACTAAATAATCTTGAAATAAAAAGATTCACCTTCGACCCTTATGTTTCATACACTATTTTCTAACAAAATATATTAGTGAATTTATAGGCCATTAAAGAATTATGAAAATATTAGTAACAGGGGCAACGGGCTTTATTGGAACTCATGTCGTTAGCATATTGGCCAAACAAGGATACAATGTTATTGCAACTTCCAGAAATTTGAATAAAGCCGAATCTTATGAATGGTTTTCCCAAATAGAATATATTCCGTGTGATTTATCTTCTATAAAGAAAAATTATTTTCAATTTTTCCGTGAGCCGGAGATCCTGATTCATCTGGCTTGGGAGGGATTAGATAATTACAAAGATCTGCTCCATTTTGAAAGGAATCTCCCTGTGCATTACAGCTTTATTAAAAATATGGTTTGTAATGGTTTGCGCCATGTTGTTGTGGCTGGGACTTGTCTGGAATACGGAATGCAATACGGATGCCTTACGGAGGATTTGAATACCAAGCCAAAAGTTCCATATGGATTAGCAAAGGATACTCTTCGGAAAAATCTTGAGCAACTGTTTAATATTTATTCCGTAATCTTTCAATGGACACGTCTTTTTTATCTATATGGTGAAGGACAAAGTGAAAAATCGTTGTTATCGCAACTGAATTCAGCAGTGCGAAAAGGGGATGAGTTCTTTAACATGTCTGGAGGTGAGCAGTTGCGTGACTATCTTCCGGTTGAAAAAGCTGCTCAATACATCCGCGACATCGCCCTGCAGAACAAGGTACAGGGCATCATAAATTGTTGCAGCGGAACACCGGTCTCGATTCTGAGATTTGTCAAAAAATATCTGGATGAAAAAGGATACTCAATAAAACTTAATCTGGGCTTTTATCCGTATCCCGATTATGAGCCGATGGCCTTTTGGGGCGATAACAAAAAGTTGCAAAGAGTATTGAGTCAGTTATGACAAAATGTCCGTTATGCGGGGGGAAAACATTCAAAACTATTTGCGAATTTAAGGGTATCCCTGTCTTTCAAAACAAGGTATATCCTACTGAAAAGGAAGCAAAAAAGGCTATTACCGGGGATGTGGTCTTGATGCAGTGCTGTGTTTGCGGATTCGTTTTCAATCGTGAATTTAACGATCAATTAATGAACTATAATAGTATGTACCAGAATGAGCAAGCTCATTCTGAATACTTTAAGTCCTACTTGTTGGAAGTCATAAAATTATTGAAGTCTGAAGGTTTTTTGTCAGGAAAAATTGTTGAAATAGGATGTGGAAAAGGCTCCTTCTTAGAGCTATTGTTGCAAGACGGCAGAGACGCAATCGGCTTCGATCCGGCTTACGAGGGGAAGAACTCACGTATTATAAAGGACTATTTTAGTGATTCTTATAAAATGATCAAAGCTGATGCAATCATTTTGCGCCATACCTTGGAGCATATTCAAGAACCTTTAAACTTCCTGCATGCAATCGGAACAGCTAATGGTTACCGGGGCAAAATTTATATAGAGGTCCCTTGCTTTGATTGGATCAGGAGAAAAAATTCGTTCTGGGATATCTATCACGAACACTGCAACTATTTTACTATCGAAACGCTGAAGGCAATGTTCACTGAATCAAGCGTGGGTAGACTTTTTGGGGACCAGTATTTGTATCTTATTGCAGAGTTTAAGGATTTGAAGTCCTGCGCCGAACCGAAGGGACATTGTAGTATTTTCACAGACAGCCTTTTCGCAGGAGAACTTGTTCGATACAAAAAATTTGTTTTGGCGAACCAAGATGTAATGGTGTGGGGAGCGGGTGCCAAAGGCGTGACCTTTGTAAATCTGATCGATCCGGACAGATTGTTTATTCGTGGGCTATTGGATATCAATCCAAAAAAGCAGAACCGGTATGTCGCAAAAACAGCTCACAAGATATACGGATTAAACGTATTGGGAAATGAGAAAGTAAAAGCAGTTTTAGTCATGAATGAAAATTATTTCGATGAAATTTCGAACATGTTATCCAACCGTGAAATAGCTTTATATGCTTTGGGAGTGCTTTAATGGACCCCATCATGCAGTTCGAGCAGGCAAGAGAGCGGCGAATCAAGGACCAGGGTAAAAATGTCCCCCTAATTGATGCTGCGAACAATTTTCAAGAAGGATCCATTAAATCTCTTTATTCCTACAATTTTTCTTGGATGGGAAGACCTCTAATACAGTACCCACAAGATATTGTCGTTATGCAGGAAATTTTATGGAAAGTGAAACCGGATCTTGTTGTGGAAACAGGTATTGCCCACGGTGGTTCAATCATATTTTACTCTTCAATACTCGAACTGATTGGGAAGGGCCTGGTACTGGGCATTGATGTGGATATCAGGACTCATAACAGGAAATTAATTGAGGCTCATCCAATGTTCAATCGGATCGAGATGATTGAGGGGGATTCAGTTTCCGAGGAGGTCTTTGCTCAGGTCAGGGAAATAGCAGGCGATAAGCGGACCGTCCTTGTCTGTCTTGATTCTATGCATACGCATGAACATGTCATAAAAGAACTGGAACTGTACTCCTCTATTGTGACAAAAGGAAGTTATCTCGTAGTATTCGACACAATCATTGAAGATTTGTCCGAAGATTGCATTGGGGATAGGTCTTGGGGTAAGGGAAACAACCCCAAGACAGCAGTGCACGAGTTCATCAAGAAGACTGACCGTTTTGTTATAGATAAGGCAATTGAAAACAAACTCCTGATCACTGTGGCCCCGGACGGCTATTTGAAATGTGTCAAGTGAATTTGGTTTGTCGGAATTATCTGAAATTTTGATGCATAATTACCTCGTCAGTATCGGCATGCCCGTTTATAACTGCGAGGGGACTATGGGGCGTGCACTGGATTCTCTACTGGCTCAAACTCATGACAACCTTGAAATATTTGTCTCCGATAACTATTCGACAGATCGCACATATGAAATTTGCAGGGAATATGAGAAAAAGGACTCTCGGGTATCCGTATGCCGAAACAAAAGCAATGTTGGCATTATCGAAAACTTCAGAATCGTTCTTCAAAAAGCCCGCGGTGAATTCTTCATGTGGGCCGCTGGAGATGACTGCTGGAAGCCCAAGTTCTTGGAGGCCCTGATAAATCAGATGGCAGAAAATCCCGAAGCCGGCACCGCTCTTTGCGCCGTGAGAAGGGAATATCCAGGAGGTACTCTGAAGGATGTGATCCGATTCGATGAGGAAATTGGGGATAAGCCACAATCGGCGCTTCGCACCGCATCCAGGTTGCTATCGCCACTCAAAAAGACCAAGATGCTCAAGTACAATCTGTTCATATGCGGACTTTTCAGGAGAAGAATTGCCGAGGGGATTCTTGACAAAAATCCAGAAATCCTCGATCTCGGAGAGCGGCCCTTCCTGGCTCTGGTTGCATTGTCGAGTGGATTTGTCTTCGTGAACAGAAAACTTTTTGTAAAGATGGTGTACAGGACACGATTTAAGGAGAGAAAACAAGGGGATTCCTACAAAAAAAATTTTGATCCCTTTAGGTATTACCTGGATACGGCCGTGCATATTCTTCGGGCAGGATCGATCCCTATACAGCGCAAAGTATTCGTTGTGGCCGTAATGCGCTATGCATTGGAGATTTTGTTGAGCCGTGCAAAGAAAAAGGCCAAAGCCTTCCTGGAAATGGGCGAGTGAATAACCGGTTTTTTCCTTAGGCATCGAAATCGGATAAATCAGACCGGAAAATTGGTGGATGAAGGATCGATCAAAAATAAAAGTATTGGCTATAATACCGGCGCGAGGAGGCTCCAAGCGGCTTCCCCGGAAGAATATCCGGGAAATTTGCGGGCGGCCCTTGCTGGCCTATACCATCAAGGCGGCAAGGAATGCGGAGCGAATCACACATTTTCTTGTATCATCCGAGGACAACGAAATCATTGAAGTTGCCAGAAAATACAATGCACCCGTTCCGTTTGTCAGGCCGGCGGAGTTATCCGGGGACAAGGTTCGCAATATTGATGTTGTTGATCACGCGCTCAGGTTCATGGAGGGCGCAAAGGGTGTTACCTATGACATCATCGTTTTGTTACAGCCTACAAGCCCTGTCCGGGACCACGGGCATATTGACAGTGCAGTGGAACTGCTGTGGAATTCCGATTGTGACTCCCTGGCCAGTGTGAAGGGGCCGTTTAAGAAAAGGGATCCTATTCTCAAGGCCATTCGAAACGGAATACTTGAAGACTACTCTCCTGTAAAAGACCTGAAAAATGTTGAGCCCTTTTATCTTTATAATGCCTCACTATATGCGGTGAAGCGGGATTATTTTGTACGGCATAAGAAGCTGATTTCTCCAAAGCAGATTCCGCTTATTATGGATAAGTTCCATTCCGTTGACGTGGATACTGATGCAGACTTTCTTGTGGCGGAATCATATATAAACTACATGAAAAATCAGAACAAGGATAACTCATTATGATTGAGACGAGACCTGTAAGGGGCATAGTTCCAGTTGTTTCAACCCCCTTGACCAAAGAAGAAGATATAGATATCCCGGGGTTAAAGCGCTTGGTTGAATTCCTGATAGACAAAAAAATAGGCGGGCTTTGGGTTTTAGGCACAGGCAGCGAAGACATGAATCTGACCTTTTCCAAGCGTCTTCAGGTGGCCCGAACCATATGTGAAGTCAATGCCGGAAAAATCCCGCTCATGCTCGGAGCCGGATTTTTTGCAATGGAAGATATCCTGAATTTTATTCGCGAAACAGAAGGACTCGAATTTGATGCGTATCATGTCATGCCCTACCATCCACTTCTGAGTCTGGACCGTCTTGACTGGTTTTACCGCCATATCGCAGACAACTGTCCCAGACCTCTGTGGATATACACAAGCGCCAACTGGAGCAGACCCATAACACCGGAATTCGTTTCAGGGCTTAAGGAGCATCCGAATATTTGCGGTATCAAGTTCAGCACCCGGGACTCAGTGGCCATAACGAAAGTCGCGCGGTTGGCCGATGATAAATTTCAGGTTATCACCGCAGTGGCGAGCCAGCTTTACGCCTGCCTTTGTATGGGTTCCAGGGCTCACACATCCAGCTTGGGAAGCTGTCTTCCGGAAATCCTCATACGCATCTATGAGCTTTTTACCGAGGGGAAATATGATAAGGCCCTTTCAGAGCAGCATCGTCTGAACGACTTCCTTGCAGCTTTTTCGAGAAATACGAAAACGGACAATTTCCTGCAGGCCGCAGATGAGAAATACATCCTTTCTTTAAGGGGAATTTGCAATGAGTACGTCACTTCCTATTACAGAAATGTATCCGAAGAAGAAAAGCTGAGCATACAGCGGCTGCTTAAAGAGTACAACTTTTTTTAATCATTCTTTTGTTAGCACCTCATTCCCTGAAATTTCTCCCCGGTTCCTTCGGAATACCCCTTTTACCTTATAATGTTTTAATAGTCTGTTTTGATTTTGGAGAGATACTGATGTACAAAAAGGTTTTTGATAAACCGCAGGAAGCAAAGGTAGAACATGACTGTAAAAGCAATTTTTCCGCATAGTGAACTTTCTTACTGGCTGAATATAGCGGAATTACTGAGAGACAGATACGGATGGGATATATGTTACTTTGCGGGGATTGACGATTTCAGAATAAAAGAGGCGCAGGAAAAATTCCCAGACGCCGTGTTTCATTCAATTGAACAAATAAAAAGAGGTCAAATTCCCTATAAGTGTGAAAAGATAAAAAATGCATTCCTTGATGAGGACTTGCTTTCAGCATTAGCATTTCATGAGAGCATTTTTATCAAGATGATGGACAGGCATAATATAGATGGAAAATTAACTTATCAGAAAAGAATTTTCTATTATCATACGCAGCTTATGTATTGGAAGGGCGTGCTCGATTATTTTAAACCTGATGTCCTGGTTTTCAGAGTAGCCCCTCACAGAGGTTATGATTATATATTATATGCGTTGTGTAGGGTTCTGGGCATAAAGACAATGATGTTTGAAAGGACATCACTCCCAGGTCGTATTTATCCTGTTGAGTCTTTTGAAACAGGTTCTGAAATGATCCGAGATGCCTATCGAAAGAGATTGAAGGACAATAATGATAATGAAATCATTCTATCCCAAAAAACGAGAGACCATATAGAAAGGCTTACCCAGTCTTATTCTCAGGCCATGCCCTTTCATCTAAAATATAAGCTCACCAAATTTAAGCAAGGTGTTCTGGAGACTCTCATTCTGATTTCCAAAGATGTGATTAAGGGGCTTTTGCTCCGGTCAAAGGACCCGGGCTATCTAAGAAAAAGCTTTTATAAAAACATGGGTCTATTCAAAAGGAAACGGTTGCTCTCGCGGTATAATAGTTTAGCCAAAGAAGTGGACATGAAAAAGCCATACATTTTTGTGGCGCTTCAGTGCGAGCCTGAGAGACAGACATGCCCTAATGGTGGCGTGTTCGGCAATCAATATGTGATGATTGACCTCCTCTCCAAACTTGTCCCCGAGGGGTGGATGATTTATGTCAAGGAGCATGTGTCCCAGTTCAAACCTTACCAGGCCCCTGAGCGTTCCAAGACCGTTCAATTTTACGATTATATAGCAAATATGCCCAATGTTGAGTTTGTTCCCCTTTCATATACCTCCTTTGATATGATCGATGGAGCCAAGGCCTCTGCTACGGTCTCTGGAACAGTGGCCTGGGAAAGTGTGGTGAGAGCTAAACCCGCCTTGCTTTTTGGATATAGCTGGTACAGAGATGGTGAGGGTATTTTCGTAACCCATAATGCCCATAAGTGTAGGAGGGCTATAGAAAAGATCGAAAACGGATACGTCGTGGACCGAGAGAAAGTTTTACTTTTTGCACAGGTTATCGAAGAAAATTCCTTTAAGGGGTATATAGACAAATTGTATGACAAGATGAAAATCGTTACACTTGATGAAAATGTGGCCAACATGTCTATGTCCATTGCACGGTTTTATGAAGAGGCCGCCGGTCGAGAGAAAAGAGCTGTTTTAGAATAGATTGTTTCTGCCCGGAATTAATATCGAGACCTAATTCCATGTCCTGTGCTAAAAAGACATTAACAACATCGACTAAAGAGATCGTTAAACGAGTAGTTGGCGATAGGATATGGAATGAATTGAAGGTTCGTTTTGAGATGAGGGTCAGGAAAAATGCCTTGCATCGAGGTGCATGGGACGATTTCTGCCGTGTCTGTCTAAAACACTATAAGCCGATAACCGCTCCCATGATACTGGTTTCTCAGATTCAGCGATCAGGGGGAACTCTCCTGAGCCAGCTTTTGGACGGCCATTCTGAACTGCATGCGCATCCCTACGAACTGAAGATAGGACATCCATCAAAATATATATGGCCCGATATCAGGCTGGACAGTGATCCCGAAACCTGGTTCGAGATCCTTTTTGAAGATGTTGTAATAAAGCTTTTTAGAGACGGATATCAAAAGGGGCGTAAGGATGATGAGAGCTTCCCATTCATATTCCTGCCTTATATTCAGCGGCGGATTTTTCTGGACTATTTAAGGCGTTTTAGATCTGTTTCATTGCGGGATGTGTTTGATGGCTACATGACCTCCTTTTTTAACGCCTGGATCGACAATCACAATAATGTGGGACACAAGAAATATGTGTCGGCATTTACTGCGGGCCTGGCGACAAATAAGCAAAGCGTGGACCGTTTTTTTGAAGTCTATCCCGATGGATATATGATTTCAATTATCCGTGATCCTAAGAACTGGTATCCCTCTGCCCTGAGACACCGTCCTGATGAGTATTCTGATGTCGATAAAGGCCTCGATTTTTGGAATAGAAACGCTAAGGCAATATTGAGGAACAAAGAAGAGTATTCAGATCGCGTTTGCATTATCAAATTTGAAGACCTGGTAGGCCGAACAGAAGACATAATGAGGTTCCTGTGTAGTTACGTGGGGATCGGATTTGAAGATATCGCAGTGGTTCCTACTTTTAACAAGTGGCCCATCAGGGCCAACACGAGTTTTGACACAAAGGAACATGGGGTGGTTGGGGATACGCTTCAGCGGTATACGACACTGGGAAAAGAGATTCTGGACCGGATCGAATCCCTGACAAATGAAACCTACGGAAGGCTGCTTGAGAAGGCAGATGTCTTATAGAAGCTATTTTGATAATTCTCTTATGGGTTTCCAGCGAATACGGGGTATGTCTTGAGTGAAAGATGAGGGCTTTTCAATCGGCGAAAGGTGGATAGGGTCTGAGTCGCCTGCGCTAATAGTAGCGGAAATCGGGCAGGCCCATGATGGATCCCTGGGAACTGCTCATTCGTACATTGACGCTGTTGCCGATGCGGGCGCAGATGCCGTAAAGTTTCAAACCCATATCGCTAATGAGGAATCGACTCTGGATGAACCTTTCCGTGTAAAGTTCAGTTTCCAGGATAATACCAGGTACGATTACTGGAAACGGATGGAGTTTACCGAAGATCAATGGAAGGATCTCTCTAAGCATGCAAAGGATCGTAACCTGATATTTTTGAGTTCCCCTTTTTCGGTAAAGGCGGTCAATATATTGAGGGACATCGGAATGCAGGCCTGGAAGATAGGCTCTGGAGAAGTAAAATCCGATGACATACTTGGGGCCATGGCGGAAAACGGGGCACCTATCATCCTGAGCACAGGCATGAGTGGTTTTGATGAAATTGAGGATTGTGTAAAGAGGATCAGGGAAAGAGGGTTGCAATTTGCCCTGCTCCAATGCACAAGCAGCTATCCTACTGCTCTCGATCAGGTTGGATTAAATGTAATAGGGGAGCTGAGAAGTCGCTTCAACTGTCCCATCGGGCTGTCGGATCATTCGGGCACCCTTTTTCCGGGACTTGCGGCCATGGTAAAAGGAATCGATATATTAGAGGTCCATGTGATCTTTGATAGAGGATCCTTTGGACCGGATGTCCCGGCGTCTATCACTGTGGATGATCTGGTTGTTCTGGTAAACGCCAGGGATGCCTTTCATGTCATGGCCGTTAATCCGGTTGACAAGGACGAAATGGCCGAAAACATGTCTCAAATGAAGTCAATGTTTTCCAAGAGCGTGGCCCCGGCTATGGCAATGCCCGCTGGAACCATCTTGCAGTTTGAAATGCTGACTTTAAAGAAGCCGGGAACAGGCATTCCGGCCTCGGATATGGAAAATATCATTGGTCGTCGCCTGATACGCGACGTAGATCCTCGTAAACTCTTAATATGGGAAGATTTGGAATGAAAAACGGAAATAAAAAACGGCGCGTTTGTGTGGTTGTAAACAGTCGTGCCAATTACGGTCGGATTAAGTCGGTACTGCAAGCTGTAAGAGAAAAGGACGATCTGGAATTGAAACTCATTGTAGGGGCTTCGGCTCTTCTGTATCGTTTTGGAGAAGTTAATAAGGTTTTAAAGGCGGATGGATTTGAAGCCAACGCCACAGTTTATTCCATAGTGGAGGGGGAAACTCCCACAACCATGGCTAAATCCACCGGAATGGCTATTATGGAGCTGGCTACCCAGTTTGAGAATCTTAAACCGGATGTGGTTATTACGGTTGCAGATCGATTCGAAACCATGGCTACTGCCGTGGCCGCCAGTTATATGAACATCCCCCTGGCTCACACTCAGGGCGGAGAAGTGACCGGATCTATCGATGAAAGCGTGCGCCATGCGGTGACAAAGCTTTCCCATCTTCATTTTGCCGCCACGGAAAGGGCTAAAGAGTATGTAATCCGAATGGGCGAGGACCCTGCCACGGTTCACTGCACAGGCTGTCCTGCCATAGATGTCATAGCCAATATCGATTTGTCCCTTCCCGAGGATATTTTTGTTCGTTACATGGGTGTGGGTCCGGACATTGATCCCGAAAAACCGTATATCGTGGTGTTGCAGCACCCGGTAACCACGGAGTGGAAGCAGGGCCAGCGGCAGATTGAGGAAACGCTGTATGCTATCGAGGCTATGGGCATTCAGACAGTCTGGCTCTGGCCGAACGTGGATGCAGGTTCTGACAAAGTCTCAAAGGGATTGCGCATGTTTCGCGAGGAGAAAAAACCGGACTACATCCACTTTTATAGGAATTTCGCAGTTGAGGATTATGCCAGGGTGATCAACAATGCGGCATGTATTGCGGGCAATTCGAGTTCAGGGCTGCGTGAGGGGAGTTTTTTGGGGACCCCGGTAGTCGATATCGGCAACAGACAGGCAAACCGGGAACATGGAAAAAATGTGGTCCATGTGGATTATGACGCAAAGTTGATAGAGAAGGCCGTCAGGGGTCAGATGGAGAATGGACGCTACGAGAGATCCACCCTGTACGGAGATGGCAGGGCGGGAAAACGCATAGCAACGATATTGTCTGAGTGTGATATCAAAATACAAAAATCTCTATTTTATCCCAAGTTGAAATGAGAGATCTATTTAAGCATTGCGAAATCTGTGATTTTTCCGAATGGAGGACCCGTTACCAGGGGAAAGTAAGAGATGGCTCCTTTGGAAATTTCAGTAGGGAAGACTGTCTTGTGGCTCGATGTTCCCGGTGCGGCGCGGATCGGTTGAACGAGGCTTGCTGTAGGGACACGGTTTTTTATGAAACAGAGGATTACCGACATCTTATCGATGAGCCGGACAACGAAGCAATATCCAGGGCCCAACACAATTTTTTAGTGGTGGCGAATTTGATTGATTGCTGGCCGGAATGCTTGAAAGGATTAAGTGTGGCGGAAATTGGATGCGCCGGAGGCCATTTCCTCGACCAGGTAAGTGGGACCGTCAGGGGAGTCATTTCCATAGAACCCTGCAGCGCCTATCATGAGTCGCTTCGAGAACGTGGATACAGCGTCTACGGTTTTTCAAATGATGCGGGGCCGGACTGCTCGAGCGGAATTGATTTCTCTTTTTGCTTCAGCGTAATCGAACATGTCTTGAACCCTCGGGTGTTTCTTGAGGAAGCCAGGTATCTTATGTCTCCTGGAGGTGTCCTTGTCCTAAGTACACCCAATTGTCGTGATATCCTCATGGATCTGAAAGAGGAACCTTACAGATCCTTTTTTTATCGCACTGTGCATCGCTGGTATTTTGACGCTGACTCACTTGCTTGTTGAGCCCGTGAGGCAGGATTCAGAGTCATTGAGACGCGCTGTGTACATAGATTCGGTCTTTCCAATGCCATGGCGTGGCTTCGTGATGGCAGGCCGACCGATATGGCGCATCTACCTCACCTGGACGGCACAAAGCTGGATGATTTCTGGAAAGGTTACCTGGAATCGCCCGGCGTGGGGGACTATCTTTATATTAAATTGGAACGTGAGGGTTAAACAAAAAAGGTCAAGGAGGCTTCATGAGAATTGTTTACCTGGGTTCGGATTTTGGGTTTAAGGCATTGAAAAAGGAGTTGGGTGGACTTGCCACGGCAGAGCATGTGGAGGCTTCCTCCGGATCTGTGGCGGAGACCTTGATCGATGCCCACGCTCTGCTCGATGCTTCTATGAAAGTTCATATTACCAACGAAATGATTAAGAAGGCCGAAAACCTGGAGATCATCTCTTGCGCCACAACAGGTTCCGACCATATTGATCGGGAAGAACTGGAAAAACGCTCCATACCAGTTCGGACATTGAAGGAAGATCGGGATCTGTTACTTAATTTGACTCCTGCCGCCGAACTATCCTGGGCCCTTTTGATGGTATGTGCCAGGAAGTTGCCCGCGGCATTTGACCACGTAAAGGCGGGACAGTGGGTTCGCGAATTATTCCCGGGGATCATGCTTCGCGGAAAACGGATTGGCATCATCGGTTGCGGCCGTATCGGGGGCTGGATGGGACGTTATGCTAAGGCATTTGGTATGGAGGTAGTCGGTTATGACCCTTATGTGGACCCATTACCGGAGGGTTTCGTCCCTGTCATACTTGAAGATTTGATGCAAACAAGCGATTTCATCACCGTTCATGTGCACTTAACCGAAGAAACAAGGGGACTGGTCTCCCGTGAATGCTTGGAAATGGTAAAACCGGGGGCCATCCTTATCAACACGTCTCGCGGCGCTGTGGTTGATGAATCCGCACTGGTCGAGGCCTTGCAAACCGGCAGGTTGGGCGGCGCAGGACTGGATGTAATAGAAGGAGAACCAGACATTGATCAACATCCGTTGGTTGAATATGCAAGGACGCATGACAACCTGCTAATTACTCCTCACTGTGGAGGTTTCAGCCCTGATGCGGTAGCACTTGTGTGCGCACACGCAACAAAAAAAATCATAAAAGAACTTGGTTTGGATTCATGAGCGATCTTGATAAACTTGCACAAGATATAGCCGGAACAGGTGTGGAGAGGATATTCGGCATCCCCGGTAGTGGTCCAAGTCTTACGCTTCTGGACGCATTAGAGAAGTCAGGGGTTACATTTTATCTGACTCATTTTGAAGGTACTGCTGCCATTATGGCCGGGGTTCAGGGCAGGTTAACGGGGAAGGCCGGCGTTGCCATAAGTATAAAAGGCCCCGGGCTTTCCAATATGGTTCCGGGTTTAGCTGTTTGTCGGTTTGAGGCCATGCCTGTCGTGTCCATATCCGAGGCCTATCCACCTGGAACGCCGGCATCAAAGGCCCACAAACGCTTAGATCACGATGAGCTCATATCGGCAGTTGCCAAGGGCAGGCGATTTCTGTCTAAATCGGGGCCCCGGTTTTCGGATATGGCCAATTGGGCCGAGTCAGAGGTCCCCGGACCTGTGCATCTTGACATCGCGGGGTCGGCAATTGAAAACGATGCTCCTGTTCCTGTTTCCAGGGATGACGTGGGGGCCGCTTCTTCTAATCAGCAGGTCTTAGATTTTATCCGGAATGCTCAGAGGCCCGTGGTGATTGCAGGGACCCTCTCAATTCGTAAGCGATTATCTTCTTATCTAAACGGTCTTTCCATTCCCGTTTTTAGCGTGGCCGCGGCAAAGGGAGTGATAGATGAAACCCTGCCTCATTCTGCAGGCGTTTACACCGGGGTTGGTTTGGAATTGACACCGGAGTATTCTGTTTTGGCCGAAGCAGACCTTGTTTTGGGGATCGGTCTGAGACACAACGAGATCCTGGGAGTCAAAGCATTTCCGTGCAAATCCGTCAATCTGGACACGCAGGGACACAGACTTTGCAATGGTTTCCACTTCGATCATGTGTTTGAAGGGGCTTCGGAAGAGATGGATGTACTTTTTTCGGCACTGAGTCAAAGGACGTGGGGTCTGGAATCCTTGAGGCAATGTCAAAAAAAACTAAGAGAAAAGATGCTTGCCGGCGACTTTATGCCTGCAAACGCCTTTCGGGTGATTGAACGGCATTTTCAACATCATGCCCGTTTGGTGCTGGACACGGGAAATTTTTGCACCATCGGAGAGCATATCTGGCGTGTGCCGAAGCCCGGGTTGTATGTGGCGTCAGGACAGGGTCGGTACATGGGAGCAGGCCTTCCCATGGCCTTAGGAGCGGCTATTTACGATCCTGGTGTTCCCACGGTGGTTTTCTTGGGTGACGGCGGGATCGGCATGTTTTTGGCTGACATGAAATTGGCGGTTCAACACCGGTTACCGCTGATTGTTGTGCTCATGAGCGATGCCTACTTAGGTTCTATTCGGGTCCAATCCATCAAGGATGATTTAACCGAGAAACCTGTTACCATCCACCAGCCATCCTGGCTGAAAGCAGTAGAAGGGCTTGGAGTTGAAGCGCACAGGGCCGGGAGTGAACAAGCGGTCGAGGACATCCTTAATTCATGGGACTTTTCAAAGGGGCCCATCTTTATTGAATTGCATTTCGACCCTGAAGCCTACCAGCATATGGTCGGCAATATCAGATAAAAAAATGAAAAAATTATTAACATGTTGACGGTGATATGGAGAAACTCATGAATGAGAAACATATTTTGGTACTGGGAACGGGAAGCGTCGGAAAACGCCATGCGGAGAACCTGGCCTCCTTAGGGTGTCGAATATCCTGTATGGATCCGCGGCCTGATCGACTTGAAGAGGCCGCGGAAAACATTGAACTTGTGGGCGCTTACACCTCAACGAAGGAGGCATTTAACAGCAGCGAAAGGATTGACGGCGTTGCAATTACATCGCCGCCGGCATTCCATGTGGAACAGAGCATTGCCGCCCTGGAAAAGGGTCTGCCCGTGTTACTGGAAAAACCTGTATCACCTGATGAAACCAGCGCCAGGAAGCTGGGGGAGGCGGTCGAGAGTAAAGGAACACCTTTGCTTTTGGGATACACCTACCGATGGTGGCCTCCCCTTGAAAAAGTGAGGGCATTGCTGGAACAGCAGGCCGTTGGTGAACTGCGTCATGTGAAATTTGTCATGTCCGCCCATCTTGCAGACTGGCATCCATGGGAGAACTACTGGGATTTTTTCATGGCCAGCAAAGCCTTAGGCGGTGGTGCGCTGTTAGATGAGAGTCACTGGGTAGACCTTATGCTCTGGCTGCTTGGTAAGCCGGCTAACGTCATTGCACGGATCGAGAAAATCAGTGATCTCAAAATTGATACGGACGACAATGTCGATATGTTGATCCTTTACGAAGATGGCCCACGGGTTACCATGCATCTGGATCTTTATGGAAGGCCCCATGAGAAATATATACGTTTTGTGGGAGAAGAAGGGACGATTCTCTGGACTATGGATCCCAACCGGGTGGCAGTGGGGAAAGAAATGACGGAGGTCTGGGAAAATTTCGATTATGAGTGTGATCGCAATGATATGTTTCTGGGAGTTGACAGGGAATTTTTGGACATACTGGATGGCGGATCGGTCAAGACCTGCACTATAAAGGACGGTATTCGTGTCCTTGCACTCATTGAGGCGGCCAGGGAAAGCAACGAGACGGGCCGAATGACAGAGCTTTCTTCATACGATTTATAACGATGACATACAAAGGATTCAGTGTTCTTGCAGTTGTACCTGCGCGCGGCGGGAGCAAATCTATCCCGCGGAAAAACCTGTGCATGGTCGGCGGGATCAGCCTGGTCGGAAGGGCCGCACAAGTTGCCGATTCCTTGCCATGGGTGGATAAATCGATTCTGTCAACAGACGATCAGGAGATAAAAGAGGAGGGACTTGTTCACGGACTCGAAGTGCCCTTTATGCGACCCGAGTCATTGGCTGAAGACCTGTCTTCCTCTGTGGGTATGTGGCGGCATGCCTGGGTTACCGCCGAGAAACATTACGGTATGCGGTTTGACATTTCCATCTTGCTGGAACCTACAAGCCCCTTAAGACGTCCCGAAGATGTTGAAAAGACAGTTGCCGCCTTGTTGAAAGGGGATCAATTGGCCGCGGCGACAATCAGTAAGGCGCCCGCCCATTTTACGCCTCACAAATGCCTTACCATAGATGCCCGGGGGGACGTCGGGTTTTACCTGAAAGACGGAGCCCTTTTCAGCATTCGTCAGAAAATCCCGACTTATTATTTTAGAAATGGCGTATGCTATGCAGTCAAGCGAGAGACCGTAGTGGACAGAGGACAGATTCTTGAGGAGTGTTGTGCGGCCGTGGTCATAGACAGGCCCCTTGTAAACATCGACGAACCTTTTGACCTTGATCTGGCCGAATTTCTTCTAAAGAAAGAAGATCAGCTAAACTCAAATTAACCTAATTTAATCAAGTTTCTTTTGGAATAATCACGATCTGTCAAAAACTATAACAGAGTAGGAGTTGTAAAAAACCATGAGTTAGGATTTTTTATGGAGGGAACCAAAATCACTCTAATTGGAGGGTTATGATATATCGAATTCTTCATAAAATAGGATGTTTATACCATACTTACCGGAAGCGGAGTCTTGAGAAAGATGCAAAAAGCTATCTCGATCGATATAACTTGATGAAACCTCTGAATGAAATACGGGAAAGATCGAACTCAACCGGTGTCTCTCTAATGGATTACGCTTGCCTTTATGACTTTGTAAAAGAAAACAGGCCTAGATACTTCCTGGAGTGTGGCACTGGTGTCTCCACACATATCATCGCGAGAGCCATGAAATCATATTGTTATGATCATTACTCAAGCAATATTAAACTCGTCTCTATGGAAAGCGACGAAAGATGGTACCAAGAGGCGATTAAATTATATCCTGAAGAATTCAGTGATTTTTTGGAAATAGTCTTGTCTCCAATTGATTACCATCAGTACTCCTTTGTGCGGGGAACAGTTTACCGGGATGTCCCTGACTATCCCTATGACAGTTTATTCATAGATGGGCCTGATACTCAGGGCATGTGCAATATGGATTTTGTGAAGTTAGTGGAATCATCCGAAAGTCCAATATACGGAATCATCGACGGAAGGAGAAGAACTGCGCTTGCCTACAGCTATCTTTTTGGTGGAAAGAAAATAGTTTATTACAGGTTCGGGTTCAGCTATCTTGGGCCGTTTTCAAAACGGGATTTATTATCCAAAATTAACCTGATGGATATATTTCGGCGCAACATCAAGGTATATGGAGGAGCGCCATTCAAGAAAATCAACCAGGCAAAGGCATAGGGAGTATTTCAAACTGGAAAATAAATCTAAGTTTACCGGCTTTATCGGTCTTCTGTGGAGAAACCGTTTTAAAACAGTCCTTCCTGTATTTACTCTGTTAGGCTATTTTAAGCAGGCCAGGCTGACGGCCTTTCTACTACGCACTCGGTTAGTGAAAATCCAGAAAGGAAAAGCGGTTTCTGGAAAGGTTATTAATGTTGTTTTTTTGCCAAAGGCTGGTTTTACAGAGGATATCCGGGCCAGTCTTGTCGGATATGGATGCTTTAATCTAGTTGCCCTTGACCGGGCGATTGTCAAGGCTATTTGTGCTGCCTTCTTGCCAAAAGCACTTGACAACAATAGATACAGATCCTCATCTCCGCAGGCTTCCACAGCAAAATTGAAATATCAGTCATTTTGGACCAGTGTCCTAGAGTATTTTAGGCACAGGATAAGAGTCGATGTTATGGTTACGGGGAATTTCGGCTATTACGCAGAACAGGAACTTGCTGCCGCATGTTCAAGCCTTGGAATTCCCTTTGTTGCCTTGCACAAGGAGAATTTGAAGAGCCCTGCTTTGACTCGTTTCTATCAAAATCTTTATGAGACGCGAAGGATTCCCTTTCAAGGTTCGCTGATCTGCGATTACAATGATATAGAACGGCAGATTCAGATTGATGCGGGGTCTTTCCCTGAAGATAAGATTGTGATTACCGGTATGCCACGACTCGATTCCATTCACCAGTGGCGCGAAAGGCAGTCATCAGATTCCAGGTCACAGTCGGAGACAAACAGACAGGTGCTTTTCATGTCTTTCAGCCCCAAGACCGGGTTGCCGTTTATGGGGAGAAAGACCGGTGAGAGGTTTGAGAACCTTGGCGAGGATCTTGAATCCTTAGGTTGGTGGAAATTGGTGCACGAATGCCATGTTGCCATGGTAAAACTGGCACTTTCGGAACCTAGTATCCATGTGGTCATCAAGACCAAGGACAGTAAAATGGCTATCGACACATATAAGGAAGTTTTCGGGCCCGATTTCGTTTGTCCCGACAACTTGGAAATTGCCGTCGGTGGGGATCCCTTTCAATACATAATAAATAGCTGCGTAGTTTGTGGTTTTAATACGACCGCACTCTTTGAGGCAATCGCAGCAAATGTTCCTACTGTTGTTCCTTATTTTGCAGAAGCAGCAGAACCTGCCATGCGCGGATATGTAGTGGATCTTGAAGATGCTGCAGGACGAGCTACTTCCGTTGACGGGCTGGTTCAGAAACTGCGAAATTATGCCCTTGAAAATGGGCGAATGGGCACTACTTCAGGGTTAACATCAGCCCAGAGGCGGATCCTCAAGAAATGGGTGGGCAATGCGGACGGCAAGGCAGGCGAGAGAGTTCGTGATAGCATCAAAAAGATCATTCAATCTGCCGGATTGGCTTAATGAGCAACCTTTTCCTTATCCTTCCAATAGAGACAAAGGTCCGGGAATTTCACGCAAAGCTTCTGCTTAGCTGTTTTGCGGCGGAGGCCGGATTGCGTGTGATCTTAGGTGATCAAAATGAGATCCTCAGATACCTGAAGTATTTGCCCCGGGGGATTTATGTCGATAAGAGCGTTGCACGGACAAAAATAGCGAAATTTAAAAAAAATGTCCGCATGGGAAATCGAGTGGTTGCGTGGTGTGAAGAGGGGCTTATTTTCCTGGACCCTAATGCCTATCTTAAGGAGCGGATATCTGTTGAGGCATTTAACCTGGTGAACTTTTTCTTTGCATGGGGAAAGATTCAGGCGGAAACAATAAAGACCAAGGTTGGGCCGGAAAATGACAAGATTGTCTGCACTGGAAATCCTCGCTTCGATCTGCTCCGTGACCCTTACAGGCGGATTTTTGTGCCTGAAGCGGACAGGATTCGATCGAACTATGGGCCCTTTATCCTAATCAACACGAATTTTGCTCGTTACAATCACTTTTATGGCCGCGACTTTGTCATCAGGACCATGAAAGAGCAAGGCCGGATTAGGAGTGATGAGGATGAGGCATTTTTTGTGGGGTGGTCCGACTATTTAGGCGAAATGTTCCGCTATTTTGTTGATATGGTGGATCACATGAGCAGATCCTTTCCGGAATATACCATCGTTGTGCGGCCTCATCCTTCTGAAAGTCAGGAGATCTGGAAAAAGAAAACCGGGATGTTTGAGAACGTCAGGGTCATTCATGAGGGGAATGCTATTCCGTGGATCATGGCCTCCGAAGTAATGATTCACAACGGATGCACCACCGGGGTGGAGGCCTATATCCTGGATGAACCGGTACTCTGCTATTGCCCTATCAGCTCTGCTACATATGATTCCGAGCTTCCCAACGCAGTGAGCGCCAAAACGTCATCCATAGATGATCTCGAAAGGCTGGTGCGGTCGGTCCTGAAAGAACCTTTTGGTCTTGCTGAACGGAGAAGGGAAGATAAGGGAATAAAGGGGTTGTTAGTGCCATATCTATCCGGATTCAATGGCCCTACAGCGTGTACGAATATCGTATCGGCCCTTCAGCGCATTGAGGTAAAGGGTTGTGCCGGGAAAGAGACTGAGAATGAGCCCTGTATACCTGCATCCGCAAGGTTGATATCCGAATCGGCAATAAGGCTGAAAGGGATTGCAAAAAGGGTTATAAAGGGGAATCCCGGGCTTGAGGGATATCTTAAGCAGAAATTCGCAGGTCTTACCTTTGATGAAGTTAAGGATGTGCTTAACCGTCTAAGGGATATTTCCGGGGCCTTTAAATCAGTAGAGGTTAAGCCACTGGTGGGAAGTAGATCATGTTTTTTGCTGTACAGGGACTCGGAAGGGCTCGAATAGGTCCGATTCCATGCAGGTAGTCCAATACATACAAAAAATGACAAGGCCTTATCCCGGAGTCTACAGGACTCTAACCAGAGTTTACGGCGTATGCGCTGAAGTCGGATTTTTTTTTCATGCCCTGCTTACCGGCAAGTTATTTGTAAGGCCGGATAAGGGGCGGTTCTCTGCTTTTCTGTCCGGGCAGAAAGTACTTTCTTACCCCATTCGGGGAGCTAATTTTACTTCCATAGAAGAGTTCAGAAGATGGCTTGAAAGGTGTGGCCTTGATTATGTGGAGGGGGGATGGACCTTCTATCTGCCGCCGCAGGAAGGCCTTTACCTTTATTTCGGTTTCTTAGAAAGGGATTACCCTCCCGGAGCGGGGCTTAAAATATTAAAAGATTTTAGATCTCCGGACGAGGCCGTATATACAAGGCACGGACTTAATCCTGCTCCGGGAGCAGCCTTAAAGAGGTCACTTACTCCCTCTCCCATGGGTCTTTTAAGGGTGGCTAACTACCTGTATTCCCACGGACTCGGTATGCGCGTTTATGACTTGACGGCTCTCAAGGGGGAAACCGCTACGTTGACATGCTATGTCATCCGGGATGTCCATGGTCCCGCTGTCCAGTCCCATGACTATGATTCCTTCATGGAAGCAATAAGCGGCCATCTTGACAGGGGAGAGATCCTCACAATACATCAACACTCGAATGTTATGTGGGATTTTAAGCCTCCTGACTGCAGCGGCAATTTGATAATTGATTCTGCAACGGGAAAGCCGTTGTTCGTGGATTTCCAGGGATTTTTGCTTAAAGACGAGGACAGGATACTGGCAAGAATCGCGAACGAGGTAAAAGACAAGACCCACTTCGGCGGCTCCAGGTTTTACAGGGGTGGCGGCAGCTATCTTTATCAGGCTATTCCCGGTCTGGTTGTGGGAAAAAGAGACATGGGTGCCAGGTGGAATGTCTTCCTTGAAATGATGAAAGAAGCAGGCTTTTCCTTAACGGACAGGAGGGTGTATGACATTGGCTGCAATACCGGCCTTATCCTTTACAATGCCCTGTCGGAGGGCGCCCAGTGGGTTATGGGCTGGGACATGCCGGAGGTGGTGAAAGGCGCAAGGCGGATACTCCTGGCCTTAGGCGCGACCAGGTTTGACCTTTACGGCGAACAGATAACAGAAAACACTGATTTTGTGTCACGGATACCGGAAAGGTACAGGAAGGAAAAAGACGGGGTCCTCTTTTTTCTGGCCGTAAGCGATCATATAGGATTTCCTGAAGGCATTGCGGAATTGCCATGGAAATACATGTTCTATGAGGGGCATTCCCGGCAGGGATATGAGTTTACTTTGGAACGGATCCGTGCCGTCTCGTGGCTGAATAAGGCGAAAATACTTGTTCGAAGATCATTTGCGGACGGGGATACACCGAGGCGAGAGGTGATTCTGCTAAAAAGGTCTTTCTGATTCCATTTGGGGCAGCCGATTCCGGTGCCTGTTCATTGTTTGTAAGAACATTTGATAATGAGAAAACCTGCTTCGGAAGAACATATATTTTTTGTTGATTCGGGGGATTTTCTGAAGTGGTGGCTGGAGGAACCCAGGCTGGATGGAGATGCCCTGGATATCTTCAGACGGTACTATTCGAATTATGAAGGCAGGTTTGCCGGGTATCTGGAATCGGCCTGGACAGACCGTCATCAAGAACTGGAGCGTGCCATTGAAGGCCTCAGGGGGAGACAGCATGCCAGGGTTATGGATTTGGGCTGCGGGACCGGATCTGTTGCGCTGTACATGGCCTGGAAGCTTAAGGGAGATGGCGAAGTCCTTGGTGTTGACATACGCGATGATCGCCTGTTTTGCGCCAGGGAGCGGCAAAAGGTGCTTGAGGGGGCATCCGGGTTTGATTTGAACTGCCGGTTCCTTAATTCCAATGTCCTCTGTCTGGAAGATGACAGGGGTTTCGACTTCATTTACCTTGAGGAAGCCTTTCATCACATGGAACCGAGGCTGGAAGTAGTAAAAAAAATATCCGCCCTGTTAAAAAAAAGAGGGGTGTTGATAATAAGTGAAGTAAATGCTTGTAACCCATTGATGCAGGTTCGTCTCTTTTTGAAAAGGGGTTTTAGAACCGTGGTAAAAAGAACGGGTGAGGACGGAGTAACACATGTGTATGGAAATGAGAGAATTCTTCGGGCCGGCAGGACAGCAGAGCATTTTAGACCATATAATATGCAGGTGGAGTCTCTGAGATATTTCAGGATTTTTGGGGCCTCAATCGCCCGATGGATGTCCAGAGCGGGCCTGCCTGTGCTGGATATAGAGGAAAGATTGTGCAAACTGGCTTTTTTCGCAAGGATATTCTCGGTCCATTACAATATTGTGTTACAAAAACCGATTAATTCCTTTGAAATGATATCAAGAAAGCTTCGCCTGTAATCGGTAGCAGTGTTTATGAAACAGACCCGGATAACTATTCTGCATCTAATCACAACCCTTGATGTTGGGGGTAGTGAGATGATGCTCCTTAAACTCCTTTCCTTGATGAACAGGAGGCTTTTCTCCAACTGCGTCGTGAGTTTTGCCGATATTGGCCCTGTTGGAGAGAAGATTCTGGCCATGGGAATCCCGGTCTATGCCTTGAATATGGCAGAGGGAAGACTAACCCTTGCTGCATGTGTCAAATTATGGAAGATATTGCGGGCCGTTCGACCAATGGTTTTACAGACATGGCTCTACCACTCTGATTTGCTGGGTGTTATTTTTGGCAAACTGTCGGGGATAGATAAAATCTGTTGGAATATTCGTTGTTCGTACATGGACTTGAATGTGTACCGTGCTCAAACAAGGTGGTCCATTCGATTATGCTCACTTCTGTCTTCTCTTCCGGATGCGGTAGTTACCAATTCCAATGAGGCCCTCAACTTTCATGTCAAGATACTCGGGTACAGGACGGATCACTGGGAGGTAATTCCCAACGGGTTTGACCTTGCAAGATTCAAGCCCGACAAACAGTCGAGATTGAGGCTGTTAGCTGAGTTAGGCCTGCCGCATAATAAAGAATCCGGCGCTGTTAGTACGCAGGCTGATAACAAGAACGGGAACGGGGTCTTTTTGATTGGCTTTATTGCCCGCTATGATCCCATGAAAGACCACCCGACATTTATCAGGGCAGCGTGTTTGTTACTCAAAGAAAGAAGAGATATACATTTCGTTCTGGTGGGCAGAGGAATAACCTGGCAAAATAGGGCGTTTTCCATGCAGATTCCGGACACTTGGAAAGGCCACTTCCATTTGCTGGGAGAGCGCTATAATATTGAACATATAACATCGGGCCTGGATGTTGCTTCCTCCGTTTCTCGTGGTGAGGGTTTTCCCAATAGCGTGGGTGAGGCCATGGCCTGCGGCATTCCATGTGTGGTTACGGACGTGGGCGATTCCGCAATAATCGTCGGAGACACGGGTCGGGTCGTGCCACCCGGAAACCCTGAAGCTACAGCGAGGGCGTGGAATGAATTAGTTGAATTGGGAGTGGATGGGAGAAAAAAGCTCGGCCTGTCCGCCAGGAAGAGGGTCAAGGATAATTTTGAATTGTCTAAAATTGTAAAGCAATATGAATCACTATATAATTCATTGGTCAAGACCCGATAAAATGGGATGTTCAAGATTGCCGCCTGCATTTGACTTCCGTATCTTAGCATTTACTGGCTTTTTCCAAGAGTTTGTAGCCTCTATATTATATGAAAGATGAAAAGATGGAATCCGGTGAATATGTGTGGCTTCGTAGGTTTTAAATCCCTAAAAAACTCTAAGGAGTTATGTGAAGATTTAGCTGTGGCAGTCTCCCGGCTTACTCACAGAGGCCCGGATGATTCGGGCCTTTTTTTTGACCGGGATTCGGGATTGGGGCTGGGGCACAGGCGGCTTTCCATAATTGATTTATCCGCGGCAGGGCGGCAGCCCATGGCAACCGATGACGGAAAGGTCCAGATTGTCTATAATGGAGAGATCTATAATTTCAAGGATATCCGCAAGACACTGGAGGAGCACGGGCACAGGTTTGCAAGCGCTACTGACACGGAAGTAGTACTTAAGGCATATTTGCAGTGGGGCATTGACTGCCTTAAGCATTTTGTTGGAATGTTCACCCTGGCGATCTGGGATGGCCGGGAAAACCGGCTTTTTTTGGCCAGGGATCGAATGGGTATAAAGCCCCTCTATTATCACTTAAGCCGCGGAACACTGCTGTTCGCCTCGGAACTCAAGGCACTCATGGCATTCAAGGGTTTCGAGAGAAGTCTCGATCCTGATGCAATTCCTCTTTTTTTGCACTACCAGTATGTTCCTGCCCCGAGGACAATTTTTCGGGATACCTTTAAACTTCTCCCCGGTCATTACGGTGTTTTTGATGGAGGGGATGTTAAGGTCAGTCCCTTTTGGGAACTCCCTGAAGGGGATTGCGAATCAGGCAAAAGGGTTGTGCGGGAAGATGAAGCCTTAGAGGAATTGGATCACCTGCTGACCCGTGCGGTTTCCGACCGGCTTATAAGTGACGTGCCGTTGGGGGCACTGCTGAGCGGGGGAATCGATTCTTCGATGGTGGTGGCCCTGATGCAGAAGGTCAACACGTCACCAGTTAGGACGTTCAGCATTGGATTTGAGGACCCGAAATACAACGAAGCCCCTTGGGCCTCTAAGGTGGCCGAACACCTGAGAACGGATCACACAGAGCTTTATGTCACCCCTAAAGAGGCCATGGATGTCATCCCTGAGCTTCCGGAGATTTATGACGAGCCTTTTGCGGATTCCTCGGCCATTCCCACTTTTTTAGTCTCCCGTCTTGCCCGTTCTCATGTGACGGTAGCGCTTTCCGGGGATGGGGGAGACGAACAATTCTGCGGGTATGTCCGCTATTGGAGTACGAAGGAAATGTATACCAGTCTTCAACGGTTACCTCGCCCTGCGAGAAGATTAATGGCATACACAGCAGAACATATCCCGCGCGGATGCGTGGAAAGGGCCTATCCTGTTTTATCCCGTTTCGTGCCCAAAAAATTTCAGGTGGCCAACTTCCCTGATAAGTGGCAAAAGCTTGTTGCCATGATGGAAAAGGATTCTCTCATGGATCTTTATAGAACCGCCATTTGCCTGTGGCCTGTGACCGGACTCCCCCTATTGACCGCTGAGGGATTGCCTGAGAGTGTGTTTGAACAAAGCTTTCAAGGGAGTGAAGGTCGGTCAATTCTTTCGAGGCTTATGAGGGTGGATCAGATGACTTATCTCCCTGACGCCATGCTGACAAAGGTGGACAGGGCCAGCATGGCTGTGAGCCTGGAAGTTCGCGTGCCGCTTTTGGATCACCGGGTTATGGAGTACACATCGGGCCTGCCGGGAGGCCTGAAATACAGAAATGGCACGGGGAAGTATATCCTGAGAAAACTTCTTGACCGGTATGTTCCGTCAGAACTCTTTGAGAGGCCCAAGATGGGATTTGGTGTTCCCATTGATCAATGGTTTCGTGATGGTTTGAAAGAGCTTCTTCTGGACTATCTTTCCCCTGATCGTCTGAGGAAGGAGGGTTTATTTGATCATACCCTGGTCGAGACAAAGATAAAGGAACACCTCTCCGGCAGGGTAAACCACCAACACCGCCTCTGGTCCCTTTTGATGTGGGAAATGTGGCGGGAACGCTGGCTTGAGTGATAGGATATGGTAATATTCACCCTGAGACAAATAGTAGGCGTTCACGGGTTCAGAGGTTCATCGCGGTTCCATTACTTGGGAAAATGAGCATTTTAACGAGGACTTCGGGTCTTCAATGCCTTCTTTGCCCTTAACCGTGAACGTTGAACCCTGAACCTGTGAACGGTTCCCATGAATCTGACCATTAACAAATACATTGGTAATGAAATATGGCCCACCTTTCTGGCCAGCCTCTTCGTTTCCATATTCATCATTCTGGCAACAAAGATGCTGTCCATTACGGAGTTGATTGTGGGCCAGGGTGTACATCTGGGCCAGGTGATAGGCATGGTTGTCTACCTCCTGCCTGCCGCTACTCTCATAGCCGTCGTGGTGGCTTTCTTAAGACTATCTGCCGATAATGAGGTGGTCGCACTTCAATCATCCGGTGTCAGCCTTTATCAGATGCTGTCGCCTGTGGTCGTCCTTTCCTTTTTTTGGTCTCTTGATTGCAATCTGTGCTATTACTACATAACAGGCAAAGCAGGGTGACAATATCCAATGCCTGCCCCAATTGAGACACAGAGGACCCGGAGGTTTTTTTTGACAAAACGTTCAATTATTGAACGAATTTATATTTAGCCGATTTTCAGAAAAATCAACATCTTGGATCTGATCCTGTGGACAAAGAAGACATACATATTCTCCGGCTGATGGGGGAAATCGAACGGGATGACAGCCCCAGCCAGAGGGAGCTGTCACACCGCCTGGGTCTTTCCTTGGGCCTGGTTAACTCCTTTGTAAAAAGGCTGGTCAATAAAGGGTATTTCAAGCTGAAGACCATGCCCAGGAACCGGGTGAAGTATCTTCTGACGCCCAAAGGATTGGCAAGAAAAAGCATGCTCACAGTGGAATATCTCCAGTACTCTGCCTACTTATACAAAGAAGTCAAGAACCTTTTGGTGCTGAAGTTCAAGGAGATGGAAGATGACATGCTGAGTTCGGTCCTTTTCTTTGGAGCCGGGGAAGTGGCAGATCTGGCATATCTCTACCTGCAAATGACCAACATACGGTTGGTGGGAATCATTGATGACCACCAGGATGGCGGTTATTTCTTTGAATTTAGGGTTGATGATTTTGGACGGCTCAGTAAAAGGGACTGGGACAAGATTCTGTTGACCCGTCTCGATAACACCGACCAGGATGTCCGGACCCTGGTGGAACATGATGTCAGCACAGAAAGGATAGCCATCCTATGATAGTTTTTGACAGGATGAATATGGAAAACGGCAAATTTAGATTGACTTCCCGGTTAGTCCATATATATTTAGCCAGAAATTGGCCCATTTTTTTCGCAGGGGGATCATGATCTGTGACTCGTTTTAGGTGCTGTGACACATAAGTGGGTCAGCAGAAGTACGGAGCATGGTAATTTTGGGTCATGTGGTTTTGGGAGTAGGTTTTGACGGCTGGTGATGAGGATGCTTTGATACCATGAACACTCAAAAAAAAATAATGAAACTGCAAGACCTGGCAGATATAATAGATACTCTCAGGTTGCAGAACAGGAAGATCGTTCACTGCCATGGGTGTTTTGACCTATTGCATATCGGGCACATCCGGCATTTCCGTGAGGCGCGGCAAAGGGGGGATATTCTCGTTGTCACGATCACACCTGACCGATTTATTGATAAAGGCCCCGGACCCCCGGCCTTTTCCGAGGGGTTACGTGCCGAGGCAGTTGCTTCGCTGGGAATAGTGGACTATGTTGCGATAAATGAATGGCCCACTGCCAAGGAAACCCTGCGTCTTTTAAAGCCGCATTACTTTGCCAAAGGATCGGAGTTCAAGGGTGCTGAAGCCGACTACACGGGCAAAATTGAAAGTGAACTGAGGGTGGTTGAAGAGATCGGTGCTGAGATTGTTTTCACCCATGAGATCGTCTTCAGTTCCTCCAATCTCATCAACCGTTTTCTCTCGAACAAGCCGCAGGAAATTCAGGAGTATCTTCGATTATTCCGCGAGCGGTACAGCATCGACCATATCCATGATGTACTCGAAAATATGGCAGGGCTAAAGGTGATGGTAATAGGGGACACCATCCTTGACGATTACCAATACTGCGAGGCCATTGGAAAATCGAATAAGGACCCTGTGCTGGCGTTGAGGTATAAGTCTAACGACATTTTTGCAGGCGGGGTCCTGGCTGTTGCCAACCACTTGGCCGGTTTAGCGGGTCAGGTGCGGCTCTTCACGACACTTGGTGAGCAAGACAGCCATGAGGATTTTATCAGCTCCAGCCTCTCTTCCAATATCACGCCCCATTTTGTTTATCAGCCAGAGGCCCCGACTCTCATCAAACGGCGTTTCCTGGACGGATATTCCTTCAACAAGCTGTTTGAAGTCTATATCATGAATGGCGGCGGCCTCTCGGAAGATCAGGACAGTGAGTTCTGTCGTCAGGTCGAAGAGGAGTTGCCGGAATACGATGTGGTTGTTGTGGCGGATTTCGGTCACGAGACCATAAGCGGGCATATGGTCCGAACTCTTTGTGACAGTGCTCGATATCTGGCCGTCAACACTCAGGCCAATGCCGGAAACCGGGGGTTTCACACCATAGGCGCTTACCCAAGGGCGGATTTCATCAGCCTGGCCGAACATGAGATCCGGCTTGAAATGCGCAGGATGAATGGCCCAGTGAGACAGATGATGGATGAAGTGTCGAAGAAGCTGTCCTGCCCGACTTTTATGGTGACCCGGGGCAGGAGTGGGTGCGTTGTGAGGGGGGGAGATGGGGCTTTTGTAGCAAGTCCTTCCTTGGCTACACGGGTCGTGGATCGCATCGGTGCCGGGGACGCCTTTTTTGCGGCCACTTCACTGGCCGCGGCTATGGGGACAGATGAGGAATTGCTCGCCTTCCTCGGCAATGTAGCGGGATCTCTTGCTGTAGAAGTTATTGGAAATGAAAAGCCCATTGATAGGCTGAAAATGAAAAAATATGTCACCGCACTGCTAAAGTAGTAATGATGGGTATGCCCTTTTTGAGCCCACGATTCTCTCGGTTCGATAGAACGCGTCTGACGGTTGAGCCTCTTGACAGGCGTGAACATCTGATCGACCTTTCCAGTATCTTTCCTCTCAGACCAACGAATCACGTCAGAGAAAGCCTCCGGAATGTGGGTGTCCGTGTCCGGGCAGCAAAGGAGAATGGATCTGCTGTTGTAATGATGATGGGGGGCCATGTCCTCCGTTCAGGGGTGCAGCGATATCTCATCGATCTTATTAAGAATGGGTATATTTCCTGTTTGGCCATGAATGGGGCCGGCATAATTCATGATTTCGAGCTGGCGCTGATAGGAGCGACCACCGAAAGCGTAGCCCGATATGTGAGAGATGGCCGTTTTGGACTGTGGCGGGAAACCGGTCTCATCAACGATATTGTAAACGCGGCGGCAAAACAAGACCTTGGCCTCGGAGAAGCAGTGGGCAGATTCATTGAGATGGAAGAGCTTCCCCACAGAAATATCAGCCTCTTGGCGGCAGCGTACCGTTTTGGTTGTCCGGCGACCGTTCATGTGGGCATTGGTTATGATATCGTGCATGAGCATCCAAACTGTGACGGAGCCGCATATGGACAGACCAGTTATACTGATTTTCTGAGATTCGCAAAAGTACTGGAGTCATTAGAGGGAGGTGTGACAATGAATTTTGGTAGTGCTGTCATGGCCCCTGAAGTGTTTCTCAAGGCCCTGACAATGGTCCGCAATGTCATGCGCAGTGAAAACAGGCAGGTTCGACGATTCACTACTCTGGTCTGCGATCTGTTACCTCTTCCAGAGGATTTTCAGAGGGAAGCGCCTAAGGACACCCACGGTTATTACTTTCGGCCCTGGAAAACAATGCTCATACGTACTGTTGCGGACGGTGGTGAGAGTTTTTATGTAAAGGCGGACCACTCCCAGACAGTGCCCGAATTGTGGACGGCAATAACTCAGCAGAATAGAAATCGGGGCTCCACTGGAGTGCCATCTGCATAATTTCAATATTCGTTCCGATATTATCCTATATGACTTTATGGAAGCAAAATATTTCTCAGCTTTATTCGGTGCTGGAGAAATTATCCGTCAGGGATACGGATCAGAAAGAACTCGAGTGTGAGGAAGGGTTTTCTCGCTGGAAAGAGCTTACTATTCAAGTTCGTTCCAACGGTGGAGTTATTTATTTCATTGGAAACGGGGCCAGCGCTTCCATGGCAAGCCATTTTGCGGCGGATATAGCCAAGAACGGGGGAATACGGACACATGTGTTTACAGACCCGGCGCTCATAACAGCACTGGCCAACGACTTGTCTTTTGAAAAAGTGTTCTCTGAACCGTTGCACTGGTGCATGAAGGAAGGAGATATGCTCATTGCCATCAGCAGTTCCGGGAATTCCCCGAATATCATTCGCGGAGTGGAAGAGGCCAGGGGACTGGGCGGAATCGTTATAACCCTATCTGCCATGGGTGAGGACAACCGGATCCGGGGATCGGGGCATCTCAACTTCTATGCAGCGAGCCAGACTTACGGACTGGCGGAGACTGCCCACGCAGCCATTCTTCATTACTGGATGGATGTAATGGATTCGGCAACTAACAAGTATTTACCATAACAGTCCCTATTTTGATTCATGAAGCAAATGGTTCTTTTGTCTTAGGGGCATCCGAAAATAAAATCTCACGGAGAAATAAATGCCTAATAAATTGAAAAAAATTTTTGTTACCGGTGGGGCCGGGTATGTGGGAGCCGTGTTGGTACCCAAGCTCTTGAGTGCCGGCTATAAAGTCAGAGTTCTGGATCTATACATCTATGGCGAAGATGTTCTTGATAATGTGAAAGACAACCCGAATTTGATGGAAATCAAAGGAGATATTCGTGATAGAGACCTGGTGGAAAAGAGCATTTCAGGATGCGACGCGGTTATTCACCTTGCCTGTATTTCAAACGACCCCAGTTACGAATTGAACCCTGATCTTGGCAAATCCATCAACTATGATGCCTTTGTCCAGCTTGTGGAGGTTGCCAAGGAAAATGGGGTCAGAAGAGTTCAAGTGTGTACGGGATAAAGACCGATCCCAATGTCACTGAGGAACTTCCCCTGGAGCCACTGACCGACTACTCCAGGTACAAGGCCCTGTGTGAGGAGGTCTTGCTGAGTGAGGGCGGGAATGGGTTTGTGCCGGTGGTCATAAGACCGTCCACGGTGTGCGGGTATTCTCCCAGGTTGAGGTTGGACCTCACGGTGAACATCCTCACGAATCATGCCATAAACAACAGGAAAATTACCGTTTTCGGCGGTGATCAGAAGCGACCCAATATCCACATCGAAGATATGACAGATTTGTATGTCTTCCTTTTAGGCCTTCCGGACAAGAAAATTGAAGGGAAAATTTACAACGCCGGTTATGAGAATTACAAGGTTAGTGAGATAGCCGAAATGGTCAGAGATACCCTGGGCGAAGAGGTCCTTATCGAGACCACGCCCACGGATGATATCCGTTCCTACCATGTATCCTCTGAAAAAATAAAAAAGGAACTCGGGTTTCAACCCGGACACACCATTGAACAGGCCATAAAGGACCTTGAATCGGCCTTTGCTGCAGGCAAGATTCCCAACCCCATGGAAGACGTAAAATATTACAACATCAA
>JAFDDR010000054.1 GCA_019310785.1 Deltaproteobacteria bacterium
ATGGAAGAAGCCTGCCTCTCTGCCATGAGTGAAGCGGAAAAGGCATTTGGCGACGGCTCCCTGTACCTGGAAAAATGCCTGGAATCATCTCGCCATGTTGAATTTCAAATATTAGCAGATCAACACGGCAATGCGGTACACCTGTTCGAGAGGGAATGTTCCATCCAGCGGAGGCATCAGAAAATCATAGAGGAGACCCCCTCACCAGCCATGACCCCTTCGCTTCGCAGGGCCATGGGAGATGCGGCAGTGTCGGCGGCCCTTGCATCGGGATATACAAACGCCGGGACCGTGGAATTTCTTTTAGACCTTTCCGGCCGGTTCTATTTTTTAGAGGTCAACACGCGCCTTCAGGTGGAGCACCCCGTCACAGAGATGACAACCGGCATAGATATTGTCAGAAAACAACTTGAAATTGCCGCAGGGAACCCTTTGACACTCAAGCAGGAAGATATCATTCAAAGAGGCCATGCTATTGAATGCCGAATCTATGCAGAGGACCCGGAAGCAAACTTTTTCCCTTCACCGGGAACCATACTCGTCCACCGGGAACCTTCCGGTCCGGGTGTTCGCAATGACTGTGGCGTGTACGAGGGCTTTGAAGTCCCCGTTGAATATGATCCTATTCTCAGCAAACTAATTGTAACCGCCGGAACAAGGGAAGCGGCCCGGATGCGTATGATTCGCGCCCTTGAAAACTACGTAATCTTAGGGATTCGCACCACAATCCCGTTTCTTATAGATGTTCTCAAATCCCCGGAGTTTACAAAGGGCGATACGTTCACCAATTTCATAGATGTCCATTTTGAAAACTGGACACAGGGAAGGGGAGATGAGGACATGGCAAGGATCGCCTATGTGGTAGATGAGTTGACCGCCGTGAGAAGACCGGCTACAGCAGCAAAAGAAAAGGGGTGGCCGACGCCATGGGAGACATTGGGCGAGTGGAGGATCTAACATGAAATATCGCCTTAAAATATCAGAAGAAACCGCAGATTTGGATGTCTCAGGTTCAGCAGGCAAACAAAACGCCGAGTTCACCATCGGGGAAAAGGCATATAGTGTGCGCTACCGGGCTATCCCGGGTAATTGTTTACATATGATTGTAGATGAAAAGCCTGAAGAAGCCTTTGTGGCTAATACAATGCAGGGGAAATATGTTTTTGTAAACGGCAGGAGCTTCTTAGTTCAGGACGCGGATCAATTGCTTTCCCACCGCGCCAGGCGAGGAGGCCCGGACCAGACACCTGGAGACGTGACCCCTCCCATGCCCGCGGTTGTTGTCCGAATTATGGTAGAAGAAGGAGACCTCGTAAAAAAGGGACAGGGTCTGATCGTGGTAACCGCCATGAAGATGGAAACCACCTTGGTGGCGCCGTCAGACGGCAGGGTAAAAAAGATAAACACATCCGTTGACGCAAAGGTGGCCCCCGGAGAAATTTTAGTGGAGATCGAGAAAGAGGAACGGGAAAATGAGTGAAGACCTTCTCTATGAGGTCAAAGAGGGAGCGGCCTTTTTGACCATCAACCGCGAGTCAAGAAGAAACGCCATCAGCCAGGAGATGATTACGGCCTTTACGGATTATCTGGACAAGGCGGACAGGGACGAAGATGTGCGTGTTGTCTGCATAACGGGGACAGGAGAAAAGGCATTTTGCTCAGGCGCGGATCTTGCCGTCACCCTCACAGGAGAAAAGGAAGAACGTTTAGCAGGACCCAGAAACTATGCCGGACTGCTCAAAAACATGGCCGGGTTTGGAAAGCCTTTAGTCGCCAGGGTAAACGGTCCGTGCCTTGCCGGTGGAATCGGCCTGATGCTCTCCTGCGATATCATCATAGCGCGAAACGACACGTTTTTCAGGACCCCGGAAGTAAACGTGGGTATTTTTCCAATGATGGTAGGGGCGCTGCTTTACAGAAACGTGGGGCGAAAAAAGGCCATAGACATGGTCCTGACGGGCCGCAAAATCCCGGCCCCCGAGGCCGAGACTATGGGTCTCATCACCCGCGCTGTGGAACCGGCACGCCTGGATGATGAGGTGGAGGAGACTCTTGCGATCCTAACCTCCAAAAGCCCCATCGGAATGCGTATAGGAAAAGAGGCGTTTCACGCCATGAGTGATATGCCCTTTGAAGGGGCCGTAGATTATTTGTGCGAGGCATTGGGAAGGGCCATCTCCACTGAAGACGCCATGGAGGGCATGACGGCTTTTATGCAGAAAAGGGAACCCGACTTTAAAGGAAAGTGAGGTATCAGCGTGTCATCATTATGGATAACCGAAAACCACAACTATGAGCGCCCGTGCATGATTACCTGTGCACTGTCGGGCGTGGTCGCCAACAGGGACCAGTGCCCGGCAATCCCTTACACGCCGGAGGAATACGCGGCCGAGGCCAGGCGTGCTTACGAGGCCGGTGCCGCCGTGGTCCATATCCATGCACGGACCCCGGACGGTGCCCCAAGCTATGAGGTGGATGATTACCGTAATATATATGAGGCCGTGACCTCGGCCTGTCCGGTGATCATCAACTTCTCCACAGGGGCCGTGGGCATTCCGGTGGAAAAAAAGATCGCCCCCATAAGAGAGATTCAGCCGGCCATAGGCGCCCTGAACATGGGCTCCATGAACTATGCCAAGTACCATTCCGGGAAAAAATCCTTTGTGTTTGATTTTGTTTTCGCCAACCCCTTTTACGAGATCACGTCTCTTGTTACAACTATGAAGGAAAGCGGCGTCAAACCGGAAATGGAGTGCTTTGATTCGGGCCACATTGGAAACAGTTTTCCCTTGATTGACATGGGCCTGCTGGAACCCCCATACCAGTTCAGCCTGATTATGGGCGTGCTTGGAGGCATGCCTCCCACCGCGGACAACCTGGCCCACCAGGTGCGACTGCTGCCCCCCAACAGTGACTGGGAGGTCATAGGCATCAGCCACGACCAGTGGCGAATGGTGGCCACGGCCATTGCCTTAGGAGGAAACGTGCGTGTCGGGCTTGAGGACAATTTTTATATCACTTCCGGCGTGATGGCAAAATCTAATGGCGACCTCGTGGAAAAAGCGGCCGAGATGATCCGGGACCAGGGCCGGGAGGTGGCCACGGCAGAGGAATGCAGGGAAAGGCTGGGGTTAAAGCACAGGTAGCGGAAGATCATGGCTGAAAACTTGTTGTTCTATGACCTCTTCACCCCCACCCCGACCCTCCCCCTTCAAGGGGGAGGGAGCGTTTTTTTAGTTGTTTCATGTTTTTCGTCCCCTCTCCCTCGAGGGAGAGGGTTAGGGTGAGGGGGAATAGGAGATATCATGGACTTTGAGTTGGGAAAAAGCTACGATGAACTGCAAATAGGTGAAGAGGCGAGTTTCACCAAGACCATCACCGAAACGGATGTGTATCTCTTTGCCGGGATAAGCGGCGACTTCAATCCCATGCACGTAAATGAAGAATTCGCCAAAACGACGCCGTTTAAGACCCGCATTGCGCATGGCGCTCTTCCCCAGAGCCTGATCGCCCCGGTTTTGGGCACAAAACTACCCGGTTTAGGGACCGTGGCGGTGGAGATTTCCTGCCGGTTCAAGGGCCCGACCTTTTTTGGAGATACCATCACGGCTAAGGCTGAGGTAGCAGAGAAACTTGAGAAAAAAAGGTGGGTGCGCATGGCGCTCACATGGACAAACCAGCGGGAAGAAACAATTGCAGAAGGGGAGGCGGTAGTGGTACCGCCTCAAAAATAGGAAACTAAAAATAGGGAGGAAAGAAAATGGCTTATACGGATGTAAAAGAAGTATTCGGCAAGATGCCCGAGATTTTCAATCCTAATGCTGCACAGGGGTTGGATGCGGTGTTCCAGTTCGAAATCACCGGAGAAGGTGCGGGAAACTGGAGTGTTATCATCAAGGACGGCGCATGTCAGGTTGAGGAAGGGACACATGACTCGCCCACCGTTACCCTGACCATGTCCGGTGAAACATGGCTCGGCATGGTAAACAAACAGGTGAATGGTATGCAGGCGTTCATGAGCGGTCAACTCAAGGCCAGCGGCGATATCATGTTGGCCCAGCGCATAGAGCAACTGTTTCCGCTCTAAAAAAATCTTGTATATTTCTCGCAGATAAAATCCCCTGTTTCTAAAGGGGGATTAAGGGGGATTTTTTAGGTCGGCAAGAAATCAATAATGGTCCCTCCCCTTGCCAAGGCTCAGTGCCTGTGGCGCATGTAGCGCAGGGCTTTAGCCCTGCCCGACACGAAAGGTACTAAATTTATGGCCGGTTTTCAGGAATACTTTGGCGAGACCCACAATATGGTTCGCCAGACCGTGAAGAAGTTTGTAGGGCGCGAGATTCTCCCCTTTGTGGATGAGTGGGAGGAGCAGGGCGGCTTTCCCAGGGAACTCTATAAAAAGGCCGGAGATGCGGGAATCCTTGGCATTGGTTACCCGGAGGCATATGGCGGTTCCGGGGGAGACATATTTGTCAAGATAGCGTGCTCAGAGGAATTGATGCGGTGCGGCTCGGCAGGCGTGGCCGCGGGGCTCGGCTCCTTAGATATCAGTATTCCACCTGTTCTGTCTTTAGGCACAGAAGACCAGAAAAAGCGTTTTGTCCCGCCCGTGCTGAAAGGTGATAAAATTTCAGCACTCGGGGTTACGGAACCCAACGCCGGATCGGACGTGGCCAATATCCGCACCAAAGCGGTCCGTGGCAACGACCATTACGTGGTAAACGGGAGCAAAATGTTTATCACCAGCGGGGCAAGGGCAAACCAGTTGACCTGTGCAGTGAGAACGGGAGAGGAGGGGCATAAGGGAATAAGCTTTTTATTGATAGAATCCGATACCCCCGGTTATTCCGTATCCGAAAAACTCAAAAAGATGGGGTGGTGGGCCTCGGATACGGCCCAGATATTCTTTGATGATTGCAGGGTGCCGGTTGAAAACCTTCTTGGTCAGGAGGGCCAGGGCTTTTACGGCATCATGCAGAATTTTCAAAATGAGAGATTACAGCTTTCCGTGATGGCCAATATGACTGCCCAGATGGCCTTAGAGGAATCCCTGAAATATTCAAGGGAACGGGAGGCATTTGGCCGGCCCCTTACAGGCTTCCAGGTCACCCGTCACAAATTGGTGGACATGGCCACCTTAGTGGAGGCCAGCCGGGAGTTTGTTTACCGGGTTTCGGCCAAGATTGATGCCGGGATGAACCAGATCAAGGAGATCTCCATGGCCAAGAACTTTGCCTGCGAGATCAGTGACAAGGTTACCTACGATGCGGTTCAAATCCATGGTGGATTTGGCTATATGCGTGAATACTTGGTGGAGAGACTCTACCGGGACAACCGCATCCTTTCCATCGGCGGCGGCACCCAGGAGATCATGAAGGAAATCATATCCAAGTGCATTTTGTGACAACCGCTTTCCGGCAAGAAACTGATTGACCTAATAAATCAACAAGGAATATACTATTCTATGTTTCGTTCCGAAGATACATTCCATCCATATCCATAATTTCATATTGTGACTCCAGGGCTTGATTACGCCCTTTAGGCTTATTAACCTTTTTTGATAAGGAGGTCACCATGACGAAAAAATTATTCTGGATTGGAATCCTGCTTGTTTTCATCTTAACCATCGCGCCAAAGCCGTACCGGGGGTAACCGACACCGAGGTGGTGGTTGGCTGGACCACGCCCCTTTCCGGCCCGGCAGCCCTCTGGGGGGTCACTGCGCTTGGAGGAAAGGCGTGGGCTGATTATATCAATGATCAGGGTGGGGTCCATGGCCGGAAAATCAAGGTCATGCTCAAGGACGACGGCTATAATCCGACTCGAGCGCTCACAAACCTTCAGGAAATGAAGGGCAAAGTCTTTGGCGTTTGCGGCCTCCTTGGAACCGCCGTGCTCAATGCAACCAAGGACTTCTTCCCGGAAAACAAGGTGGTCTCAATCACGCCTTACGGAGATGTCAGGATCTGGGCACGGACCCCGAAGGAAAAAATGCGCTATACTTTCGTTGCCTATACCGATTATGAAGACGAGGCCGAATATTTAGCCAAGTATGCGATAAAGGACCTGGGTTGCAAAAAGATAGGCGTGTTCTATCAAAATGATGATTACGGCAAGATGGGCCTGGCAGGAGTAAACAAGGGGCTGGCGGCCATGGCAGGCAAGGCCAAGCTTGTAGGCAAGGTCCCCTACGGTGTAACCGAGAGGGCACTGAGCACCCATGCCCTTAATCTCAAAAAATCCGGCGCTGAGGCGGTTATTGTTTATGCCACCATGACGCACGGCGCCCTCATCATCAAAGAAATGGCCAAGATCGGGTACCGTCCGAAGGTCCTGGTCACGTTTCCTCTTGGAGACCCAATTATGTACAAGATAGCCGGAGAGGCGTGGGAGGGGACCTATATTGCGCTCCCGGGTAATTCGGGTGTCCCGAGTGTTGAGCCTGAGGCAGAAAGGGTCGTGAAAATCCTTCTAAAATACAACCCCAAGCTTGCAGGCAAGGAATACCTCGCCCTGTTCGGCTCCATATCCATGATGCACTTTATTGAAGGCCTTAAAAATGCCGGTCGTGATTTGACGACAGAATCCATGATCAAAGGAATGGAAAAGATCAAGAACTGGAGGCCTGAAGGCATTGCCGCACCCGTGACCTATGGACCCAATCGCAGACACGGGATAAACGCCTCCCGGATAGGCCAGGCACAAAAAGGCCAGCATGTGCCTCTTGCGCCATTTACCATTTTTAAGCCACTCTTCTAAATCCGCATTAGACAGGTTTCGTCCGGCACTCAGGGTATGCTGAGTGCCGGACGTTCCACAAAATCACAAAACAAAAGGACATGGCTCTTCTTCAAATCAACGGAGTATACATCAGTTTTGGGGGTATCCAGGCCCTGTCAGACATCGAGCTCGAAGTGGAACAGGACGAAATCCTGGCCCTGATCGGGCCGAACGGGTCCGGCAAAACAACCCTTTTCAATTGTATCACCGGCGTGTACCGGCCGGATCGCGGAGAAGTTCTCTTTCAGGGAGATGGCCTGTTAGGGTTTTCTCCTGATTCCATCGCCCGGAGGGGCGTGGCCCGGACATTTCAAAACCTGCGCCTTTTCCTCCACATGACGGTCCTTGATAACCTTCTTTTGGGTAGACATGTCAAGTTCCGGAAGAATCCCTTTAATGCCCTTATGCGTATACGAACAGAGGAACTACGCCACAGAGAGGTAGTAGAAGAAATCATTGACTTCTTAGACCTTCAGGCCTACAGACAGGCCCGGGTCACAGACTGCCCTTACGGCGTTCAGAAACGTGTGGAGATTGGCAGGGCCTTAGCCATAGAACCTAAATTGCTTCTCTTGGATGAACCAATAGCCGGGCTGACCTCGGAGGAAAAAGAAGAAACCGCATACCGGATAACGGAAATCCGCGGCAGATACAAGACGGCCATTCTTCTTGTGGAACACGATCTCAGGATTGCATCCAGATTAGCTGATCGCATGATAGCCCTGGATTATGGAAAGAAGATTGCCCAGGGCAGCCCCGAAGAGGTCCAGAGGACACCCGAGGTCATCAAGGCATATCTGGGGGATGAGTGAACCATGGAATCTCTCCTCAAAATCGCAAGCATTGAAACCCTCTATTACGACCGGATATACGCACTGCACGGTCTATCCTTGGAGGTAAAGGAAAAGGAGATATTCGCGGTCTTAGGTCCTAACGGCGCGGGCAAGACCACGCTGCTCAAGACAATAGCAGGCCTCTTAAAGGACCAGCCCAAGAAAGGTACTATCGAATTCTTGGGAAAGCGCATCCAGCGGTTAGCCCCGGAACGCGTTGCACGCTTAGGGATCGTCTATGTGCCGGAGGATCGAGGTCTTTTTCGGGAACTCACGGTAAAGGAGAACCTGGACCTCGGGTGCTGGGGCCGAAAAGGTCAGGGAATCAAGGATGACCTTGAATTTATTTTCCGGCTTTTCCCCATTCTCAAGGCCAGGGTCGGCCAGCAGTCCGAGACCCTCTCCGGGGGAGAGCAGCAAATGCTGACCATGGCAAGGGCCATACTCCGCCGACCCAGGCTTCTCATGTTAGACGAACCCTCTCTGGGGTTGGCACCAAAGATAAGCCGCCATGTGTATGATGCACTTTTGGAGATAAGCCGGGCAGGCACAACCATTCTCTTAGTCGAGCAAAATGCAAAGATGGCGTTGAGTATTGCCACGTTTGGCTACATCATGGAATCCGGGCGCATTGTGCTGGAAGGGACGGCAAACGAACTGCAGGATAACGAGGATGTGCAGGAACTCTACCTGGGCTTAGGAGGGGAGACGGTTTCGCCCAAGGGATGGCGTTTGTATAAAAAAAGGAGGACGTGGTAATGCAGACCGAGGCAGCCCACTTCCCCGACCTCTTTTTCCACCAGGTAGATCGTCTCAGGGACCGCGTGGCCCTCCGGCATAAAGATTACGGGATCTGGAACCGGATCACCTGGGCCGAATACGGACAACAGGTCCGCGAGGTAGCGGCAGGTCTTTTGGCACTCGGGCTTCAAAAGGAGGACCGGGTGGCCATCTTAGGCGACAACCGGCCTGAATGGGTGATCTGCCATCTCGCAGCCATGACCGCCGGGGGATCTACGTGCGGCGTATATCCCACCTCTGCCGCGGAAGAGATTGAATGGGTGGTCGGCCATTCCGAATCAAAGGTACTTTTCGTTGAAAATGAAGAGCAGGTGGACAAGATCCTCCAGATTATTGACGGTCTCAAGGTGGCCCGGATCGTGGTCTGGGATCCAAAGGGCCTATGGGGCTTTTCACACGAGCGGATCATCTTTTTTGACGAGTTTATGGAAAAGGGCCGGGAATATCTCCGTGACCACCCGGAAAGCTTAGCAGACAGATTGAATGACATCAAGCCCGATGACACGGCCATGATCATCTACACCTCGGGCACTACCGGCAGGCCCAAAGGGGCCATGCTCTCCCACTACAACATCCTGAAACTCACAGAATCCTTCATGGAGGCAAATCCCTTCCGCGAAACAGATGAAATGCTCTCCTACCTTCCCTTAGCCCACATCTACGAAAACCTCATATCCGTGTTCGGGGCCATCTGGTACGGCGGGACCGTAAACTTTGTTGAAAGCATGGACACCTTAGCCCTGAACCTCAGAGAGGTTTCTCCCACAATATTTTGCAGCGTGCCCCGCATCTGGGAGAAATTTACCTCCATGATCATGATAAGGATGTCCGATTCAACCCTCGTGAAACGGGCCATGTACGGCCTTGCGGTGAAAGTCGGCCTCCGTTATGTGCGCACACGGAAAGGGAGTCGTGAACGATTCCGGCTGGCTTTCCTCTACTGGCCCTTTTACTGGCTGGTCCTGTACCATTTGAAAAGACAGTTGGGCTTTGATCGAGTGCGCCTGGCAGTATGCGGGGCTGCCCCGGCCTCGCCCGAGCTTTTTGAGTTTTTCAATGCCATGGGCATCCCCTTGAGAGAGGGCTATGGCCAGACAGAATCCACGGGCGTCATTGCGCTCCAGAGATTGGAGCGGCCGCGCTGGGGATATGTGGGAGAGCCAATACCCGGGATCGAGGTAAAGATTGCCGAAGACGGCGAAATCTTAGCCAAAGGGCCGGGCGTGTTCAAGGGATACTTCAAGGACCCCAAACTCACGGCCGAGACCATCAAAGACGGGTGGCTTTATACCGGCGATGTGGGAGTTTTAGAGGACGGTTTCCTCAAGATCATGGACAGGAAGAAGGACATTCTCATCACGGCAGGCGGCAAGAATATCACCCCTGCTTTCATAGAAAACAAACTAAAGTTCAGTCCTTATATTCAGGATGCCGTGGTTATAGGGGACGGCCGGAAATACTTAATATCCCTTATTCTTATCGATGAAGACAATGTTACCAAATATGCCCAGGACAACCGGATTCCTTTTACTACCTTTGCCGACCTTACACAAAATGCGGAGATACAAAAGCTCATTGAAAAGGAAATCTCAAAGATAAACAAGACCCTTGCCAGGGTGGAAACCATCAAAAAATTCCAATTACTGCCCAGGCGGTTTTATGAAGAGGATGGAGACGTAACCCCAACCAAAAAGGTCAAGCGGCGTTTCTTAGAAAAGCGTTATGCGGACATGATAGAGAAGATGTACAAGGGATGATACCAGGATGGATCTGATAGAAAGTTATAAAGAAGAACTCCAACTCATACGCAAGCCCTGGACCCGGGTATGGGTGGGGCTCTTTGTTTTGTCCCTGCTTCTGCTTCCCTGGTACGCGCCGGAGCATATTACCTACGTTGTCACAATCATCTTTATTTACACAGTTGGTGTGCAGGGTCAAAACCTGCTCATCGGGTACACTGGCCAGATCTCATTTGGCCAGGCCGGGTTTCTGGCAATAGGAGCCTTCACATTCGGTCACCTGAATCGTATGGGAGTGCCCTGGCCCATAGGGCTTTTCGTAGCGGGCCTGGCAGCCGGTCTATTCGGCCTGGTTGTCGGATTTCCTTCCCTCCGCCTCAAAGGGCCATATCTCGCTATTGCCACCCTGGGGTTCGGTGTTGCCGTGTATCAGGTCTTTGTTAATTTCGAGGTGCTCTCAGGCGGGCGCATGGGCCTGATTATTCATAAGCTTACCCCGATCTTCGGGTTGAGTGCGATCACCTTTAATTACTACTTCAATTTTCTGATTGCCCTTGTTTTTACCCTGATTAGTTACAATATCGTCTCCTCCTATATGGGGCGTGCCTTTATTGCCATACGTGACAATGACATCGCTGCCGAGGTCATCGGTGTAAACCTGACACGCTACAAGCTGCTCTCTTTTGCTATCAGTTCATTTTACACCGGAATCCAGGGAGGGCTCTATGGCCTTTTCATGGGTTATCTCGAGCCCAACATGTTCAACTTTATGGAAGCAATTACCCTATTTGTGGCCGTAATTATAGGAGGCCTTGCCTCGGTTGAAGGCTCCATTATGGGTGCGGCCTTTGTGATTTTGGTGCCCCAGGTCTTCAGCGCATATAAGGATATGGTGCCCGTGGTCTATGGCGTGACCATCCTCCTTGTATTGATCTTCGAACCGTTCGGGCTTTATGGCAGGTGGTTCAAGATGAGGCTTTATTTCAGGAACTGGCCGTTTAGGTAATAGGGGCAGGCCTTGGCCTGCCCTTGGCAGGGCGCAGCAAGCATCGCCCCTACAAAATCATTTTTTAAAGGAAAGATAGATGACACAATTCCTGCAGTACACAATCTCTGGTCTCTCAACGGGCAGCATCTATGCCCTTGTGGCATTGGGCCTGGCCTTAGTCTATCGCTCTACCCGCATCCTGCATTTTGCCCACGGAGACATCACAACTGCGGGCACCTTTTTTGCCTTCATGCTCCTGGGGTTCAATTTTAGCTACTGGTCCGCCTTCATCCTTGCCTTACTCTTCGGCGCGGCCATTGCCGTGGCTTTCTATTTTGTCGTGCTGATCCCGGCCCAGCGCCGCGAGGCCACACAGTTGGGCCAGATAATCCTGACCCTGGGGCTCGGGCTTATCCTTCAGGGCCTTGTTGCCCGCTTCGGCGGTACCGAGCCCCAAGCCTTTCCTTTCCCCCTGTCAGACATCAAGCTTTACAATTTTGGCGGACTTGTGATCAGCCAGTTGAGCCTGGGGACTTTTGTCATTGGTTTGCTTGCGAGCCTGCTTTTTTATCTGTTGGTTCAAAAGACACGCATAGGTTTAGCCATGCGAGCCACGTCCGAAAACCTGCCCGCGGCCCAGACCATGGGTATCCCCACGCGTAGTATTTTAGCCCTGAGCTGGGGCCTGGCCGCGGTCTTAGGCGTGATAGCCGGCCTGTTTCTGGCCCCGGCCCTGCTCCTTGATCCCTTCTTCATGTTAGAGCCTTTCCTCAAAGGTTTTGCTGCCGCGATTTTAGGCGGGTTAAACAGCCTGCCCGGCGCTATAGTCGGCGGTCTCATTTTGGGTGTCTCGGAAAGCCTGGCAGGTGGATACATATCCATTGCCTTTAAAAACACCTTCGCCTTCCTCATAATTATCTTAGTTCTCCTTGTCCGCCCCGAAGGCCTGTTGGGCACGGAGTTTAAAGAAAGGGTGTAGGAGGCTGTCCGAGAATAGACTTCTACTGCGATCGGCTGCAAATTCTGATGGCTGCGTTGTCAAGCCCAAAACGTCCTCAACGTAGGCTATTGCTACGCCTACGGCCGTTTTGGCCTTGTCGCCCCCGCTCAAAGTGCGGGATCTTCGACTTGCCCTCAAAACTTTCGCTCGATCTCGCTACGAAGCCATTCTCGGACAGCCTCCTATGGGAAATAACCGCAAAAAAGTTTCCAAAAACGTTGGGGAGATCTGACAAAACCACAAAGATGTTCATCTTTTAAGGAGGAATTCATTATGGGACTTCAAGACTATACGGTTTATGACATTATATGCCGTAATGCCCGGGTCTATCCTGATCGCGATTCCATTGTGTCCAATGAGACCCGCCTGACACACGGGCAATTTAAAGAAAAATGCGACATGCTGGCCGCAGGTCTTGTCAAAGCCGGTATTGGAAAAGGGGACAGGCTCGGCGTCATGGCCCACAACTGCGATGAATTTATGATCCTTTACGGTGCGGCCGCAAAGATGGGGGCCATTGTTCTCCCTGTTAACTGGCGTTTTCAGCAGGATGAGATGGAGTTTGTCCTCAATGACTGCACCCCGAAGTTTGTCTTTGCCGGCCCTGACTATCGAAAAATGGTGGAAGAGGCGGTCGGCAAGGTTAAGTCCATCGAAAAATGCTATACCATGGGCGGCGGAGAAGTCCCGGAAGGATTCCACTCCTTTGATGAGCTCTATTCCGATGATGCCGCTCTTGAGGAAATCGATCTCCCGGCGGACTCAGGGTTCGTGATCATTCATACCGCCGCTGTTGCGGGCAAACCACGGGGCGCCCTTTTGAGCCAGTCCAATATCGTACATTGTAACGTGCAGATGATGCTTGGTAACGGTCTCGGACCGGAAGACTCTTTTATCTGCATCCTTCCTCTATTTCACATTGCGGCACTTTCAATGGCAATGGCAGTGATGCACGCGGGCGGCAAGAATGTCCTGATCGACCGCTTTGACCCGGAACTGACCCTCAGGCTCATAGAAAAAGAAAAGGGCACGAGCCTGGTCTATTTTCCGCCCATCCTCCAGATGCTCATGGACAAATACGAGGAGGCCGGTGGTACGTTCGACCTTTCAAGCATTCGGAACGTAGGCGGGCTGGATAGTGCGGACAATATCTTACGTTTAAAAAAAGTTGTGCCCAATGCAAGAGTTTCGACCGGATACGGTCAAACCGAGGCGTTTCCCGTTTCCGGAGGGCTCATGGAGGAAAAACCGGGCAGCACGGGGAAACCCTCTCCCCTCGCAAAGGTCGCCCTGTTTGATGATTATGACAACGAGGTCCCGGTGGGCACACCGGGCGAGATCTGCGTCAGGTCCCCCGTGGTCTTTTTAGGCTACTGGGGTCTGGATGAGGATACCGCCTACACATTCAGGAACGGCTGGCACCACACAGGAGATATAGGCCGCTTTGACAAGGAAGGGTACCTCCGGTTTTTGAAGCGGAAGGCGGAGAAAGAGCTTATAAAACCGGGGGGAGAAAATGTTTACCCGGTAGAGGTGGAAAAAGCGATTCTCGAACACGAAAAGGTTGCCGAAGTAAGTGTCATCGGTGTGCCCGATAAAAAGTGGGGCGAGGCGATCAAGGCCGTATGCGTCCTGAAACAGGGAGAAACTCTGGACCAGCAGGAATTGTCAGAATTCGTGGCATCCAAAATCGCACGATATAAAAAACCGCAATATGTGGCATTCGTGGACGCCCTTCCCAAAACAAAGGACAATGAAATTGACCGGGATCAAGTGAAAAAGGATCACGGCGGCAAATACTGATTTGCCGATACATGTCCATCTTTCCCCATAACCCGGAACAACGATGTTATTATGCTTTTGCAACTGCTCAGCTTTACACACACCCGTCTAATGGGGCGTCGTTGTGAAAGCGGGTGTTATCCGAAGCGAATGTTCAATCAGGCTGCTATCCGCTCGAGATGGTCAATCTCCACATTTTGTTTCGCTTTCCATAAATCATATTGAAGTTGAAGCCTTAGCCATGCTTCGGGAGTACGACCAAAAACCCTTGAAAGTCTCAAGGCCATTTCAGGACTAATGCCTGACTTCCCGTTTAAGAGCATTGAAAATGTTTTTCTTGTAACACCAAGAGATTCCGCTGCCTTGGTAACGGACAAATCGAGTGGCTCTACACAAAATTCCCTTATTATTTCACCCGGATGAGGTGGATTATGCATACTCATAATAAACTCCTTTAATGATAATCTTCATAATTTATTTCTAATACATCTCCATTTTCAAGCTTAAAGGTCACCCTCCAATTTCCGCTAACCTTCACAGCCAATGTATTTTTCCTTTTACCTTTTAAATTATGCAAATTCAAACCAGGCAAATCCATATCATCAATGCTTTCCGCTGTTTCAAGTAGTGCGAGAATTTTTCGAAGGCGATCTACATGCTGTGGGTTGACCCCGGAAGTGTGTCCTGTTTCAAATAGCCTCTTTAATCCCTTATGTTTAAAAGATTCTATCATTACGATTATTGTAACCCATGTCGTAACGGGTGTCAACAAGGATCGAAGATTTTGAAGGCTTCCTTTTTTGACATTTAAAAAATCGATGCCATTTTGACCGGATATGTCAAATCCGTGTGATAAAGGTTTAATGTTATTAGCATCCTCTTGACTATTTACCTGGTTTCAGTATATTTTTTCCGAACCATTGAAACATTTTGTAATAATCCAAAACCGAGGAAAAAATATTAATCGGCTCTTCTAAACACTCCCTTTCTCCAAGATGAACAAAATGGATTCTGCATAGCCATGCTACCGGCCAATTCCCGGAAGGAATATCTATGTTGTATAGCATGTCATTTCTTACCATAGCCTTTTCCAATCTTTTTACAGTGTCCAGTTTTGGCTGTTTCTTCCTGTTTCCTCTTTTTATTACAGACCATGGGGGCTCTAAGGCCGATATAGGGATAATTATGGCCGCCTTTGCCCTCTCCTCTGTCCTCTGTCGTCCCTGGATCTCGGACATGGTTGATCGAATCGGGAGGAAGAGAAGTTATACAATTGGATGCCTCATCATGACCATTCTTCCTCTCACATATCTTCTCTTTCAAGGGGACCTGATTCAATTCTACCTTCCTCTTCTTCTTGTACGGATTTTACATGGTATAGGGTTGGCCGTGTGTTTTACGTCCGTATTCACTTACATCGCTGACATTGTCCCTGAAGCGCGCCTAAATGAAGGACTCGGCATGTTCGGTATCACGGGACTTATAGGGATGGCCATTGGTCCTGTCATTGGTGAAACAATAATCAAGGAATTTGGATTTTCCATTTTCTTTCTTTCCGCCACGGGGATGGCTACTATCGGTCTTTTGCTCCAGCTCCCTCTCCCGGAATCCTATGTTCATGTCTCGCATGAATCACCCCCTTCCTTTTTCTCCGTCTTAATGAGAAGAAAAATGTTCATGATCTTCTTACTTGCCTTTTTATTTGGTTTTGCACTGGCAGCCTTTGGGGGCTTTGTCTCACCTTATGCAAAGGAAAAACATCTTGCATTCATCTCCCTTTATTACCTCTTCTATTCTTCGGCAGCGGTTATTACAAGGCTTCTTGGAGGGAGGCTTGGCGATAAGATTGGAGAAGAAAGGATCGTCCCATACGGTCTAACCCTAACAGGTATAGGGCCTCTTATTTTGATTTTTCTGGGGGGAAACATAACTTTAGCCATTTCAGGCTTAGTGTCCGGCTGTGGCCATGGATTTCTCTTTCCATGCCTTAATGCCCTGGCCATACGGAACGAACCCATCCATATCCGTGGCAGAATTACAGGGGTCTTTACAGGTGGGATAGACACGGGGGCATTTGTCGGTTCTATTATACTTGGTTACATCGGGGAATTGGCGGGTTTTCGCGCTCTATTCTTCACAGCCGGAATTTCCCTGCTGATCGGACTCGGTTTTTACAAGTTTCAAGGAGTGAATAACCCAAAAAACGGAAAGATCAAGACCTAACCCCGGCTCCAGTAGTCTCCATCCTTGACACATAAGGCCGATTTCCTTATACTCTTTACCCAAAAAAGTGCCTTCTTCTTCACTTCACTCCAAAAGTCTTTTTATGAAACCTCACCTTAACAAAGGACTTTTCTCCAACTATTACCTTGATGAACTTCTTCCGCAAGAGAAAGAATTTTTTGTCGATTTACGTGCGAAGAAAACTATTAACATATCCTGTTAATAATTTTTGTTGACAAGGCAATCTGATGGATATATATTTTAGAACAAAGAAATTGCAGAAATTATGCTCTGTGAGCCTTGAGGCACAAAAACACCTGGGGGCTAAAAGGGCGCGCAAGTTACAGCAACGGATGATGGAGCTGAAAGCCGCAATTTCTCTTGATGAAATTTCACGCCTTCCCCCGGCCCGGTGCCACGAGTTGACAGGAAATCGCAAAGGACAGTTATCTGTGGATCTGGAACACCCTTACCGCCTGCTGTTTATCCCTGTCAACAATCCGAGTCCAGAAGCAGAAGATGGAGGGCTGGACTGGCCCGGGGTAACAGAGATCGAAATTATCGGAATTGTTGATACCCACTAAAGGAGGAGGCCATGGTTAGTGCCGCAAAAAAATATGGGTTTGAGCCGGATTATGCCATTCCACCAGGCGAAACCCTGCGGGAAGTCATGGACTCCCTTGGCATGAGCCAGAAAGAACTGGCCGGGCGTACCGATCTTACCGTGCAGTCCTTAAACCGCATTTTTAAAGGGACGCAGCCAATCACTTATGAAACCGCCAATCGCCTGGAACTTGCCACCGGAGTGCCTGCTACCATGTGGAACAATCTTGAGGCCCAGTACCGCGAGCAGCTTGCCAAGACTCATGAGCGGGAGAGGTTCCAGGATGATCTTAATTGGTTAAGAGAGATTCCCGTGGCGGAACTGGTGAAAAGAGGAGTCCTTCACCGCCACAAAGACCGGGTTGAGCAGTTGCGTGAAGTGTTGAAATTTTACGGCGTCAGCAGTGTGGAGGCATGGCGTCAGATATGGGAATCGCCTGCTGTGGCCGCCCGCCGGTCACCCTGTTTTGAATCCAAAGCAGGTCCAGCTTCAGCCTGGATAAGGCTTGGGGAACTTCAAGCCAGGGCAATAAACTGCCGGGCCTTTGACAAAGTTCGCTTCAAAAAAGCCTTGACCGAGATACGACACCTCACCCGTGAACCTGCTCACGTATTTGAACCTGAGATGAAGCGGCTCTGCGCCGAATCAGGGGTGGCAGTTGCCCTGATCAGGGAGATGAAAAAGGTCCCATGGAACGGGGCCACCAAGTGGCTGACCCCGCAAAAGGCCATGATCCTGCTTTGCTTGCGCGGCAGGGGTGAAGACAAGCTCTGGTTCTCTTTCTTTCACGAAGCAGGTCATGTCCTGAATGACAGCAAGAAGGACCTGCTAATCAACGACGGCAGCCATAACGACCCGCGAGAGAAACAAGCCAACGATTTTGCCGCTGAATTTCTTATTCCATTAAAACATGACGATGCCATCCGCCGGATTCGTTCAAAGGCTGAAATCGTCCGGATGGCAGACCTGCTCGGCATCGCAACGGGTATCGTAGCCGGACGTTATCAATTCCTAACGGGGAACTGGCATTATTTCAAAGAGCTGATCCGAACGCTGGAGTGGGATAACGCATAGGGAAAAAAGGACCTTCCGGCTGCATTATATGCCATGGTAAATGCATGAGCAGACAGGCCGGTCGAAAAGATTCTCCCCGGTATCACCATCAAAGCCTGTTGACTTTATTTGGTTTTTAGCCCATAATTTCTCTCAGATATCATCCTGGTTTAACATGGCATTTCAAGCTTCAGTTATTGACGGACGAGAGCCTTTATCCTATACTTTGTAAGATTCTAACCTAGCCGGATTCAATAATTTGAAGACTTTACAGGACTATTTCCGCACACCAAACTTATTAAGCATGAGTATCACTCTTAGATTTATGAGGAGGCCGATATTATGAAAGAGACCCTTGATGCTATCTATAAAAATGGAGTCTTTAGGCCGCTGAAACCTCCGACAATTTTAGATGGGCTGAAAGTACGCCTTGTTGTTGAAACACCACCGGAATCGAGCACAGAAGATCTACTTGAGTTAGCCGCGAAAGTCTATAACGGCTTATCAGATGACCAGATCGAAGAAGTAGAGCAGATTGCACTTGATCGCAAAAATTTCTTCGGAGAAAAGACTTCATAATGGCCATTACCCGAGTAGTCATGGATACTGATATCCTTTCGGCTGTTATGCGCAAGAATCCCGCGGTCATTCCAAAAGCTCGTGCCTATATGAGCGAATATGGTAGGTTCACGTTTTCAATCATCACACGTTACGAAATTCTGCGGGGGTTGAAGGCAAAGAGGGCAACCAGACAAGCTGAAACCTTTGATCTTTTTTGTGAAAAGAACATAATTTTATCGCTCACCGATGAGATCGTGGTCAAGGCAGCGGAAATTTATGCGTACCTGAGAGAACGAGGAGAATTGATCGGTGATGCAGATATCCTAATAGCAGCGTCTGCACTGGCGCATGGAATGGGCGTGGTTACCAACAATGAAAACCATTTCAGGAGGATTACTGATCTTCACGTAGACAACTGGCTACATATTTGAAGTCACCATTTCCTCCTGCCGACATGGCCGGAGGAAAACTCCATTCGTTTGGCGGAATAAAATGAACAGTAGAGATATCAATATTCCAGGATAACTTGTTTATTGCCCAAAGGGCCTGACCGTTAATTGTCGGTCAAGTCGACCGGCAATTAGTCTGTGCTCGTCTGCGGCTGCTTGCCGGGGCGAAGCCTCGCGCGAAGACCGGTCTGCGGTTAATTAAAGAACAAACAGGACCTGCGATGGTCACACTTTAATAAAATGACCCCGGCTCCAGGCAGCTCTATCTTTGACACATAAGGCCAAATTCCTTATACTCTTTTCCCAAAAAAGAGCCTTCTTATTCACTTCACTCTAAAAGTCTGTTTATGAAACCTCACCGTAACTGGTATAAATTAGACAGGATAACAGGATTAACTTGATTTTTTAATTCCTGTAAATCCTCTAATTATCCTGATAACCCGTTCCTTGCTATAGGGGTAAGTGATTAGTTAAACCCTTCTATTGTAATTTGGTTTATCCTGCTTTCCCGATTGAACGGGAGTTAATTTGAATATTCTTTTCACATTTAAGAGAGACCCAAAGAGATTATATTAATTCCTTATTCGGGGTCTATCTGTAAGGCATTTTACCAGGATATTTCTTTTGATTTACTGGATTATTATACTAATGCCTTGTTTGTGACTTAACATAGATTCCTGTTTATCCTGTTATCCTGTCTAAATGATGAACTTCTTCCGCAAGAGGAAGAATTCAATATCCCATTCTCACAAATCTCAAATCCAGGGAAATCTTTGAGACCGTCAAGACCGAATATGAAAATTCCCTTTCCAGACTTTTACCCATTAAAGAAAAACTCCGAAAAACAGATTGGCTTATTGATCAAATCATCTACAAGCTATATGAATTGACCGAAGAGGAGATCAAGTTGGTTGAAGACGTTTCTTAATTTGGCCCACCCATGATTTTATCGGAGTTTTCGTGCTAGATATTTTATGATATCATAGTTTTATGGCCATTTAAGATATTGGCAAGGCATATGCAATCGCACTGTATTGAACCAGTCCACAATATCTTGAAATTAATCTTATTTTTCTGATATAGTGTAGATTATCATTTTTAACCAGTACCAAGATATCATCAGTATTGTTGGATTTGTCGGGATTCAAGGGTAAATGCAAGTATAGTTGACTTAAGGGCTTGATGATATCACAAATTCTGGTCATATTTGGATATTCTCAACATATCGGGAGTTGACTTTTGTTTTATGTCAAAAAGTACATGGTGCCAATGTTAGAATTAGGGACACGGATATTAGATTTACGGAAATTATTTGCTACGTCAGGTAAAATATGAAAAAACTCAATCCGGCCTTCCTCAAAGAAATGATCGACAGGGTAAATGAAAGCCCCTACTATGTACACACCTCGATGGTGATAAAGGAAATCGATTGGGGATATTGCTTAATGCAAGTAGCTGTCCAGGACAAGCATTTACAACCATACGGCATGGTGCATGGTGGTGTGAGTGCCGCCTTGGTAGATGCTGCCGCTTACTGGGCCGTTTACACCCAGCTAGATGACAACGCAAAGATGATAACCATCGATCTAAAACTAAACTATCTCGGCTCGGCTTCCAAGGGTTTGCTTTTGGCGAAGGGCAAGAGCATAAAACTAGGCAAAACCTTGGGCATCGGCGAAGCATCCATTACGGACGAAGCAGGCAAACTGCTTACCCATGGTACTGCCACATTTATGGTGCTCGGAGATTTGGAGATTAACAGGAACTTTGAATTGCCGCCGAGGTTTCTATCTTGATGAATGAAGATGGGTAAACTAGATCATCATGATATGTAAGAATGGCGTAGTATAGCCGACCCGTTACGAATCCAGATAACTCCAACAAATCGGAAAACTAGGCCCTCAGGAATAACCTGTGATATCCAATTCTCAATGCGCGTTGACGTTCAAGGATAATTATCCTAAACTTGAATTCCGACTATCCCGAATATGTCAACACTACCAGATGTAAGCTATACTTTCCCGAAAATTCAGGTTCCTGCTAAGTCAACCGCGAGCCTACCTCCAAAAATAGTCACGATTAGGATTACTACTCACTGCCTTCGAAAACCTATTTTTGGCTATATCCGAATCTCTCAAAAGCAATAACCTATTGGAAATGCGCTGTTATTGAGCCTCCAGGGGATTCGGAATGTACAGATTCCCAGGGTAATCTGTACAGCCATTATGCCACGGAGGAGTTACCCACATCCGCTCCCGCCCGCCCGCTATGGGCATCGGGTGCAGCTATGGATAACTCCTATGAGCAAATATTCAAGTAAAACACGTGGTTGGCGTTTGAGAAACTCGGATTGACCCTTATATTTAATTGCGGGCGTAAGATTTTATGGGGAAATTGATTTGTTCCTCAAGGTATTCAGACCACAATTGACTTCGCATTTCATAAATGACCTTAAACTTCCCGCCCAAGAG
>JAFDDR010000055.1 GCA_019310785.1 Deltaproteobacteria bacterium
TTCATGCTGTCCAAAATACAATATTTTTTGCTGATTCACAAGATATTTTATGACATACATGAATTTGGAGAAATTGTAGACCACTTTTTTCCTTTGGTTTTTCACTTGCATGAAAATTCGGGAGTTGATACTTTCCCAATAATCGGTGTAGGGTCCAGAGGGCTCGGATTTGATCGCAATTTTAAGGACGCAAATAACATGATTCCATCTATCGAAACCTGCTTTGAACTCATGGATAAGTACCGAATGTTGGAAAATATCAAGGCCCACTCCATTATTGTCACAAAAGTAGCCCATTTGATTGCCTCAGGGCTTAGAGATGCCGGTTGAAATCGGCAGACGGATTTGCCTTGAGAATCATCTTGATGAAACCGCTAGTATTGTCGCAGAGCATGTCAGGCTGAAGGACTATAATCTGAACGGGGATTATTCTGAAAAGGAAATCGTATTTTATTCGGACAAAAGGGTTAATCATGACGGGATAGTGAGTCTCGAAGACCGCCTGTCATATATCCTCGCTCGGTATGGCAAAAATGATGAAGGCATTTGCCGGGCTATTCGAATGAATTTCGAACTCTGCAAAAGGGTTGAAAAAAAACTCTTCAAAAAACTGACTTTCAGCCCGGAATCCCTGGCCAGCTTGGCTGAAAATGAGGAGATCGGCCTAACTTAAGACCTCGAAAATTTTAGCTGATTTTGGGGTAATATTTTGGACAAAAGGGTGCATTTCTAACTCAAGATTTGGGTTCAAGGTTCACCGTTCAAGGGTTAAAACCTTTGAACCGTTGAACCCTGAACCTGGAACCGCTCACTTTAGGTAAGAGAGGGCCATGTCTATCCGGATGATCGCAAAGGACCTGTATCGTCTCAAACAGGACGTAGAAATGCTTGAAGAACAGGTTGAGAGTTCATCTTCTGAAAAAAAGGAAGAGTTAAAAGATCGCCTTCGAAAAGTGAGGGCCGAGCGAAATCGGATGCAGAGGATTCTTGACGGCGCGAAAGAACCCCCTGCTTACAAAGTGCCTCGTTAAGTAACCGTTCACGGAACTTTTCAAGTACCAGAAATTAACAAAATTCCAAATTCCAAGCACCAAATTACAAACAAATCTCAATATCCAATGACCAAAACTGATCTGGTTCCCACCGATCCTCCATAGTAACACGGCAGACAGGCCGAGAGAGTTTGTACATTGGGCTTTGTCATAGGGGTTTTCAAATCTTGTTTGGAATTTTGAATTTTGGTCATTGAAATTTGTTTGTTATTTGGAATTTGATGTTTGTGATTTCCAGCAAATCAAATACTCCGTGAACGGATACCTTGTTAAGCAGGAAGGAATCTGCCATGTGCAAAATTTTAATCGTATACCACTCCCAAACCGGACACACCCGTAAAATGGCCGAAAATGTTGCCAGAGGGGCCGCATCCATTGAAGGAGTGACAGTTTCCCTGAAGAAAGCAGGGGATGCGACACTTGAGGACCTTCTGGAATGTGATGGCCTGGTTATCGGATCTCCCGAATATTTCGGGTACATGTCCGGCATGATCAAAGATTTTTTTGACCGTACCTATAATGAGGCTCAAGGGAAAAAGGAAATTTTCAAAAAACCTTATGTGGCTTTTATCAGTGCTGGAAATGACGGCACAGGGGCCTTAAACGCCATCGAGCGTATCTGCATAGGATATCAATTCAAAAAAGTCTACGAGCCTGTTCTGTCCAAGGGAGAGCTTGACCGGGAAACACTAAAAAAATGCCGAGAGTTAGGCAAGACTATTGCGGCTGGATGTGAGGCAGGGATCTACTAATTTTTTTTGTCCTTGTTATCCTCCGTTTTGGGCAAAGGCAGCTTAAAAAACTCGATGCCCTCCTCTTTCAGGGTTTCCTCTTCATCGGAGGTGGCCGATCCTCTGATATTCCGTTTTTCGCCGACCCCGTAATGAATCTTCAGGGCCTCTGCCGTAAATTCTGTGCCCACATCCTCAAAGTTTTTGTGGACATAATCGACGACTTCCCTCGCAAGCCTTTGATAATCAATATGCCCGGATTCGACCTGCTTTTCATGATTCGATTTTTTTACAGACACCGGAGACATGACTTTTCGAATATCGGTATCGTTACAATAGGGACAGATTATCATTTCTTTGGCGTTTTGCTCTTCAAATGCCCCTAAGCTGTCAAACCAGCCTTCAAACATATGCGAATTTGAACACTCTAAATCAAATACGATCATGGTACATTATCACCTTTCAGCATAAAGCACGGCTAAGATCCGGGTCTGTTTATCACCATGGCATTTAACGAGATGGGGGACCGTTGAATCGTAGTAAATTGCATCCCCTGGTTCCAGGATATGGGTCTCTTCGCCAAGACGAACCTCCATGGCCCCGGTGAGCACGTAAATAAATTCCTGCCCATCATGGGTCGATCTTTCTTCCTCGGTAGCAGAGGGCTCAAGGGTCACTAAGAAGGGCTCCATATGCCGGTCTTTTTTGTGTGGGGCCAAGGATACGTATTCATAGCCATAATGTTTTCCCTTTTTGGAATCGTATCTCGATATGACCTTCCCGTCATCCCCCCGGGCGATGGTAAAGGGCTGGTCTTCCTCACCTGAGATAAAATAACCGATCTTCATCTCAAGGGCCTTGGCCAGCTTTATGACCACGCCTAAAGGAGGAGCAACGGTCCCGTCCTCTATTTGCTCCAAAAGGGAAACATCTATATCGGTCCTCTGGGAAACATCCCGAAGGCTCAGGCTACGGCTTTCCCTCACAGACCTGAAGCGCTCGCCTACATTGACCTGGATATCTTCCTTTGGCGCTTCAGGTGCAATGCTGTCTAAGAAATGCTTTTCTTCATCCTTTCTTGAAAACTGGTCGCTGATGTCACTCAAAAAATCTTCATAGGCATCAGTTTCGCCTGCTCGTTCCTTTTTTTCTTCCATGATAGTCTTCCTGCAATAATTTTTTAAACCAATGCAATCACATTGCCGGATCATATGTCGTAGGAACCCGGAGCGCCGTGCCCCTACAAAGCAAGCGGCAACGCGATTTTATTTTCGATCTGCCACGGATTGCACACCCCTCTCCATGGCCTTGATGTTCATATCTATCATCTTATGATACCTAAGGTCAAGGGCAGGATAAAGGGCCATTTTCAGGTATTTCAGGGTTCAAGCACAAAGATAACTTCGCATCTTATTCGGTATTCCTTGATCTCGCCGTCTTCAACAGAGACCCTCTGTTCAAGAACCCTGAGCCCTGTAATACCTCTCAGGGTGCGGCTGGCCCTCTCAAAACCAACCTTTATGGCATCATCAAAACTCACGGGCGAGGCAGCTATGATCTCTGAAACCCTTGCAACACGTTCCATACTATTACCTCCGCATTCAAGTTATAAAATCGTTTAGACAAAATCCCCCGGTTCCCAATCGATTCTTGTAAGCAAATCCCGATTTTCCGTCATATCTTTCCACAAGAGTTCCGATAACCTTACATAGGCCCGGCCGGGTTTACCCTGACCGATGCGTTTCCTATCATAAGTCACCACCGGAAGAACGCCCAATGAGGTCCCGGTAAGAAACATCTCTTTTGCCTGATATGCCTCTTCAAGTGATATTCTTGTAAACTCCACACCCCTTATCAAGCCTTCTTTCACAAGTTGATCCGCCAACTGGAAGATACGATTAACCGTTATACCCGAGAGGGTCCTTTCAAATCCCGGGAATTTCAAGATATCATCTGCCGCTAAAACTCCAACATTTTCGGTCGACCCTTCCGCCAAAAAGTCGTCTTCATCAAGGCCCACTGAATATTTGCAGCCGGACTCAATGGCCTCCATTTTCATCAGGACGTTGGGCAGATAATCACATGACTTTATATTGGCAAAGAATGATTTCTTGATGGGGATCCTGCTGGTAACAAGAGGAATACCGTCTTCGTAATATTCGTCCGGCAAATCTCGAAAACGGATGACATTAACATACATATGGGATGCAGGGCACTCGAAGGGGCTTATCCCGAAACCGCCCGGCCCTCTTGAGAGTATGACCTTGATCAGGCAATCCCTCTCACCTCCAATAACCACCAGCTTCCCGATCAATTCCCGAATACGCTCATAATCCGAAGGCAAATTCAATGAAATGGCCTTTGCCGAACGATCAAGACGCTGGAGGTGCGCCTCCATCTGATATATTTGGCCACTGATACACCTCATCACATCAAATACGCCATCACCCCTGTGAACGAGATGATCGTCAATGGGAATCATCATCAAATCCGGATCAGTGGTAACGCCTTGCCACTCGCTGGAAAACATGGCTAAATAATCTTCACGCCAGGGCCTGTTTAGGTTGGCCGGGTTCAAGAAGAAGCTTTTTTTGGTGATTGATCGGAGTTTCATGGTCTGCTTTCATCAATTAGTGCGGATCCAAGCGCTGATCCGCCTGAGAAGACGACTATTCCTTGACACGCTTATTTGCTAAATCTATGATAAAAATTAATTATTGTCAGAAAGCTAAACAATAAAGTTCGAAAAATCAAATGAATTATTGCCTTGCGATCAACTACACCTGACCCATCTACCGAGAAAGGACGAACAACATGGCTGAAAATCAGTATCTCGTTGACGACTTTACCTTGAAAGACTCCTGGAGGATGTTCCGTTTCATGTCGGAATTCGTGGATGGATTTGAAGTCATGCCGGGAGCCCACCCTGCCGTGACCATCTTTGGCTCATCGCGGGCAAAACCGCAAAGTACTTCCTATAAAGCCACACTCACTATAGCACGTCTGTTGGTTGAGAATGGATTCAGTGTTATTTCCGGTGGGGGCCCCGGTGTCATGGAAGCTGCAAACAAAGCGGCCGCAGAGGCGGGCGGCAAATCGGTCGGGCTCCACATTCATCTCCCCGAAGAACAGAAAGCCAATGAATACGCCAATATCCGGCTCGAATTCAGATACTTCTTCATAAGGAAAGTCATGTTCGTGAAATACGCGGTGGCCTATATTATCATGCCGGGCGGATTCGGGACCCTTGACGAACTCTTTGAGGCCCTGACCCTGATTCAGACCAAAAGGATCAGGTCTTTCCCCGTAATCCTCATAGACTCTAATTACTGGAACGGCCTTCTGGACTGGTTCAAAAAAACACTGCTTAAGGAAAAGACCATTGCGGAAACAGATCTGGAGATTTTCAGCGTGGTGGATACGCCTGAAGAAGCCATGAGTATAATAAAAAGACGAGTGATTGTCTAAGTTGCAAAAAGAAGAAAATAACCTCCTCAACTCATGGGCTCGTGATTTTGGTATAACACTGTCAACCTCTCAGATCAATCTTATCAATATCTATCTGAACGAATTGTGGGAGTGGAATAAGAAGGTAAACCTGACGGGGCTCACTTCCCGGAAGAAGATACTGAAAGAACTTCTCATAGACTCCCTCATACCATCGCCATACCTGCCTGAAGAGGGGAACTTCCTTGACGTGGGTTCGGGCGCGGGCTTTCCTGCGATCCCTTTAAAAATTTCAAGTCCCGGTCTCAAGACGCATCTCATGGAAGCCAGGTCTAAAAGGGTCAATTTCCTTAAGCAGGTCATCCGAATCACCAATCTTGACGATATAGAGATCATAAGAGGCCGGATCGAAAAGGACGGGACTCTTTTGCGCTCTGAGGGCTATGATATCATTACGGCCAGGGCCCTTGCGGACCTGCCCCGAACCTTGACATGGTGCGCACCGCATCTTAAAACCGGGGGCCTGATTTTGAGTTTTCAGGCAAGTCAGCTTGAAAAAGTGCTCAAGGAGGGATCAGACGTCATCCACGAGCATGGACTCGTCCTTTATAAAACCGTTTCCTACAGACTGCCGGGAAAGGATTCAATAAGACATCTGCTGATTTTCAGGAAGACTAAATTGTGACGGGTTAACGAATTCCGATGAGCTGCGCCCGCCTCGGGTATCGCCATTAAGCCCTCTCGGGCGGGCTCATCGAAAAAATCCAGGATATGAAGTCCTATTTTACGTACTTGAAAGAGACATTTATCCTTGCGCGATAACTCGTTAGCTTGCCATTCTCAATGGTCACATCCAGTTTGGTTACTTCCGCGATCCGGAGATCCTTCAGGCTCTCCCCAGCGGTTTCCACTGCGGTTTTGGCCGCCTCCTCCCATGAGACATCACTTGTCCCTACCAGTTCAATAATCTTGTATGTGCTTCCAGCCATGTCCAACCTCCTTTCTTATAAATCAGGTTATTGTTGAAGCCTCAATGTCTAAAACGTCACCCCCTTTCAATGAAAGATAATTTTCACAAGCTTTATTTATTCATAACTTATCAAAATACTAAATACTTGGCAACATTTTATTGACAATATTGCCGAATTAGGCTATTTCTTTTATACAATTTTGGGCAAATCGCCCTAAAAAACCATGACCGGTGTCCGCAATAGGACCTTCTGTTATACATTTCGCCCTTATTAAAAGGTTATCAGAAATGTCCTCTGCCAAAGCGGATGAAAAGGGAAGACGGTGAAAATCCGTTGCACAATGGCCGGTGCTGTAATCCCGAACCATGAAAATTTCAGGACGCCCGGTAATGTTCCGGTTAATTTTAACACCGGATAAAAAGTCACTTCCCCGTCATAGACGGGATGGGAAGGCGAGCCGGGAGCGGGTAAGCCAGAAGACCTGCCGATCATGATGATGGATGGAGTTGCCATGGCCCCATCCGGCACACAGATGTCTGAGTGCCGGATGGGGCTTTTTTATGGAACCTTTTTTCGTAGCACAGAGCTTTAGCTCTGCCATTTTTATGCAGGGCTAAAGCCCTGCGCTACGCTACGAAAAAAATACACTCAAAAAGAACACTCAAATGATTTTCCAAAAAAATATATAGATGAGGGAGGAGTGATTATGATTGAACAAACCCTTAAACAGATTAAACCTATTTCAAAAGAGTGGCTGAACAGGGCCAGGACACGCCTTGACAACCTGACCAAGCCCAAGGGTAGTTTAGGGATGTTGGAAGAGATTGCCGCCCGGGTAGTTGCCATTAGGGAGGAAGAAAGGCCTTCCATTGCAAAAAAAGAGGTCTTCGTATTTGTGGGGGACCACGACGTGGTCTCGGAAGGGGTCAGTGCCTATCCACAGGACGTGACCGGCTTAATGGTCAGAAATTTCTTAGCCGGTGGCGCAGGGATCAATGTCCTTGCGCGCTGCGCCGGGGCTGATGTATCTGTTATCGACATAGGCATGAAAGAGGACCTTCGGGACGCTGAAGGACTCGTGCGGAAAAATGTAAAAAGGGCGGCAGGAAATATTGCACGAGGACCGGCAATGACCCGCGAAGAGGCGAAAAAAGCCATTAACGTGGGCATTGAGATGGCTGAAAAGGCATATAATGACGGGACTGTCATAATCGCCTCCGGAGACATGGGTATAGGAAATACCACCCCCTCTTCCGCCATTTTTTCCGCCCTGCTGCCGGCAGACGTAATTGACGTAACCGGCAAAGGGACGGGGCTTGATAAGGAAGGATTGAGGCATAAGGTAAACGTCATAGAGAATGTCCTTGAAATCAACAGGCCGGCCATGGATGATCCGCTTTCAACACTCGCGGCAGTGGGAGGTCTTGAGATTGCCGGCATATGCGGTCTTTTTTTAGGGGGCGCGGCCCGGCGCATGATTACTGTGGTGGATGGTTTTATATCCGGTGCCGGGGCCCTTGTGGCCATGCGCCTTAACCCGGCGGTCAAGGATTATCTCTTTTTTTCCCACAAATCATCCGAAAAAGGGCACCACAAGTTCTTTGAAAAAGAAGGGCTGCGGCCTATCCTTGATCTGAATCTTCGTCTCGGTGAGGGAACCGGGGCGGCCCTGGCCATGCAGATCATAGAGGATTCAATGAAAATTTACACTGAAATGGCCACGTTTGAAGAAGTGGGAATTGAGCCCGGTGCGTGACATGTCTCTATCCTCATTAGACATAAAGGGGTTGGGTACTGCTCTCAAAACACTGACTGCAATTCCATGGCCATGGAAAGAGAGTGAGGATCTCTCTGCCTCTCTTTCCTGGTTCCCGGTAATAGGCCTTTTGCTGGGTCTGATTCTCTATGGTACAAGCCTTATCTGGATACTGCTGCCGTTCAAACAATGGCCCGCCGGTGCCGCGCTGGTAATGGTTGGACTCGGAATATGGCTGACCCGGGGCCTTCATTACGACGGTCTGGCTGATTGGGCCGATTCCATCGGGGGGTTTCTTCACAGGGAAAAAAGGCTTGCCATTATGAAAGACGTTTCATTGGGGTCCTTTGGAGTTCTGGCCCTTATCCTGGCATTGGCGGCAAAATGGGTCGCCTTTGAAAGGATTCTTTCATCCGGTTCTATAATCTGGATCTTAGCCATATTCATTCTTTCAAGAAATATGATGGTAGAGCTTATATGCACTCTTCCTTATGCACGAACCGAAGAAGGCATGGGCGGACCGTTTGTCAAAGGGGCTTCCCCTGAACACAGGTTCATTTCACATCTGATATCCATCATCCTTTGCCTCCCTTTTGGTCCTTTGGCCCTGGCACTTTTTGCTGCTGCATGGCTTCAGACATGGCTGTTCGGCGTACGCATAAAAAGTCGTTTCAATGGAATAACAGGTGATCTTTTAGGGACGGCCAATGAGATGGTGGAGGTTACCCTGCTTATGATATGTGCCTTGCCAGGAGAGAGCATCCTCTGCTATACAGGATGGACCTGGATATTTTAAAAAGAATCGTTAAACAGTTAGACAGTGGGTTCTGATGAACAATAGCTTGCAATACCGGCACGGCGGAAGCCCTTCTCTTGATCTTGCCCGGTTCAACCTGGCGGACAGGGCTGTACTCGACTTCAGTGTCAATCTCAATCCTTTAGGTCCCCCGGAAATCGTCAAACAGAAATGGGCCGAGACACTGGAAGCCATTTCGGATTATCCGTCTGTTGAGGGAAACGGTGTATCGCATTATTACAAGAAGAAAATCGGCATACCTTCTCAAAATTTTCTTGCAGGGAACGGTTCCACGGAGTTGATTTACCTGATACCAAGGACACTCCGCTTGAAACGGTTCCTGGTCATAACCCCGTCCTATAACGACTATGAGCGGGCCTCTGTGTTAGCCGGATCAGAGGTGACAAGGGTCCCGTTGTCACCTGATGCGGGTTTTTCTTTCCCGGACATGAATGACTTGATTGATGCCCTTAATAACAGCGATGGTCTCTGGCTTGGCCGGCCAAATAATCCTACTGGGAATTTGTTTCCAAAAAGACAACTCCTGGAACTTGCAGACAGGTTTCCTGATCACCTGTTCATTATTGATGAAGCATTCATACAGTTCACTGACATGTGGACCGAGAGCAGCCTGATGACCGAAAAGGTAAGGCCCAACATTCTGGTAGTTCACTCCCTGACCAAGTTTTATGCCTTAGCCGGACTCAGGGTTGGAGGTGTTGTGGGGCATTCAAAACTCATTTCGCGCCTGAAACAGGCAAAAGAACCATGGACCGTAAACGGCATAGCGGACAGGGTGGCCCCCCTTCTACTTGAATGCACCGACTATGAGCACAGGACCCGTCATGACGCGGCTATGGAACGTAAGAGAGTTTCTAAGAAACTTGAACAAGTTGACGGGATCATCCCGTATCCTTGTTCGGCGAATTTCATCCTCTGCCGATGGACCAGAACAGAAGACATGGATGATCTTGTTCACTATCTCCTCGAAAATAGTGCATACGTTCGTGACTGTCGGAACTTTCCCGGTCTTGAAAACAATTTTTTCCGCATAGGTCTAAGGTCTCCCAATGATAATGATAAGTTGATGTCAATCCTTTCCTCTTTTCCGTATGCGTAAGCCCTAAGGTTAACGAAAGGTAACTAACCGTGAACCTGACAACCTGAGTTATAACGAAAGAAGTTATTCCACATCATGATTGAACTGGCATGTATTCTTTTTATCGCATTTTTTGTTGATCTTTTCATAGGCGATCCCCGTTACAGGTATCATCCCATCAGGATAATCGGACATAGCATCTCCATATTAGAAAAGGTCTTGAGAAAGGTTGGAGGAAGCGGCAGGGCAGGCGGCCTCTTTTTGGTAATCATTGTCGAGTCCGCCTTTATAACCATTTACCTTGCTGCAAGTTTTAGCCTCTACCGTATTCATTTCCTGTTAGGCACGTGCTTTGACCTTTACATCTGCTATTCATGTCTTGCCATAGGGGACCTGTTCAATCATATAAGGCCGGTCATTCACGCCCTCGAATCCGGCAGGTTAACCGAGGCTAAAGAGTCCATTGCCCTGGTAGTGGGTCGGGATGTCCGCTTCTTAGATGAAAAAGGTATATGCCGGGCCGCAGTGGAGACATTAGCGGAAAATTTTGTGGATGGTTTTCTTTCGCCGCTCTTCTGGTGTCTGATGGGAGCCATTTTGGCGAACCTTTTGGGGCTATCTCCCGTCAAAACCGCCTTGAGCTTTATGTTGGCCTTTAAAGTTGCAAGCACTTTAGATTCCATGATCGGTTACAGAAACCCTGAATATATTGATTTCGGCCTGGCAGGTGCGAGACTGGATGATATAATGAACTTTGTTCCCGCGCGCTGCTCCCTCATAATCCTCTTTGTCGGGGCGGGGATCAGCGGTTTTCATCCTGTTCATGGTTTGAAGGTGGCAATGAGAGACAGATTAAAACACGATTCCCCAAACGCTGCTCATGCAGAGAGTTTTGTGGCAGGGGCCCTTGATATCCGTCTCGCCGGGCCTGTCAAGTATCCTGATGCATTGAAAAACAAACCCTGGCTGGGAAAGGAAAACCCTGATCCGGGACCAATTCATATACAAATGACGGTTCTCCTCGTAAAACATTCTGCCTGGGTTGCAATAGCTATTTCCCTGTTTGCATTATTTTTGTTCGTGTGAGATAAATTCTCTTGACTTGCATTTATTTTTTGCTTATCCTCTGCCACTATGAACGTTTATGTTAACCTTAAATCAAAGGAGAGAGTATGGCAACGGTTAAACAAATCCAATTTAGGTTGAAGGGTGCCAAAAAAACATTGACAAGGGCTACCAAAGAAGTAACCGCTACAAAAGCCAGGGTCAAGAAATTAGAATCACAGCTTACAAAAGCTAAAGCTGTAGAAGCGAAGGCCAAAAAGAAAAAACCGGCTGCTAAGAAAAAACCTGCCGCTAAGAAAAAGCCGGTTGCAAAAAAGAAGCCGGTTGCAAAAAAGAAGGTAGTAAGGAAAAAGAAAGCGGCCAAAAAAAGATAGATTTTCTCGTAAGCAAGAATTGATTGAAGCCGGGAAGGAAAGCCCTTTGCCGGAAGGGTTTTTTATTGCCTGAACCGGCGTTTGGCCGTTTTATAAGAGGTCAACGGATAAAACCCCATTCTCTTAACTGATCCATCATCTTTGTCCGGTGGCTGCCCGGCCAATAATACCGACCGCATGAAGGGCAAAATCGAATCCCTTTTATGTTTTGATAAAAAACATACTCAGGGATGTTTCCCTGTGCTTTATCTTCTTTCGCTTCTTCTAATAAGGTATTACAGATCAAACACCTGCTGAACCAATTTGACTGATCAGGTTTAAGGGGGATCGTCCGTTTCAACTCGGACAATTGCTCTCCCACCCGATCAGCATGAAGCAGCACGGCATCGGTGTATTGATCAACCATAGTTTTGTGGCGGGATAACAGGCACCGGTCTTCTTTCATGAGGCGAGCAATTACGCCCGGCCTGTAATAACTCTGGTAAAGGGAATCATAACCTAAAATCCGGAGCCATTTGGCCAGTTTCCCTAACATTGAGTCGGCCACAAATTTCACTTCTTGTCCCTCCCGATTTTGCCTGCCTTAGGCGGATCAATGCATCCGCCAAAGGCGGCGTTTTTCCTGCTGACAAGCTGCTGCCCACCACCCATTCCTACCGACAATAGCCGTCAGTTTAATGTCATATTGACGATCTGTCATATTTATTATAGATATAAAATTGATAACCTTGTAAAAAGTCGCTCCGCGCCTTTTTACTCGGCGGAGGAGGGCTACCCCTCCCCCGCCATTTGAAGTGAATTCAAATGGTTCCACCCCTTTCCCAGGCCGGGGCTTATCCGCCCTCGGCCTGTTGATGGACTTTTTACAAGTCCATCAAAATTGCTGCGTAATTTTATTATGCAGCATTCAAGAAATCAATGGCCTTAGCCTATGGACAAAATATTAATTAAAGGCGGAAAACCCCTGAATGGAAACGTTAAGGTGAGCGGTGCAAAGAATGCCGCCCTTCCCATTATTGCGGCCTGCCTTTTAACCGGTGGCAGTCACCAATTGCAGAATGTTCCCCTTCTCAGAGACATTGATACCATAAAGCGCATCATGTCAAAATTAGGGGTTACATTTCGCGATGAAAAAGGGACTCTTGAGGTAAATTCGGATGACCTGCAAGGCCATGAGGCCCCTTATGACCTGGTAAAAACCATGCGGGCCTCAATCCTTCTTCTGGGCCCTCTTCTGGCTCGCTACGGCAGCGCCAAGATATCCCTGCCGGGTGGCTGCGCAATAGGAGCAAGGCCGATTAACCTTCACCTGAAATCATTGGCGTCCATGGGAGTGGACATCTATCTGGATCACGGTTATGTCAATGCCAGTGTTGGTCAACTAAAAGGGGCCGACATCTTCTTTGACGTAGCCACCGTAACCGGAACTGAAAACATCATGATGGCCGCTGTTACCGCCCGCGGCAAGACCGTCTTGAAAAATACGGCCAAAGAACCCGAAATCAGGGACCTTGCGGACATGTTACGGAGCATGGGGGCGGACATCGAAGGCGATGGGACAGATACTATCATCATTCGGGGTGTCGAAGATCTGCGTCCTGCCCGCCATACCATCATACCTGACAGGATCGAGGCCGGTACTTTTATGATCGCCGCGGCCATGACCGGGGGACACGTAACTGTAGAGGGATGCAGGCCCGAACATCAGGAAGCGCTTATGGAAAAACTGGAAGCCGCGGGCGCGAATATCAAAGTGAAGGAAGACTCCGTTCTTGTCAGGGGACCCGATACCATAGAAAGTGTCGATCTCAAGACAATGCCCTTTCCAGGATTTCCCACCGATCTCCAGGCCCAGTTCATGGCCCTCATGTGCATTGCCAAGGGATGGAGCATGATAAGGGAAACCGTGTTTGAGAACAGGTTCATTCATGTCAGCGAACTCAGGAGAATGGGGGCGGATATTGAGATTAACGGGAATCAGGCCCTGGTAAGAGGTAAAGACCGCCTCTTTTCAGCCCCGGTTATGGCAACTGATCTCAGGGCCAGCGCCTCCCTTGTTTTGGCCGGATTGGTGGCTGAAGGAGGCAGAACCGAAGTACAGCGAATTTATCACTTAGACAGGGGATATGAGGCCCTTGAAAAGAAGTTCAAAAACTTAGGGGCCAACATCTGGCGAGAAAAGGAATGAAATGTTTCATCGCCCCCTCATACCGATTTTGTTCGCTTTTGCAGGGGGCATTCTGGTTGCCCATAAAGGACCGGCCCCCTGCCAGGGCCTTGCATTACCCCTGTTTATCTCAATCACCCTTTGCCTGTTCGCCATACTTTTTCTGTCTTCCCGGTTAAGGCTCGCCCTTCTACTAATCACTTTTTTCTTCACCGGTATCCTGGTAGACTCAGGAAAACACCATTCATCAGAACTCCTGCCATGGGCAATCAACCGTCAAAAGGTCACTATCGAGGGAACGGTCCTTGAACCGGCCCGGGTAAGCAATAAAATTGCAAGGCTAAAGGTCCGGGCCCAGAGGTTGTTTGCCGGGGGCAAGAGCATCCGGATCAACGATAACATCCTTGTTACCGTATATAACAATATTCCGCATATTACGCCCGGAGACAAGGTCCGCTTTCCCGCCCGGTTGAGGCCGTTCAAAAATTTCAACAATCCCGGCGGGTATGATTACGAGTCTGCCATGAAGCTGAAAGGGCTTACCTGTGCGGCCTCGGTGTCCGATGGAAGACGCATCGTGCCCATGGGAACTGGCCTACTCCCCTTTCCCGGCGCACTCTTAGAAAAAATCCAGCGGCCCGTGAGGGACCTCTTTTCCGGGAACCTCGGACCGGAAGATGAAGCCCTTTTTCGCGCCCTGATCTTAGGGGAGCGCCAGGGCATCAGCCGTCTGTTAAGGGAGCCCTTTAACCGGACCGGATTAGGGCATGTGCTTGCGGTTTCCGGGTTGCATATCGGGCTTGTGGCATGGATCTCCTTCTTTTTTTTCAAGAGTATCCTTTCCAGGTTTTACAAACTGGCCCTGAAGACCGACATTCAAAAATTGACGGCCCTTTTGACATGTGTTCCGGTCATCGGATATACCTGCCTTGCAGGATTCCAGATTTCGAGCCAGCGGGCCATGATCATGGTTTTGGCCTTCTTAGGGTCTCTGATCCTGAGGCGTGAAAAAGAGGTCTGGTCCACCCTTGCCTTGGCCGGTCTTATTGTCTTAGCCGTAGATCCCCATGCCCTGTTCAGCATTTCCTTTCAACTCTCATTTTCAGCGGTTGTGGGCATTCTCTGGTTAACGCCCTCTGTGCTGAAAATAATTCCCCCTCCCCATGCAACACCGCAAAGGAAAATGTCCATCTTTAATAACATTTCTCTCTACTTTATAGGCCTTATCGCAGTGAGCATTTCCGCCACGCTTTTTCTGCTTCCCATAATCTCTTTTTACTTTCACCGCGTTTCTCTCGTGACCATTCCGGCCAATCTTACGGTGGTGCCGATTTTAGGTCTATGGATCATACCTAACGGGTTGCTCTCGGCAGTGACCCTCCCCTTTTCTGCTCAGGCCGCAAATCTTTTTCTCCATCTCGGTTCATGGGGATTACACGCGATTATGGAAATAATCCGGTTCTGGTCAGGCATTCCATGGGCAAGCGCCTGGGTCGTCATGCCGAATCTCTTTGAGATGCTTATGTTTTATGCGCTCATCCTCTTTATATTCTTTTTCAAACGCCGGGCATGGGCAAGGGTGGGCCTTGCGGTCCTTACCGTTTTTATTCTGGTCGATATAGGCTACTGGACATACAGGGTGCATTTCAACAGGGACCTGAAGGTGACTTTTCTTGACGTTGGCCAGGCCAACGCGGCCTTAGTCGAGTTTCCGGGCGGGCAAAAGATGCTCATAGATGGGGGAGGTTTCCCAAGAGATCACTTTAATGTCGGGAAAATGGTGGTAGCCCCTTTTTTGTGGCATTCTAAAATCAAAAGAATCGATTACCTGGCATTGAGCCACCCCCAGTCAGACCACATGAACGGCCTTCGCTTCATTGCCAGAGAATTTCATTCAAAAGAATTCTGGTTCAACGGGGACAAAGTTGAAACGGCATCATTCAAGGAGTTAATGTCCATTATTGAATCAAAAAAAATAAAAATGCTTCTTCCTGTTGACCTTGTGAAAGGCAGGGAGATAAACGGGGCAAAGATTGACTTCATGTACCCGCTCCCCGGCAAAAAGACGTCAAACCTTTTTTACAACGGCACGAGGTTGAATAATAATTCATTGGTCCTTAAGATTTCCTTTCACGGAAAATCTTTCCTCTTTCCGGGCGACTTAGAGAGTGAGGGCGAGGCGGCGATCCTCGTATCGTGTAAACAAAATGACCTCAAGAGCGATGTCCTTCTTTCTCCCCATCACGGAAGTAAAAGTTCAAGCACAAGAGAATTCCTCAGCATGGTCAAACCCGGAATCTGTGTTATTTCCTCGGGACAGGGGAATTTTTTCGGTTTTCCCCACGAACAGACACTTAAAAGACTCGAAGAGATCGGGTGCAGGGCCATCAGGATCGACCAATCAGGCGCTGTTCAATGTACGGTCGGCCCTGACCAACAATTTGAGATCAGGACATTTCAAGACTCCGCACGCCTTGTGGACTAATCCCTA
>JAFDDR010000234.1 GCA_019310785.1 Deltaproteobacteria bacterium
CGGCAAAAAAGCCGTCCAATGGGGAAAGGGCTATGCCTTTAATCCTGCTGCCTTTGTTTCACGGCCCAAAGACCCTGATAATCCTACGGAGGCCCTGGAGGGCTATTATGTTATCACTGCCGACTTGATCAAGAGCTTTGATGGTCCCTTAAAAACCCTGGCCTTCACACCGGTAATCCTGCCGGTCACGGAATCCATAAACGACGATTTTGGTGAACCGGACCACATCAATTTTGCCGCCAAGCTCTATTTCCTTCTCTGGGACACCGATATGGATCTTCTTTTCTTTACAGGGGAGAGCCGAACCACCCGTTACGGTTTTGATTTTGCCAGAAACATCAAAACAAACTTTGAGATTTTAAAAACAAATCCATAGACAGCCGGGGAAATGTCTCCACCGATGAATCGGATATCCTGACATTTCTTCTCGGTATTCGATATCTTACCACCAACGAGATCACGTTCATCGTTGAATACTATCACAATGGCGAAGGAATTTACGAGGACGACGCTGAGAACTTTTTTGAGTTTGTTGAAAGGGCGTACGACACGTTTCTTTTGACCGGGAATAGTTCCCAGCTTAACAGGGCAGCCCGGTTATCCCAGGGCACCCTGGCCGCGGCCAAGCCGATGCGCGACTACCTCTATTTTCGAACCAGTTGGAGCGAACCATTTGATATCCTTTACTTTACCCCGGCCGTTACCTCGATTGTCAATTTAAACGATCAAAGTCTGTCTATAACCCCGGAACTTGTGTACAGCCCAAAAACCAATCTGGAATTCAGACTGCGCAGTGCTTTTCTGATAGGAGGCAATCATACCGAATACGGCGAAAAGATGAATGATTATAAGGTTGAATTGAGGGTCAGGTATTATTTCAACTAACAGACCATGTTACTCCTGAGTAAAAAGCCTGGCCCAGAGGAGATTTGCTTTGTTGGAGTTTCATTGACTTATTGAAATTCCAAATATCAAATCCCAAATATCAAACAAATTCCAATGACCAAAATACGAAAATCCAAACAATGTCTTGTCCTGGAAGGTTTTGGTCATTGAATATTGGAATTTGAGATTTGTTTGTAATTTGATGCTTGGAATTTGTACTTTTAGACATAAAAATCCAAGGCAGAGCCATATAGCTCTGATCTGGCCCAGAGGACCAGATTTTCAATGGAAAAATAAAGGAGCTGTTATGTCGGAATTCAGACAAAAAATTGAGAGGGGTTTTGAGACTTTTGCCCATCTTGTCTACAGGTGGCGGTGGGTGGTTCTTTTACTCATGCTCTGTGTTGCAGCAGGCCTTGCCTCACAGATGCCCAAGCTCACCTCGGCAACATCCAACGAAAGTTTTCTCCGGTCTGATGACCCTATTTTATTAGCATATAATGACTTTCGAGATCAGTTCGGCCGCGATGAATTGATCATCATCGCCATCCAGCCTCCCGATGTCTTTGACCTGAAATTTCTCAAAAAGCTTAAGGCCCTGCACGAAGACATTGAAGCAAAAGTTCCTCATGTGAATGAGATCACCAGTCTTGTAAATGCCCGAAACACCCGGGGAGATGGAGATCAGTTAATCGTAGAGGACCTGTTGGAAAAATGGCCTCGGAACAAAAATGAACTGATGGCCCTGAAAAAACGGGTGATGTCCAACCCTCTCTACCTCAACCGCCTCATCTCCGAGGATGGCAGATTCACCACCCTAATCATACAGACCAACAGCTTTTCCGGCGAAGACAATGACCTGGACATCACGTCAGGTTTTGATGACGCTGAAAAACCTTTTAGAGACAGTCAAAAAGGTGAGCCTGTTTTTTTGACTGAAAAAGAAAACACTGCCGTTGTCATGTCCGTCAGCAAGATTGTGAGTCGCTATCAGGCCGATGATTTCCGTCTCTACTTAGCCGGTTCGCCGGTCGTAACAACTATGGTAAAGATCTCGATGAAAAAGGACATGAAGCTTTTCATAATACTGGCCGTCCTGACCATCGGCTTGTGCCTGTTCCTGATGTTTCGACGGTTGTCAGGGGTTGTCCTGCCGCTTTTGGTTGTTATACTTACCCTGACCTCCACCCTGGGGCTTATGGCCCTGACCGGCGTCCCCGTCACAACGGTAACCATGGTGCTTCCATCGTTCATCCTGGCCGTTGGCGTTGGGGCCTCAGTTCATATTCTTGCAATATTCTATCGATACCTCGGTAAGAACGGCAACAAGAAAGATTCCATCATCCATGCTATGGGTCATTCCGGCCTTGCCATCGTCATGACCAGCCTGACAACTGCCGCAGGCCTTGCTTCATTTTCCACAGCCGAGGTAGCCTCTATTGCAGACTTAGGTGTCTTTGCAGGCGTTGGTGTCATGCTGTCCCTTTTCTACACCATTATCCTTGTCCCTGCACTAATCGCCATCATCCCGATCAAAGCAAAAAGCCGGCCACAGGCCCACAGGCCAATATTCGACAGGCTTCTTGACACGATCACGAATTTTTCCACCGGCCATCCTAAGGCTATTGCGACCGCAAGCGCGGCACTGATCCTCATCTCTCTGATAGCCGCCACACGACTTAATTTTTCCCATGATGTTTTAAAGTGGCAGCCTGAGAAATCACCTGTCCGAATAGCCACACAAAAGATCAACGATGAACTCAAGGGATCGGTCACTCTTGAGGTCATCCTGGATACAGGCCGGGAAAACGGCCTGTACGATCCGGTGATCCTCAAAAAACTCGACCGCCTGGCAGAAGAGATCGAACGGATTGAACAGGGGGATCTGTTTGTCGGCATGACCAGTTCAGTTGCCGATATCCTTAAGGAGATCCATCAGGCCTTGAATGAAAACAGGCCTGAATTTTATTCCATCCCTGACAACCCCAGGTTGATTCCCCAGGAGTTTCTCCTCTTTGAAAATTCGGGGTCAGACGACCTGGAGGACGTCATCGATTCCCGTTTCCAGATTGCCAGGTTCACCATCAAAGTCCCCTGGCTGGATGCCCTCAAGTATGCTCCTTTCTTGAAAGACATTGAAGCCAGGTTCCGCGCCGCATTTGGCAAGGACGCCGATATCACCATCACCGGGTTGATGACCTTGTTCTGTCGTGCCCTCACTGCGGCCATCCATTCTATGGGCAAAAGTTACATCATTGCCGCAGGGGTCATCACCATCATGATGATAATTCTTATCGGAAGTCTCCGGATCGGCCTGATCAGCATGCTGCCCAATCTGGCCCCTATCATTGTAACCATGGGCATCATGGGCCTGTTTGGATTTCCCCTGGATATGTTTACAATGCTCATCGGTTCTATTGCCATCGGTATGGTCGTGGATGATACGGTTCACTTCATGCATAATTTCAGGCGTTATTATCATAACACCAATGATGTTACCGAAGCAGTCCGCCAGACCCTTCACACCACGGGCAGGGCCATGCTGGTAACCACTGTTGTTTTGTCAATCGGGTTTTTTGTCCTCATGTTTGCATCCATGAATAACGTCTTCTATTTTGGAATGCTTACAGGAATTACCGTTTTGCTTGCCCTGTTAGCCGATTTCCTGCTGGCCCCAGCCTTGATGGCTATAGTCATCAAGCCGCATGGCCGTAACAATAAGGAGGTTTGATATGATGAAACACAGATTCACTCGCAACATTTTTTTTACCGTGGCCCTTTGCCTGCCGATTGTGTTCACTACCCTGAGCGTTGCCCAGGCGCAGGCCAATTCGCTTACTGCCAGTGAGATCATGGAAAAAGTCGATGCCCGGGATGACGGCGACAACATGATAGCAAACATGGAGATGATCCTTATCGACAAGAATGACTACGAGCGTGTCCGCAAGATAAAGACTTTCTCAAAAGACAAGGGTAAAGACACCTTAAAGCTCATGTTCTTCATGGAGCCTGCTGATGTAAAGGATACCGGATTTCTCACCTATGACTATTACAGCGGCGAGAGAGACGATGACCAGTGGCTTTATCTGCCGGAGCTCGACATGACCAAGAGGGTTATTGACGAATGGAAGTATAAGATTCTCAAACAAGCCGAGGTCCGCGACCACAAGGTCTGGCTAATCGAGGCCATTCCGTCTAACAAGACCATTGAAGACCGCTACGGCTATACCAAATCGGTCCTCTTTGTCCGGCAGGATATCTTCATGGTGGTGCGCGGTGTCCATTGGGTAAAAGAGGGCAGAAAGCTCAAATACTTCGACATAAAAAAGCTGGAGCAGATAGACGGCATCTGGGTTGGGACAGAAACCCACATGAAGACAAACAAGGGCAAGCAGACCATTCACCGGAGCGTCTTCAAATGGCACCACATCAGATTTAACCAGGACCTGGATGAAGGTCTGTTCACTGTCCGGCGGTTGGAAAAGGGGCTATAAATAAATGATTTGCCAGGGGCATCACATGGGACGGCTGATCTCAAAAATGGTCCTGGTTTTGCTGTTAAGCCTGATACTCCTTTGGGACACCGGACAGGTCCTGGCCCAACAGACGACCGACCTGGATGATATCCTGTCCGGATTTGACGAACAGACCGGGCCGACCCGGAAAACGCAAAATGGTGAGTCAAACATAAATGAAGTCCTGGAGGGTTTTGATGACGAGCCCCGGGAGAAACGGGACCAGTCAGGGTTGGAGGAAGAGGAAGCATTAACCGGTTTTGATGAAGCCCCTGAGAAATCCGGAGAGGGGCGACCGGATGCCAGGGCCGACCAGGATCGGAAGTTGAAACCGGATTGGCTGAAGCTGAGCGGGGCGTTCAGCATAGGCTCTTCAATCAACTTTGCCCACGATGCCCCTGAACCAGGCAAGACCGATCACCGGGGACTTTCCAGGCTCAAGGCTAAAGCGCATTTAGAAGCTGATTTGAAATTGTCTTTATCGTGGCGGATAAAAATCGAGGGCAATGCCTTTTACGATTTAGCATATGCCATTCATGATCGCGACGAGTTTACAGATGATGTCCTGGACCACTACGAAAAAGAGGCCGATCTCGGCGTGGCATATATCCAGGGCACTCTTCTGCCCAGCCTTGATTTGAAGGCCGGCCGTCAGATCGTGGTCTGGGGCAAGTCGGACAACATCCGGGTGACCGATGTTTTAAACCCGATAGATAACCGGGAACCCGGTCTGGTGGATATAGAGGATCTCCGGCTGCCCGTCGCCATGACCAGGCTGGACTATTACTTCGGCGACTGGAACGTAAGCGGCATCGCTATCCATGAGGTGCGATTCAATAAAGACCCTCAGTTTGGAAACGATTTCTTTCCCGCCCCTGCGCCATTGCCAAAAGAGGAAAAACCATCTACGGGCATAGACAATCAAGAGTATGCTGTTGCCTTAAACGGTATCTTCTCGGGGTGGGATCTCTCTCTTTACGGAGCCTATTTGTTTGACGATCAGGCCCATGTGGAGCAAACGCCTTCGGGGCTAAAGAGAATGCATAGCCGTGTGACCATGTTTGGCGCGGCCGCCAATGTAGCCCTGGGCAACTGGCTCCTGAAAGGAGAGGCGGCCTGTTTCCGCGGCCTGGAATTCTTCTCGTTGCCAGGGAAAACCAAATCCCGCTTAGTTGTGATGGCAGGCGTAGAATACTCCGGTTTCACCGACACGACCATCTCTTTTGAGATAGTTAATCGTCATTTGTTGTCATTCGACGACAGGCTCAAGACAGCGCCCGATAACACCCTGGAGAATGATTTTCAGACGGTGCTCCGCGTTACGCGCAATTTTTTACACGAGACCTTGACCTTGACCTTCCTTGCTTCAACCTTTGATCTGACGGGCGGTAACGGCGCGTTCCAGCGATTGTCTTTGGATTATGACCTGAACGACCAGGTAGCGTGTAAGATAGGGGTGATCACATATCAATCAGGTGATAAGCCTTCCTTCCGGAACATTGATGATAACGACCGCCTATATTTTGAGATCAAATACAGCTTTTAGCCGTGATATCCGTATTCCGCCCCTTTTTAACGGGCATCACCTGGACCGAAAGCCGCAAGGCTTTTGGGATCTGGTGCATGTCCATGTTGGGCTGGTTTTTTATTTATTGACAATAAAAAACAATAGACATATTATAGGACATTAAACATATAAATACTCTTTATATATTTGATTTAACGTATATTTTAAATAAAAATATGGGGACATTTATGAGGACATATGAAAAGACACATTCTTGGTTAACTTTCCAAATCGATCTAAGATTAATTGGATATGTAACATGGATCTCCCTGGGTGAGGCTCAATCTAAATGTGTACATATTTCGGGCGTCCCTCTCAGACCTGCCGTGGCAAAGCAATTACATATGGTCTATTTGGCCAAAGGTGTTTTGGCAACCACAGCCATAGAAGGCAACACGCTTACAGAAGCTGAAGTCATTAAACACCTTGAGGGCAAACTAAAACTGCCTCCTTCAAAAGAATATTTAGCAAAAGAAATCGATAATATAATCGCAGCCTGTGACAAAATCACAACTGATATCTTGATTCGTAACAAGGCCGAAATTTCAGTCAATAAAATTAAAAATTATAACAAACTTGTATTGGATGGACTGTCTTTAAATGAATCAATTACTCCTGGTCAAGTGCGAAACTATTCTGTTGGTGTCGGTGGCTACCGTGCAGCACCAGCAGAGGACTGCGAATTTCTCCTTCAAAAACTATGTTCATGGTTAAATGAATTCCAAATTCCCGAAGACAACAGAATAACCTTCGGTATCTTAAAAGCCATTATTGCCCACATTTATTTTGTCTGGATTCATCCTTTTGGTGATGGAAATGGCAGAACGGCCAGATTAATCGAATTTCAAATTTTATTAGAAGCCGGCATTCCAACGCCTGCCGCCCATTTATTAAGCAATTTCTATAATCAAACCCGCACCGAATATTATAGGCAATTAGATAAAACCACCAAAATGAAGGGCAATGTTTCAGATTTTGTAAAATACGCTTCCAGTGGTTTTGTTGATCAACTAAAAGAACAATTAGATATTATACGTCTTCAACAATGGGATATTGTATGGCGCAATTATGTTCATGAGATGTTCAAGGAACAAACATCCGAAGCCGCTGTCCGTCAGAGGCATTTAGCATTAGATCTATCATTTGCAACGGATGAATCAATACTCATATCCAAGATACCTGAAATCAGCACACGCATGGCCGCTGCCTATGCTACAAAATCCAGAAAAACTATGGTTCGAGATGTCAATAAATTGATAAATATGGGACTCATGGAGCGAACTAAAGAAGGCGTTCGTGCAAAACAAGAAGTCATCTTAGCTTTCTTACCAGCAAAAAAATTCGATTAGCTAATTCTTGATGGTCTCGTAAAAAGTCAAGAATTCGCTTTTGTCGTCATTCCGTCCCGGACTCCGATCCGGGACGGGGTGACGACTTTTTGCAAGGTTGTCAATCCTGTTTCTCCAGAAAAGCAGATTCCCCTCTTCGTCCCTGTTCATCACATGGTACCATGCGTCCGGGTACTGTATCCTTAATGGCCTGCTCATAAGATCCAACTATCATATCACACAATAACAGCCAACACAGATTTGCCCCCTATCACATAAAGACAACCCTGATGCCTAACAAAAATAAACTTTACCTCCGACGTTAGGCAAGCTATGTTGACAGCCATTGCCTAACATGGTATATTGTTAAGCGTAATGTTAGGCAGTTATATGTGGGGTTTTAATATGGGTTACATCAAAAGCATTTTGCATGAGGAGTATGAACGGCTGAAGGCCCTTTCTGATAAGTACAGCGCTGAGATTAAAGCCCTTCCCAGGGGGAGTGTTTCGGTAAAGAAAAGAAATAAGAATGAATATCTTTATCTTGCGTCCCGGCATAAGGGTAAAGTTCGATTTGAATACATCGGTCCAATGGTTTCTGAAAAAGCAATGGCGATTAGAAAAAAAATTGAGATCAGAAAACAGTACGAAAACAAAATGAAGCAGGTAACGAGAAATCGAAAAGGCTATCAGTGGAAAAAAAATATGAACTTCTTTCAATTGTACTGAGAGAGCTTCAAAGCGCTGGTGTTTTAAATCATCTGATTCTATCAGGAAGCTGGTGTCAATATTATTACCGAATTCTGTTTGATAAGGCACCTGAGATACCCCTAATACGAACCACGGATATTGATTTTCTTGTACCTAACCCGCTGCGAATTGAAAAAAGTATTGATATCGCTCAACTGTTAAACAATCTTGGCTTTGACAATGATTTTGATTATCACACTGGTCTCATCAAATATGTGCATCCTGATCTTGAAATCCAGTTCCTGACTCCGGCACTTGGCC
>JAFDDR010000235.1 GCA_019310785.1 Deltaproteobacteria bacterium
ATTTCATAAATTTCCCACCTTAAAAATCACCTGTTCCACTTAATAAAGCTTTCAGCAATCAGCCAACGACTATTGTCACTAACAGCGCATTGTTAGCCACGTTATTTCAGTGGTGCTTTCACCAAATGAATATCATCGATCCAAACAGTACCTTTCCCATTAACAACAACATTAATCTTTATGTTACGGGGTTTTCACCCTTTTTGAGGAAAAAGGGCGTTTTCTGAGATCTCCATTCATTGCTCCCCGATAATGGCGACTGAAGAGCACGAGAGAAAAATTCTCCTTTTCCGGGAAAGCGGCACCACATTTCAATGTATACTTGTCCTTCAATGCCTTCAGTGCGAAGTTTGGCTTGATAGATCAGTCGTGCATTTTCGATATCAATATCTCCAGTTTCATAGAGTCTCACTGTGGTGGGCTTACTCGTAGTAATTCGCAATGAGCCATTTCCATCACTTGTTATCTTTTCGTCCATTTGAACACCGGATTTAGTAATAATTCCGTCCAAGCTGTCAATGGGATAATATTTTATGTCAGTAGTCTCGACCGACTTTGTTGAACAAGCAGCTACAAAGACCATAGACAAACATGCGAAATATAAAACTGATCTTTTTATGGTAGGCATCTTTTTATCTCCTCTATTTATTTTAACGGCGCACCTGACCAGAGGGCCGTTTTTTGGCCCCTCTGGTTCATGGGCTTTTCGGCGGTATTGCTCGTTGTCGCTATTTCCCTTTTAGTTGTCCTCCTCGCTGCCATATTCCTCCTCCAATTGCCGCAGGGTTTCTTTAAGCACAGGTAGGCGCTGTTTGTCTTTGGGATCTGTGGAGGTTTTCTTGAGTTTGATCAACATCTTAAGATCAAGTACTCGAAGGGTGTGACCCCTGAAATGAAGTTCCACGGTGTGGTCCAGGAGGTCCCCATAGGATTTCCCCTCCTCAATAACAGCCAAGGCATCGAGAGGGCCGAGCCGGGTCGTAAAAAGCGCATGGCCCTTCCCCGACAGGTCGCCCTCTTTCGGCTCAATCAACTTGTCGTCTAAGCGACGATAAAATGCGTCAACCGATTTAAGAAACGCAAGCAGTTTGGCTATATTTTCGGGAGATTGGTTGTGAACGACGCCCACATCCATTGTTGTTACTGGTGCTCCTTGGATTACGGCTGCAAGGCCTCCGACCAAAATAAAATCGACGCCTGCCTTTAGGAGCCCCTCAAGAACTTCACTTAGATTTGCGTTCGTTGGTTTTCCTCTGCCTGTAGGCATCTCTCAACTCCAGAATTGTACGAAACGCGTTGTCGTTGGCCCGTAATCGCTCCTCGGGCGACATCCTTATGAACATGGCGACTAATCCCTTATCAACACCGGATTGATTAGCACTTTTTGTTTCCTTAGCCATCTGACCTGACCTCTCTTTAGTAACAAGTCTAAATCCTATAAGCCGAACGCGGAGTTGGGTCGCGGGTGACGAGCCGTCGGAACGCTATTTCCGTAAGGCGAGGAGGCAGTCGATCTCAAACGACTGGTAGGTTAGCCGCCTGCCGCGGCTCAACCAGGCGGGTGAGAGCGAAGGTTCAACTCCACATTGGCTCCGCCTTAACCCGATGGCTTTAGAGCGCAGCGGAGAAGCCAATCGGTGTTAAAGTACATGTCATGGCAAATGTTCCAAATCCTCCATATCCTTATGTCTGCCGGCTGCATGTTTATTCTTTTTGAGATCCTGGAGTGAAATGAAGTTTATAAGGATGCCATCAATTTCAATGACCTCTCGATTAAAGTAACATTCATTGAAAGTTACACCAGACGCGCTTGTGATAACTTCAAGTCGTACGGGTGGCACACCCATTCGGATTACTTTGTTTTTTTCTAAAAATAGGTTTTCTGAAATCACTTCATCAGGTATACCAAAATCACGAAATGCGGAAGCAACCTTTTTGGAATTTGATTCGCTCATTTCAATCCAAATGTCCATATCCCCGGTTGCTCGTGGATAGCCATGGTAACCAACAGCATAACCTCCAACCAGCAGATACCTAACGTTATGAGAGTTCAGAAGTCTCAAAAAATCTTTGAAGTCTGGATGTAACTCGATCTTGGCCATAAATCATCCTTCTGTTTATCTCTATAGCTTCAATTCGTTCAAGTGGACTTTTTGAAAACCAATATTTCTTTTCTTCTTCGATATCATCTAAAGAAGTAATATTCACGATTTCTTTATTAAGACTCGGAATTTTATCCATATCATCAATCCTCCAAATTTGTTTTCCGCCAACGTTATATTATGTGGCTTTATCCAGCGTATCAGCAACCCATTTATTTAGGCTTTTACCGCTGGTCTCGGTTGCCGTAGCGATAGCGGCGTGAACGCTGGGCGGAATGCGCAAGGTCAGCTTGCCGGAGTATGGTTTGTTTGGATATTTTTAGGGCATTAACATAGTCTGGTTGATATACCGGAGAGGGATACTATCGAAAATTATAAGGCCCTTCCCGGCTTCATCAAGTGTCAACCTGTTTTGTTTAAACATAGAGGAGAAGGCATTTCCAATTTCCCAGGGAATAGAACCAGGTCCAATAAGGGAAACCGCTTTTTTGTTAAAATATAAGGGTATTAAACCGCAGGGCAAGCCCTGCACCCGATTTAAGCGGAATGACCCCGCCGCAAGCGGACGGGGTATTAAAAAGCCATAATAAAAGCTCATCTTTAATGATTCCGCTGTTGGCTGACCTTCTAAAATCCGTTTCTTGCCGACTTCATAGACTATTCCATCGCCAATCACCTAATCTTTACCCTATAGAGTAAATATCCCCAGGCTGGGCTTCTTGAACAACTGATAGAGTCCGACCTTATCAGGATCGGTCTCTATCCTTTAAGGTTGTGCCTCGCCTATCTTAGTTCTAGTATGGCGGAGACCGCTTGACAGACTTCGTCCAGTTCTTCGGTGGCAAGTGCCTCTATTTTGGACTTAAGACGGTGTTTGGCAACTGCCCTTATTTGATCGACAACCGCCACTGCAGAATTGCCTTGGCATGTTACCGGAATAGTGACCGGGGGGTGAGGTTTGGCAGCGGTGGACAAGGGAGCTACGACTACGGTGCTACGGAGTCGGTTCAATGTGTCGTGCGTAAGCACGACACACGGTCGCGTCTTCTTGATCTCGGAGCCTTGCGTCGGATCAAGATTAACCCACCATATATCACCGCGTTTAATAGAAGGACCTGTCATTCCTCAATCCCGTCATCAAACGACTGCCACTCGTCGATTTCGCGCTGAAGTGCTTTGTCGCGATTGGCAGCACGGCAGGCCGCAGCAAGGGTGTCGTCGCGTTCTGACAACTCTTGTTCGAGCAAACGGGTCACGAGACGCGATCGCTGGCGAGCAGGTACAGCCGCCTGGAATCGGTGTGCTACAACATCAGGTATGGATAGTGTTATTCTCATGTACCTATATTACGACTTATGACTTATGATGTCAATTTCTTTTATTGGGGCCTAAAGGGGCGCAGGGTAAACCGAGCGTAGCGAAGCCCGAACGGGATCTCATCCCGCGCCCCGTTGGCCTGAGTCGCGTTTACGATCTATGGGGTTTAATCCGGGTCCTCTTTATGTCCCCTATGATTCAGAGTCATTGGTGAATAATGCTCTTTTTGCCCCTGAAAAGTTCGATATAGGGCCTAAATAAGCGTTTTTTTACGGCCTATCTTTAATAGTTCTAAATAGGTAGCGTGGCCCGACCCCATCCGCAGGCGCAAATGATCCGGTCAATGGTTCGCTGGACCGAAAAGTTGAGTTCACGCTGGGTCAGGTCCGTGTTACGCAGGGCAATGTTCTTAGCCAATTGATCACGCCATTGCTCAATATCCTCTAAAAAGGCCGTATCAACCTCGGCCGTACCCCGCTTGCCCTTTTTGGACTCTATGTACTTATCAAAGGAACCCTTCAGGATTGCTTTACGAGAGAATATACCGGTAATATCATCCCATCGTTCAGGGTAGTCCGTATATTTCATGTAAAGTATCCGGGAATGAGATGCCTTGTCCGCCTTTCCCGGTTTAACCCGGCAGTCGTAGACCGCAAATTCTTCAAAGTCAGTAAGGATACTAAGGGGAAGCGTCTTAACTGGTAGGCAGGGTGGGTGTCCTCCCTGATATTCACCGAGGGTTTTTTGGCTTCCAGAAAAAATTTGCGTACACCGCCAATGCGAAAACTGTAATCAGGGGCTTTGGTGGCCCCTCCCACCTTGACAACATCCTCATGAACTACCTCTTTGTATGCCTCGGCATAACCCTTTTTGTTGGTAATGTCCCAGCCCAATTCCTCGAAAAAAGGGTCGATGAATTCCCGGCGCACCTGGGTTTCATTGTATTTCCCCTGCCTATATGCGTCCAGATTCTGTTCAAAACGCTCTACAAGGTCGAGGATTATGGTGGGTACTGTCATGACAAAATATTCATCCTGAAGAAAAGAGGGGATTAAGGTTCGGATCAAAATACTTCTATCTTGCTGATTTGTCAATGAATAGCGCTTTTTGCTTAAAAATATTCTCATAAGCAGGAGGTGGTTGTTATGCCAATTGCCACAATCAACGTTCCACTTGATGCTGAGGCAGCACAAATGTACAATACTGCATCGGCAGAGGAACAGGAAAAGCTATGTGCCCTTATCAGTTTTTGGTTAAGGG
>JAFDDR010000236.1 GCA_019310785.1 Deltaproteobacteria bacterium
ACCTGAATCTTGCACGGAACACAGCTAAAAATGCAGTATGACTTTTTGAGGCTTACTGTTGCTGATTTTACTCCGATGCAAGAAAATCCGGGTTTTAACGATCTGGCTACAAAAGCATATTCATGTCATTGGGAAAACCCTTTTAAATAAGTCCTCTGACGGCCCTCTGGGAAGCCAGTAAAAACGTGGCTTTCAGAAGGGGGTGTTTTTGGGCATTCCCTAACCCAGTGTTAATATTTATAAAATAACGCGTGCAAAAAATTTCTTGCACGGGATTTGATCAAATTCGTGCAAGATTCAGGTATTAACTCAATTATTCTCCTTTGAACCGGGGTTTCCTTTTTTCCAGAAAGGCATTGACGCCTTCAGCATAATCGTGCGTAGACCTGAGCCATGCATAGGTCTTGCGCTCCAACTCAAGGGCTACAGACAACGGGGCGAACTTGGTCCGGGTCATCCCGATCAGGCGCATAATTCTCTGTGATCCGCCGCTCCCGGGGATCATCCCCAGGCTCACCTCAGGAAGACCGAACTTTGAACCCTGGGTTGCGATTCGCATATCACAACCCAGGGCCAATTCCAGGCCCGCACCCAAACAGAACCCGTCGATGGCAGCAATGACCGGTTTGGGACATCGCTCCAGCTCCGTCATCTCGTCTCCCCAGGATTCCAATTCATGGGGAGCCAGTTTCAGGAATTCGGCCAGGTCGCCACCGGAACTGAAGGCCTTGTCACCGGCTCCTTTCACTACGATCACCCGCAATTGTCTGTCTTTAGAGAAATCCCGGAGTGCTTGCCCGATCTTGCGGCGCATTTCTACGGTCATGGAGTTTCTCTTTTCAGGATGATCAACGATCAAGGTGGCTAAATGCCTTTCCAGGGACTTTTCAATCAGTATTCTACCGAAAGGCATAAGGTCTCCACAGGATTAAGTTAGAAAATCAGTCTCACCCCTTTGGGGCGGGTTCCCGGTTTCTCAAAGCCGCATCTAAGACCTTCTATGCAGATTTCTGGGTAATTTTACGCCTCAGATGCCAGAGTGGGAATTTACCGCCCGTAATGCTTCTTTCTTCCTCAGGGGGCAAGGCTATTTTGGCCTCATTAGCGTATTTTATCTTCTTGGCAATTTCTGCTACCCTTGTGCCAACTATTCTTATCCGCAACATACCTGCCGAATCATCCAGAACACCATGTTCCATATAAGCGGGTCGTTTGCCATATGCCGCTTCACTTATCTTTGCCCAACCTCGTCCCACTGGGATCATCAACCAATTCCCCCCTATGGCCTCCATCGTCATAAGGGCAAACTCTTCTCCAACACCAAACCAGCAAACAGTTGTCGTTCCAAAGACTATGTTGCGAAAATCACCGGTAAAAAACACATAGTATCTAGCCCTTGACGTCAGGTTGATAAGCTGAGGGGCAATGGTGTGGGTCCACACAGGTGCACCCCAAATCATGCCGTCAGCCTCTGCCATCTTGTTAATAATCCAGGTGGAATCATCCTCAATTTTACAGGGCACCATGTTTTCGATGCAATATTGACAGTGTTTGCAGGCGGCTATTTTCTTGTCTGCCAATGTTATGAATTCAGTCTCAATACCTTCAATCATTGACGCAGCTTCCAATGCAGCCTGAACCGCCTTATCACAGTTACCATCCTTTATGGGTGTTCCAGAAATTCCCAGTATTTTTGTTGTTTTTTTCACTTCAGCTTATACCTCCTTTTTTTTCCATGAAAAAATGCTCAATTTATAAAATGTTATGGGGCTATGCACTTGACCCCACCTGTCACAACATTTAGACAAAGAATAATGGTGAATAGGCAAAAATGTACACCTCCAAGACGGAACCTTGATTTTACATTTTCATTTAAGAACAAAGCTTAGCGATAATGATTTTCAAAGCCTGTCCTTGAAATCGGGTTTTCTCTTCTCCAAAAAGGCATTTATACCTTCCTTGGCGTCATTCCCGGAAAAACAAAGTGCAAACCCGTCGGATTCCATCACACATCCCACTTCAATGTCTCGGTCAATACCGTTTCGGATAATTGTCTTGATGGCCCTTATAGCGATTCTGCCTTTTTGAGCCATTGATTTTGCCGTTTTTATGGTTTCTTCCCATAACTGATCGTGGGGAAATACCCTATTGACCAATCCTATGGTTAATGCTTCTTTTGCAGGGATGAGTTCCCCGGTCAGACACAATTCCAGCGCCCGACTCTGGCCCACCAGGCGCGATAGTCTCTGCGTACCGCCAAAACCGGGTATAAGGCTCATGGTGATTTCCGGCTGTCCGAATTTGGCATTTTCCGAAGCATAGATAAAGTCGCAGGCCATAGCAATTTCAGTTCCGCCTCCCAGGGCATAACCGTTAACACACGCAATAACCGGAATGGGGAGCGTTTCCAGCAGGGAGAATACCTTTTGGCCGTTCTGAGAGAACTTTTTTGCTTCAAGAGGTATAAAATTTTTCATTGCGCCGATATCGGCACCGGCGACAAATGCCTTTTCCCCCTCTCCGGTCAATATTAAAACCTTGATATCCTGATCAACAGCAATCATTTCAAGCACATTCTCAAATTCCGACAACAATTCCGAATTGATGGCGTTTAATACTTTGGGACGGTTGAATTTAATCACGCCGATGTTATCTGTGGACTCAAAAATGATGTTATCGTAAGACACTGACATGCCTGGCTCCTTTCCTTATTTTCGATTCCAATCATAAAATCCTTTTCCTGTTTTTCTACCGAAATGTCCTTCTTTTACCAACTGTCTCATGGAGTCCGGCACAATCAATTTTTTATCTTTTAATGCTCCATGAAGATTATCAGCAAGATTGCAGTAATTATCGAGACCTGCAAGATCCAACAGTTCAATGGGGCCGACGGGGTGGCCGGTTCCGGTTTTCATTGCCAGGTCAATATCTTCTTTTGTGGCCACGCCTTCCTCCAATAAACGAACCGCATCCAAAACAAAAGGGGTCAACAGACGGTTAACGATAAAGCCCGGCGTGTCATTGGCCAGAATGACCTGTTTCCCGAAAGATTCGCAAAACGCCTTGGCAGTGTTAAAGATCTCTTCCGTGCAATACGAAGGCCGAATCAATTCAAGTGCCCTGCTCTGGACCACGGGGCTCAACAGGTGTATGCCCACCACGCGCTCCGGATTTTTACTTGCTTCAGCTATCTTGGTAACAGGTAGTCCTGCCGTATCTGTGGCTAATATGGCTGCGTTTGGGCATATTTCATCAAGCCTGCCAAAGAGGTCCTGCTTTATTTTTAGATCTTCGATGATGGACTCGATGATCACATCACAATCGGCCAAATCGGCCTCGACCTTGGTCGTTTTGATTCGGGAAAGAACGGATTCTTTGTCCGAATCCGACATTTTGCCCTTGGCTACATTTTTTTCCAAAGCAGTCTTTATCCAGTTAATGGCGCGGTCCAGAGATGCATCACTACGTCCGCAAACGATCGTATCATAACCGATCATTGCACAAAGTTGAACAATACCATGTCCCATAACACCTGTTCCGATTACGCCTACTTTTTTGATTTCCATTCGCAGTATTTCCTTTCCATATAAGAAAATCAGTTAATTATTTTCATACCCTTTAATGAACTACCCCGCAGCAGAGCTGCGAGGTATCAAAAGGAATTTTCATTTAACCCCGATGCAGAGCATCGAGGAATTCTTTTGATTAAACCGGGCCAAACGAAAACCGATAATTTCGAAAGCATCACATTTCAATTCCGGCCAGTTCAAGTACCCTGATCTTGGCCTCCTCAATCACCTTTCTCATCTCTGCATTGACAACCAACTGCTGGTTTGCTGTAGGCGCTCCACCCTGGGATGATTCTGCAACCAGTATATTTCCAATGCCCGTGAGATATTCCATTAACCGCATCATCTTCATTCTCTTTTCTGTCGATACATCCGGATTAGCCTGGAAGTATTTATTGATGAGAGGGCCCAAAACCGGGTGCTCCATGTCTTTTTCCGTATGCATGCTCATCACTAAGCCACCGGACATGTCCACCCCCATGCGTGCACAAAACCAGAGTGCCTTGCTTGCCTGATATTTCCCCACGTTTGCGAGGATCAGGGAAAAAATTACCGGACCCGCTCACATAACCCTTTTGTGTCGCTCCCAAAAGACAACCATAAGAAAGTTCACTCTCAAAGCTCATCTCTGAAAGCTTCTCACGGATATGTCCGGCCTTACCCACGCCGTTGTAATCCGCTATAACCGCAGATCCACCAAGCAACAGATCACGATGTCCACATTTACATGCAGAGGTAACGCATCGGAATGTAGGCGAAACCCTGCCGACAAGCGCACCGGTAAACTCGGACTCTCCGCACATGAAGACCCTCTCCCAGGGAATGAAGACATCGTCAAAAAATATCTGACAAAGGTTATAAACTCCATAACGCTCGTTGCCGAAATCCATCCCTTTGGCTCCCGCGGTGAGACGACGAAAATCAGGTGTCGGAAGCTGATGAAGCAGGGTTAAACCTTTTGTATCCGTAGGTACGGAAAATGCGACTGCGTATTCCTTTTCATCCTCCCTCAATCCACGGGTAGGCATAACTAACGCCTCATGTGCGATTGAAGCCCCGGAAATAAGGACTTTGGCCCCACGCACAACAATTCCGTCCTTCTTTTCCTCAACCACACGGATATAGGCGTCTTTATTGGGTTGTTCTCCGGGCCGCTTGCTCCTGTCACCTTTTGGATCTGTGATATAACCACCTACGGAAAGGTCTTCACGCTGTATCCTTTCCCAATAGGATCGAAATCTTTCGTGATAATTAGTGCCCAATTTTTTGTCCATTTCGAAGGTGACCGAATCCAAACCATTGGCGATGTTTCCTGAAACACAGCGCGCACCTGCGCACATGCCATGCCGGCGGGCAAGATCCCGCATAAGATCCAGGCGTTTTGCAAAATCATCAGGACCTTGATAAAGATGTGTAAAATAATTTACACGTTCACCTGTTATGTGCGATTTAGCAGTTATTCTTTCCTGATAGTCAGGGTCATTTGCGAGGTCATAGGTCAAGGCAACAGCCTCAATTGCCGGTGCAGTAATAGGGTGTTCCAACTGGTCTTCCACTTTCTCACCGAAGATATAGAGATTTACCTTCATATCCTTTATGCTGTCCTTATACTGTTGTCCGGTCATCAGTGCCATGATATTTCTCCTTTCAATTATCTATTACCTGAGTTAAAACATCGATTTTTCCGCTCCCCCTTTTGAGCTCTTCCCATCGTGGGAGGGGGGGGTCTGGAAGGCATAATCTATTTGCCTATGGTATTTGATTTTTTGAAGCGAATTCCATATCGTGAATCGGGATAATCACATCCGCCTCCTCCTTAACACGTTTGGCGCTGGCAAATGCTTGAAGCGCATCAACATGAACACCTGGAGTTAAGACCGGCCATAATTTTTTAAATTTTTCCGGGGGTGAAAAATTATCGGCGATGGAGCAGAAACCGCTTAGCACCACATTCGCATTTTCCGTTTGAATGGATATGGCCTGTGTTCCGGGAGAATGCCCCGGCACTTTCAAAACCTCTATACCAGGAAACACTTCAGCATCTCCATCAACTTCCTTAAAATTAACCTCATCCAGTTCCCCTCTCCTTAGGTATGAGCCAAAAAAAAGAGGGTGCGGTTTTCGTGAAAAAGCAAGTTCTTCGGATTGTACGATGACTTCAGCATTCCGGCACTTGGACGTATTACCGCAATGATCAAAATGCAGGTGGGTTTGAATGACGACATCAATTTCTTCAGGGGTAGTATCAACTGAATCAAGTGCCTGCTCAAACGTCATGATCTCCTCGTAATCAGCATACCAGTATTTTTTCATGATATCGACAGAAGCACCGCTATCAATCAACACGTTCTTGTCTTCCGTCTTGACATACCAGGTAACGATGGGCACCCATATTTCTTTCTGAAAATTCAGCATGTACGTCATCAGGGAGCAATTCATAAGCATTTTCCCCAACATTAACGGTTTAATGATGTAGTGCATTTGTCTCTCCTTTACGTGGTTTGTAATAAGTTAATACCTGAATCTTGCACGAGTTTGATCAAATCCCGTGCAAGACATTTTTTGCACGCGTTATTTTATAAATATTAACACTGGGTTAGGGAATGCCCAAAAACACCCCCTTCTGAAAGCCGCGTTTTTACTGGCTTCCCAGAGGGCCGTCAGAGGACTTATTTAAAAGGGTTTTCCCAATGACATGAATATGTTTTTGTAGCCAGATCGTTAAAACCCGGATTTTCTTGCATCGGAGTAAAATCAGCAACAGTAAGCCTCAAAAAGTCATACTGCATTTTTAGCTGTGTTCCGTGCAAGATTCAGGT
>JAFDDR010000237.1 GCA_019310785.1 Deltaproteobacteria bacterium
TTACCTGCCAATAGTTGCGCAGCAGCACGGCTGCGCCCGCCCATGGCTCAGTATGCTATGACAGGCTTTTCAGGGTCCAGTTCCCCTAATCGATCAGTCAGCTCGGGCAGGGGCACAAGCTTGGCCCCCGGAATCCGGGCTTTTTCGTACTCCTTTGGCTGACGAACGTCCAGGAGGGTAAAGGTCCCTTCCTTGTTTTTATCAATGTAGGCCTTGGCCTCTTCCGTATCCATATTCTTTACGGGAGTCAAAAACTGTTTCCACCGCATCATCATTTTCCTCCTCATATTATACAGTATCAGAGCAATTTATTCACGGCCTCCAACACGGCATCATAGTCAGGTTCATCAGTTACTTCCTTCACGATCTGGATATACTGAACCATGCCTTCACTATCCAAAACAAACACGGCCCTTGCTAACAATCGCAGTTCTTTAATCAAAACTCCATAAGTTGTTCCAAAAGATGCATTGCGGTGATCGGATAACGTAACGACCTTGTCAACGCCTGCCGCACCGCACCATCGCTTTTGCGCAAAAGGTAGGTCCATGCTAATGGTGAGGATTCTGACATCTGCACCTAATTTGCCCGCCTCCTCGTTAAATCTGCGGGTCTCCATGTCACACACAGGGGTGTCCAGTGAGGGAACTGAACAAACGACGCAGATCTTCCCTTTGTACGATGAAAGCCTGACCGGCGTGAGATCATTATCGAGCACCTCAAAGTCAGGGGCAGGGTCTCCCACCTTGAGTTCTTTTCCCACAAGTGTCAATGGGTTCCCTTTCATTGTGATTATTCCAGCACGTTCTTCCATTTGTCCCTCCTTTCATTTCACTCTCAATAATTTAATAATTCCTGTCAAACGGCTTGAGATGGGTCCTTAGATTTGCCGAGATCGGGCATTCCTCCGGCCTTTCCATTACGTATTGGTTTTATGACGGGTTTCACTTCCATAAATTTTCCACAAAAGATGACGATCGAACTTGTCTTACTATGTCTCAATATCTGTGCCAAAAGCGGCTTGGGAAAGAAGATAGGCAAAAATACTTTTAATATTAAGCACTTATTGGCCAATTGGGCCATTGATAGGTGATTTCCTTATGGCCGTGCCAGGATTTTTCTGAGACAATAATGTCTCAGAATTGATAAGGGCATATAACATGTTGATATCACATTAAATATGTCAAAAGTTAGTTAATAGGAGGGAATCAAGTATATAGGAGATAAGGATCTGTAGCCATGAGGGGCTACTGTAAAATACTGAGACAGAGAGACCTAAATCATTATTAATATTGAATACTTATATGAGAGATAAAACAGATTAAGAAGCAAGGAAACACTAAAGCACATGGTCGATGGAACGAGCCAAAATGTCTCAGGGACAATCTTGAGACAAAATTGTCTCATGAGACACAAAAAAAGGCCAATAACGGCCCGCCTCATTGCCGTTTTGGCCTTTTTTCTCAACCTCGAGACGCGGTAGCCCGGTATGATCTAAAAAGCTTCCCCCACCTTCCACTCATCCCAGACCTTTCCAACAAGATCAGGTCCCGGTTTTAGCGTGGGCTTGCCGGGCTGCCAGCCTGATGGCGTGGCCTCATCGCCATTGGTCTTTCGAACATGCTGGAATGCCTGAATCTGCCGGATAAGCTCACTTACATTACGGCCAACCGGAGGCGTTAATACTTCAAAGGCCTGGATCACGCCGTCAGGGTCGATAATAAAACGTCCCCGGACATCCACGCCGCCAGCCTCATTATAGACCCCGTAAGCCGAGCCTATCTTACCACCTGAATCCGACAGCATGGGAAAAGGGACACCCCCTTCCACCATCTTTGAAAGCTCGTGATCCTGCCACATCTTGTGGACAAAATGGCTGTCCACGCTGATAGACAGCATCTCCACATCCAGGGCCCGGATATCCTTGTACTTGGAGGCAACTGCCGCCAATTCCGTTGCTCAGACAAACGTGAAATCTCCCGGATAAAAGCAAAGGACTACCCATTTGCCAAGGTAATCCGAAAGCTTGACCTGACCGAACGTCCCATCCTGATAGGCAGGCGCCTCAAAATCAGGGGCCTTGGCCCCAACACTAACTGATGCCATAACAACCTCCTTGTTATTTTCCTTTTCTTCTGTCGCGGTTCCTTCCTTTTTCGGCTCCCCGACCTTTGTCCCGGTCGGTTTGCCACAACCGATTTTTAATTCCTTCATTCAATCACCTCCTTCTTTAGAAGACGGATTAACAAAAAATACCAACCGCAAATTTTTTTGTTAAGTTGTAGGGTGGTTTGAGGCACGACACCCTCTCTCCACTTCATGCCTTGTTCTACGTTGATTCCTCTTTTACATGATCCTTGTGCCTATGTCTACAATCCCATCGCTTATCTAAGTAGTGCCCATCCATTAATGAGATAAGGGGACAAATCTTGCATAGTATGTCGGAATTTCCTCGACATACTATGGTGAAAAATGATATTTTTGCCCAACTATCGTTTTATTCAGCAGTCTCATAATATACAGGGCCCCATTGGAATGATTGAAACTATCAGAAAAAAAATAGAGCATGAGGAGTTTGATTACCAGACGCTGCTGGACTGCCTTAAAGATTACGCTCGTCCAAGGGACAAGATTTCGGCCCTTCTTAAGCAAGGTTTCATCATCAGGGTCAAAAAGGGTCTTTACATTTTCGGAGATGAATACCGCCGAAGACCTTATTCTCGGGAGATCCTTGCCAATCTCATCTATGGCCCGTCTTACATATCTTTGGATTTTGCATTGCAGTATTACAGGCTGATCCCGGAGCGTGTGGAAGCATTAACCTCTGTAACTACCGGTCGGTCCCGCAGGTTCTTAACACCGGCCGGCCTTTTCACCTATCGCAAGATTCCTCTGGAGGCCTTCCGCATTGGAATGGACAGGATTGAAATCGGTGATGACAGAGCCTTTTTGATGGCCACACCTGAAAAGGCGCTGGCAGATAAGCTCTATGATAGTCGGGGCGCTGGTATTCAGACGCAAAAGGAATTAATTGGCTACCTTGAAGACAATCTCAGAATCGATCCAGTCGCTTTGAAAGATCTGAGTTCAACAGACATCGATGCAACTGCCCTGCGCTATCGATCTAAAAAAATCAGGCTGCTCAGTGATCTGGTTAGACGAGTCAGGCAATAACAGGAAAAGGATGTTAACACAATGCACGAAGCACTTGCTGCGATGCTTTCCAAATATGAATGCCGGGCGCATAACGATTATATAAACGCCTTACGAGAAATACTTCAGGAAATCGCCCTTCTTGGGCTTTGGCGGGGCAAGTTCTTTGAAAAAGCGGCCTTCTATGGCGGAACCGCCTTGCGAGTCCTTTATGGGCTGGATCGATTTTCCGAGGATATGGTTTTCTCTTTGCTGGAACCCTTTGATGGTTTTGATATCGCCGGCTATGCTGCATTCCTGCGGAAAGAGACCGAAGGCTTTGGCTTTGATGTGCGATTTGAAAAGGTTGAAAAGGCCATACAATCACCTGTTCGGTCGGCTTTTCTTAAGGCAAATACACGGAAACAACTCGTCGTGATCGAAACAGGAGACGAGATAGTGAAGGCAATACCAAAGGGACAAATTTTGAAGATTAAGCTGGAGGTTGACACTGATCCGCCACCGGGTTTTGAAACGCAGACCCGTTACCTCTTGCAGCCCATCCCTTTTGCGGTGCGTGCCTTTGTACTTCCGGACCTGTTCGCCGGCAAAATGCACGCCATTCTCTGCCGAAGATGGAAAAGCCGGGTTAAGGGGCGTGACTGGTATGATCTCGTATGGTACGCCGCCAATCATCCTGAGTTACATCTGCACCATCTTGAGCAGCGAATGCGACAAACGAAGGACTGGAAGGACGATGCACCCTTAACTTCAGAAAAACTTCTGGACTTGCTATTTGAATCCATAAACAACCTTGATGTTGATGGGGCCAGCAGAGAGGTCGAGACTTTTGTCAAAAGCCCTGAGAACTTATCTATCTGGTCCCATGAATTTTTCTCGGATGTTGTATCAAGGATAAAATTTGTTTAGCTGGGGCTCAGGTTATTTACCTTGACTTTCC
>JAFDDR010000238.1 GCA_019310785.1 Deltaproteobacteria bacterium
GCATGGGTGTACACGCGGTTGGAGCCCGCTGCCATGTCCATCAGGGTTATATTGTAGAACTTTGCCGCCTCCACTGCCTTTGAGCTAGGCCGGGACATGGCCACAAAAACGGGAAAACCGGCCCTTGCAGTCTTGAGAATCATTTCCAGGCTGGCCCGGCCACTCGAAACCAGTATCTTATCATGGCAGGAAATTCCTTGAATCAGAGTGGCTCCGATCACCTTGTCTAATGCGTTATGGCGTCCAACATCCTCGGAGTGAACGACCTCGTTGCCATCTGCGTCGAAAAGAACGGCCGCATGTGCCCCACCTGTTTTTTGATAGAGGGGCTGAAAATCCTGAATCCCTTTCGGAAATCCGTTCAGGACCTCCATGGAAAACCGGTGCCGGCTTTTTACTCTCATCACGCCATCCTTTAGTTCATAATAATTTTCCTTCCCGCAAATACCGCAACTGGAAAAGGAAACCCTTTTCCCTTTTGTAGCACGGGGATTTGCCCTTCCGGGGGAAATCCTTATTTTTGCCTCCGTGACCTGCTCTCCATCCTCTTTCCCGACAACAGAGATGACGCATTCGTCAATTTCCGAGACCGAATCGATCAGCCCTTCCGTGAAAACAAAACCAAACACTAACTCCCTGACCATTTGAGGCGTAAACATAATAAGGATACTTCTTTCCTGATTGATTATTATTTCAATGGGAGTCTCGAGGATAAGGCTGCTTGATTCAGGGGAGAATTTCCCTTTCGAGTGGGTAAAAGAACGTAAGGTTTTATACATGTCATGGTGTTCCATGGTTCATCGAAGATCCCGCTGTGCGGGAGAGGAACTGGGTTTAGCTATCCCAAGAGGGGATTTGCCTTGTTGGGATTTCATCGACTTATTGAAATTCCAAATATCAAATCCCAAATATCAAACAAATTCCAATGACCAAAATTCGAAAATCAAAACAAGGTCTTATCCTGGAAATTTTTGGTCATTGAATATTGGAATTTGAGATTTATTTGTAATTTGGTGCTTGAGATTTGTAATTTTTGACACAACAATCCACGGCAAAGCCATCTAGCTGACCCCTGGACTACGGGATCTAAGACTGGCCCATCAAAGTTCCCGTCAAGCGGGGGAGGACCAGGTTTTCAATACAAGAATAAAATCCTTTTGCTTCGCATCACAATTTTTATACCCCAATGGAAACGCCAGGTCACTAAAAAATATGCGGCCCTCTCATTTTATTGACATCTGCCCGCAAACTGGTATAATTAAGAAAATTCAATTGGGCCTGATGCCGAGGAAGGAATATCTTGAGTCGAGAAGATCTAATACAGATAGAAGGCGAGGTCACCAGGGTTTTAGGTGGCGGCACCATGGAAATTCAATGTGAAAACGACGTCACCATAAGGGGCGTACTCTCCGGCCGGATGAAAAAACACCGTATCAAGGTCATGGCAGGCGACCGCGTGCAGGTCAGCGTCTCTCCCTATGACACAACCCACGGATTGATAACCTACCGTTTTTGAACTTTGCCATACTTTTCTATCAAAATTTCAGTCTTTGCCCATGAATTGATAGGCTGTGGTCTCTGTAACGAAGGCTAAATCCCAAATCACAAGCAACAAATTACAAACAATATCCAAATCTCAAATTCAAATGACCAAAAAAATTGCCCGTTTTGATATTGTAATTTGGAATTTATTTGGGATTTGTGATTTGGAATTTGTTTATTATTTCTTTGGGGATATCTTTAGCCTAACGGCTATGCCCCTCGCGCCCTTTATTAAAGGGGGGTTGGGGGGATTTTAATCCCTCTCGCAAATCTCAACCAGGACACCGTTGGTCTCCTTGGGGTGGATAAAGGCAATTTTTGCTCCTCCGGCCCCGCCCCTTTGCTCCTTATCGATCATCCGGACCCCTTTTGCCTTTAATTCATCGAGGGCCTCTTCGATATTGTCAACTCTAAAAGCGACATGCTGGACCCCCTCACCACGAGCATCTATATACTTGGCCACGGGCCCGTCAGGTTCAGTGGATTCCAATAATTCCAGCTCGCTGTCCGTAATGGGCAGAAAGGCGACATTGACCTTCTGGTCGGCCACGTTTTCAATCTCTTCGATCTTGAGGCCAAGAATGTCCGTATAAAATTTACCCGCCTGTTCAATGCTCTTTACGGCAATACCAATGTGATCGATGTGTTTTATTCTCATAATCTCCTCCTTAAAGTCTCAAAAATTCTATCCAGCTTTAACTTCCCTGTCAAGAATGATGTACTCGTAAAAAGCTACCCATCACCTAACCTATTTCTCCCTCTCCCCCTATTTGGGGGGAGAGGGATGGGGTGAGGGGGGATTTTGATTCTCAAAAAGCTTGCCTTTGAACAATCCCATGATTATTATAATAAAATTGCGTCGCAATTTTATGCGACGCGGCTTCGCCGCTTAAGAAAATTACAATCAGGTCATGATGTATCATAACGGCACTCAAAATCCACAGGTTTCACACATGAAAAACGATCCCTTCAATTTTGTCCAGCCAAATCAGCCACAAAACAGCCAGCCCCAGGCCGATTTTCAGGAACTGGAGGCCACCGAGCTTTATTGTCCCAAGTGCGGGCGGGCCGTGCCGGTCAGAAAGTTCCTGCTCCTTATATTGCCCGATGGAGACAGGTATGAGTACCGCTGCCAGCTCTGCGGCACCAAGGTGGGAGAGAAAATTGACCGCTCCGGGCAGTTCTATGGTGTTCTCAAATCCTGAGAATAAGATACTATCAACAAAATTCTTGATATGGCCAAAAAATTGTGAAAAAATACAATTATTGATGTGTACCGCAGGAGCAAAACCATGAAGTACTGCAAAATAACAGTAATTTTATTGGCTGTCATAATACTATTACCTTTTCAGGCCGTATTGGCCGCTGATAAGCAAGGCATTTCCATTTCTGACAGGGAAATCATTGAAAGACTGACCAGGCTTGAAGAAGGCCAGAAAAATCTCCAGAACCAGATCAATGACTTTAGACACTACGTTGACAGCCGGATCAACGGGCTTGAAAACCAGGTCATTGGGCTACAAGCTCAGATCAATGGCTTAAGGAACTTAATCATGGCTGGATTTGGAGTATTGATTGCAGGCATGTTTTCACTTGTAGGTTTTGTCATCTGGGACCGGAGATCTGCCATTTCACCTGTGATAAATAGAACAAGGGATATGGAGGACAAGCAGATACTGTTATTAAAGGCAATCAGAGAATATGCTCTAAAAGAACCAAAGCTCTCTGAAGTCCTTAAGTCTCTGGGTTTGCTGTAGCCATAACCATTCAGATAATAATTCCAAAGTTCACCATGCGGCCTTTTACGATGACTAACAGGAGAAAAGCTATGGACATGGTACAAAAAACGGTAAAACAAATTGAACAGGCAGTGATGACCTTGCCGGATAATGAGTTTCAAAAGTTGTATGACTGGATCGTGGAACTCGATCATCAAAAGTGGGATCGTCAGATTGCGGAAGATTCAGAACAGGGCTTATTAGATGAATTAGCAAATCAAGCCCTTGCTGAGCACAGTCAAGGACGGACAACCCGGTTATAATTCACCACGCTTCTTTAAGTTTTTGGAAGTGTTATGATGCAATTCCCAAGGAAATTCAAGGCCAGGCTGACAAGAACTTTGACCTGCTGAAAAACGACCACCGTCACCCATCATTACATTTCAAAAAAATCGGAAAATATTGGTCGGTGCGTGCAAGTCGTGAATATCGAGCATTAGGAGTAAATGTTGAAGATGGGGTTCTGTGGTTTTGGGTTGGAACACACACAAAATATAACAGAATGCTCTACCGACAATGAAAACTGTAATGGCTGATGAGTCACAAATGAATTTTGTCAGGGATAGTAGTTGATATGGCCGCCCCATAGGAATAGGCTTCGCATTCCACAGGGCAGGCAAAAAGGCACCTGTCCTCCGCAGTAGGTTGCTACGGAGGGTGGACAAAATACACAAAAAGTAAAAAAACAGACATGAAAATCAATTTTCGAAGCGGCGAAGCCGCATTAATAAAATAGCGAAGCAATTTTATAATTGAGGTGGAACATGAAACAGAAACATACCAACGTACTATTAGCCTTTTTTAGCCTTCTCATCTTCATCCTTTTGACCCTTGTTTACGCCCCTGCCTCTTACGCAAAAAAGCCGCAGAAAGTGGCCGTGCTTCCGTTTGTCATGAACGCGGAGCGCGATCTCAGCTTTTTGAGGGAAGGCATCCTGGATATGTTGGCATCCCGGCTCTTCTGGAAAGACAAGGTGATGGTTATTGAAAAACGCTTGGTCAGGGGCGCAATGAAAGGCCACCAGGGCCCTATAACACCGGAATACGCAGCGGAATTGGGCCAAAAGCTGGATGCCGACTACGTGCTTTACGGGAGCCTGACCATCTTTGCCCAGAGCGTCAGCATGGATGCCACCATGGCCAGCCTGAAAAAGAAAAAGCCGCCTGTCACGGTCTTTGTCCAGACAAAGGGCATGGAAGCCGTCATCCCGGAGATCAACAAGTTCGCGCAGAAAGTCAACGCCAAGATTTTCGGCAGGCCCTATATGGATACGGAGTTTGCTTACGTTCCCAGGGGCGCTTATGCCAGGCCGGTTGACAGCGGTGCCTCACCTCTGAACCCCAACTTTATGAGA
>JAFDDR010000239.1 GCA_019310785.1 Deltaproteobacteria bacterium
GCCCTCTTCATCTGTGTGATGATCTCCTGGTATGTGGATGCAGCCGGTGTTGCATCCGTTTCATCCGGAATTTTAGCTAACAAACGGCGTTGAATAACGTGAAGAACCTCATCCATCTCAACAGGCTCTCTACGCTGGTCTTTCCTGGCTGCAAGGTGGTCAATTGTTTTCAGAAGATTAATATATTCCAACGACTCACGCTTGCTGGATTGAAGAGAAAAGACCAGAGCTGTGTTAGTGGTATTTCCTACAGCCACCGTGAGTCTCTGAACGAAAGTCAACGTTTCATCCCGAAGCGTGGTTTGCTCGACTTTTATACCCCCGGCACTGATCAGGTAGTTGAGCACATATTTGGACCATCTTTCAATAAGGCAAGAATCTCATCCCCACCTGGAGCAACTCTTGCTTCATCCTGCTGACACAGAAGCTCATAACCTTGCTTGCCCCCAAGCGATAAGGCTATCCAGCCCCACATTGTGCGTACGCGAAAATTTTCCCCGGGAACAGATTTGCCGTTTGTGGCATCAAAAAACAGCCCATCAAACACTGCTACCCGGCTTTTTTCGCATTCGGGAAGTGTTTTGCCTTCTGGTATCACATTCAAAGCGGACCGTTTTTGGGTTGCATGATATAGGGCCGCAAGGGTATGTGACTTTCCACCGCCAAAAGGGGTCAGCAGCTTGAGTACACGTGCACCTTTTCCTCCCGAAATTCTGGAAAGGACGTCCTCTAAAAGTAATCGTAACCCTTTGGTGATGTATGATGCTCGAAAAAAATGTTCAGCGTCCCTGTAAACCACAGGCACATTCGGCTGACCATCAGCCAGAGGACCTAAATCAAGCGCAAAGATATCCTCTGAAAAGTCCTCAGAAATGACATCCGGGTGTAAGGTTACCACTTCTACCCAGGGTTTAATCGCGGCGTTTGTCATAATGATTTCTCCTCTGCCTGTGCGTCTCACCTGTCTGCGTGCGGACACGCACAGGCAGGCACAAACAGGCTATTTGAATAAAGAGCGTTGACCGGTTTTTTGTTCCTTTTTCTCTTCCAGTGTTAAAGCAGCGCCTTCAATTACACTTTTCCAGTTGGCCGTAAGTTTTGCCAAAGCAGATAGCTCGGCATGGGGTGATATGTCCCCAAGTTCTCCACCTTTAAGGGCCGGACCAGCAAGAGCCTGGGCCACAAGACGCATTTGCTCCCTGTTTGGCTGAGCTTCCTGCAAAAATGCCGGCAATTCGCCCGGCCGATTCTCCAAAAGCCAGAGGGTCCTGTGGAGGACATCAATCATGGGCGCTGCCTGCCCGTCTTCCAACATATGTCCTAATTTTTTATCTGATCCACGATCTGAAAAATCTTTTAGCCTGTATTTGCCCTTTTTCTTTTCCAATAATGCCCTTGTGCCGATTGACAATCCATTAGGACCATCCAATTCAACATGGGTGCCGTTTGCGAAAACAATGGCTTCGCCTGCATCGAGAACGGAATATTTGTAAGTGTAGCGCCAGAGGATATAAAATCGCGTAGCCGGATTCAGCCCCTCCAGGCTGAATCCGCTGCCATTGGTTCCAACTTCTCTGGAAAGGCGCTTTAGAATGGTCTCCAAAACCACGGTCTCGACTTCAGCTAAAAAGCGTTCGGCTGGAACTTCTTCACCATTGGCGTATTCAACTCGGGCAAATCGAGTAAAGGATCTAAGTCCTGCCCCCACTGCCGCAATAACCAGGTCCGCACCTGAAATGCCCATTTCCCAGAATGTATCGACTCGCTCACGGACAATTTGTTGCAATTCAGGAAGAACATTATCCTCGTAAGAACCCATAGCCTTTTCTTCTCTTTTCCTGGCTACAAGAAAAATGCTGGAGGCCAAGGCGGCTGTATTCATTGCGAGTAATCTTTGCTTCTGCTCGGTACTTAAAGGCCATGCCTCAGTTACGTTAAACCCAGCTTGTCGTAGAGCATCGACTAGTGTAGACCATCCCAGTGTCGTTTTGTGGGCATAGACTACCACAAGATGCCCTCCTGGTTTCAAAACACGATTTGTCTCTGCAAAAGCTTGGGCCATCATTTTTTCATATGCTTCCCTCGATTTGGCTTTGTCTCCACCGTGACGATAAAATGCAGCAATAATCTCTTTCTTTTTTGGAGTTGCGCTTGAAGCAAAATGTTCAGGGTAAAGCTGTCCTACCGTCCGCTTAAGCCATACATAGAAAAAGTCGGATAAATTTGAGTAAGTAATATTATCGTAATAAGGTGGATCAGTAATGATCGCGTCAAAGTAACATTTGGGCCACGGTAATGAGGTGGATGTTCCACGACTTAAAATTCCTTTTTGGTCAACAGTTGAAAGAGCTTCATAGGTAATTGTTGCAGCCTTTAACATAGGTTTCCAGCAACCTACGGTTTCTCTTAATGGAGCAAGTTCGGCAAAATCCCAAACCATTGGTAGAGCTTGCCGACCAAACACCCCGACTATACGTTGTTGTGTGTTGTCCCACCTGTTTAGCGAACATGTATATTCTACTACTCTATCAACTAATAATGATAAGTGTGTGACCAGGGCTTTAAGTCTTTCATCATCACATCCTGTTTTTCTTATCGAAATTTCTGATCTTCTCACAATAGCAGCAAAAGAGAGTAAAATAAGCATTTGTCGAAGTGTGAATAAATCCCCCCATGTTTCAAAACCAAAATGCTGGGTGTCCATAGAACGAGGATTTGCCTCAATTGGCTCATTGGGAACAGTCAAGCTCGTCTGTGAACACAAATCTTCTATTCTGCTACGTATCGATTCCTCTGTTGGTATAAATCCAGAGAGGCTATCAGATGAGAGGTAGACCTTTCCTTTCCTATCAGGACAAGTGCAGGCAACGGCCATCATTTGATATCCTATCCTTTTGGCACAACCCTCAGCCTTTACATAATTGTTATCCACCACCGTGCCGCAAAAGGGGCACAATGCATTGCCTCCACGAGAAAAAGCCGCCGGGTCAAAGTCTATTTCATTTTCACTTTGGGTTGTGACAACCTCAAATTTCACCTGCTTTTCCTTTTCAGGTGCAATCATCTTCAAAGCGACATAGCGTCCAGGGCTTTTTTTGCCAGGTTTTTTCTTGCAAAGCCAAGTCTGCTTTACCATTGGAACTTTTGCCCCACACGATGGATTCTTGCACTTCACCGTCCTCGTCCACAAATAGGCTACTGGAGTTAAATAACCGCGGGGAGGACTATTTTTTGTTCCTGCCATCTCCTCAAGAGCATTGGCCTTATAATCTTTTTCTACCCAATCCCCCTTTTTGAATTCAATCTCCGGCCTTTCCCCTTTATATTCAGGATCTGGAATTGGGGGATAAAGGTCACCTATTTCCTCACGAACTTTTTCAAGAACCCACTCGCCCCAATATCTCACTTCATCGGCAAGCCTGCCCCAGGTTTTCTCGCCTTTTTTATTTTTAGGGCCGGTCATGCCCCTTACAGTTGGATCAGGTTTTCCATATTTTTGAGGATAGACCAATGTGCATAGCTCAATGATGTGGGCAACGGGGTTCAATTCCAGCGCATAGGCTTCACAGCCCAATCTCAGCGCTTCAAGAGGTATGGCTCCACCGCCGGCAAACATATCCAACACTTTGGGCCTTGGTGCACGGCCTTGCTCTATGTCTTCAAGCGTCACCTTTTCGCCAGTCTCCTTGGTCAATCTTTCAGCATGTGCTTCGAGGATATGGCGCTCGGCCTCTTTAATTACCTGAGGATTGCCCGGATATTTGCATAGCCGTTCCAGGAATTTTGCGGCATTGGCCCGGCCAAGGTTTTTACGTTTTTCAGGAGGTCCGTTTTTCGGACGGAACTGGTCTTCCGGCACAAGCGCACCATAAACCGCTGCACGGCAGGCAACCAATGGCCGCCTTGCCCACCAGAGATGGAGGGTTGAAATGTGGCCTTTTCGGATTGATTTTTCCCGTGAGGCTTCTTTAGATATAGCCTTAATAGGAAGGTAGTCTTCTATAAGTCTGCGATCTTCAATTGTCATATCATCAATTCTTCCAAGTAACGCCTGATACGGTCTCGATTAGCTCCAAGGCTTGAGAACTGATTTTCACAGACATCGCTGAATCGGGCAAGTACCTTGCGGTTAATTTGCTCCTGGTCCTCGAAAACTGCAAGAGAACGAAAAGTAACATCCCACTTTTCAAATTGGAGTAAGGTAATAGTCGCATCACGAGTTTTATTGTCATTAGGAAGCGCATGGACAAAAACTGGCTTCGGTATACCAAGTTCCCGCCTGGATCGTGAACCGGATCATGCCAGTCAAATGATCGCCGGCTTTCAGGAACTATTTCTTCCATAAATCCTTGAAAATCCTCCATGAAAGTAGACCGAACCCGTTCTCGTGAAAGATAGGTGACGTCTGTTATCCTTAGAAGGGCCTGAACAAAGCTATACAGGGCATCACCATATTTATTATCTTCAATGGGAATAATTAGTTCGCCTTCTCTGTCCTGTACATAAAATACGGAAAGCGCATTTGTGATGATTTTTTGTCTGGTTCCTCGCTGGATATCCTTTTCATCAAGGTCATAGGTCAAATGCATATATGTGTGCCCTTCGTCCGAAAGTATCCATGTGCCATTCTCTTTTTTAAGGACAATAGCGAGATGGTCCCCATCCTCAAACATGAAAGGGGTAAAAACACGGAATCGACCTATGCCTTCGGTTGATATTGTGAGCTTCTCACATACTTTTTCGCGGAAGTCACGTTCAATCACTTCTGTGTTCATAGCTTATATCTCCTCAAAAAGTTTCCTTTGCGGATCAAAGGGAGTATCAAATGCACAATCGTTGATCATACAGAAAGAATATCAACCATATGTTTTCTTAACTCCTTTCAGCCATCTGTGCAATCGCATTCGCTGGAATTTCGAAAAATCTCGCAGTTACGACCTCTTGCTTGACATGATCCAGTTTCTGGGCCGGGTTTTGAATTCGAATCGGTTCAGCATCTGAATTTTCGAGCGGATCCCAAACTACATACAGCCAATAGGAATCGCCTAATTGAGTCGCCTTGTACCATTCGTTGGTTGTCAACCTAATTGGGTGCCCCTTCTTTCGCCCTTTAACCTCGATACGGCGAACACCGGTCACAGGGTCTCGATATCCTGTCTGAGGGTCAGCCTGGGCTAAGCTTCGTATATCAAACCCTATCTTAAGGTGCCCAACCCTTTCACATTCCCGGCCTTGAGTCGTTTCATGTTTGATTACAATGTCCTCGGCAGCCAGTTCGATTTTTCGTCTCAATTCCGGATCAATTTTCCTGGCTACTTCCGCTAATTGCGGCCCTATGGCTTCAACAGAAGTAAACACCAATGCACTCGCTATATGTTTTATGGGGCCGTGGCGGGCTATGCTGAGTCTGTCGAGACCGGTTAACCGCTCATCTTTCATCCGTTCAAGGTCTGTTAGATCATTCTCAGCTCTCTGACGGGCCAAAGCCACTTCAGGGAAATCCTTTTCCCGAGCCTTAAGGTGCATTACCCTGTCTTGTGCCGCATGAATCCTGACAGTGAACGATTTTTCGAGATATTCTCGACAAACAGTGGTGAAATGTTCCCGTTCCTGCTGACACTGCTTGCGCCTATCCATCTGGTATGAAGTTTTCAAAAAGTCAGCGGCTGGTTTTGGGTCAACAGACTGAATGCCTGTCGGGGGATTTGGGTAAGATGGAAGGTCAATCAGACAATCCGCGGGAATAACAGAAAATTTGTGCGGCCCATCAGTGGATTCTGTTAGTTCCTCTCGGATGGCCGCTACCTCTCCGTACAATATATGCGGCTTATCCTTGCTATCCATTCCGCGAATAGTCATCTCAAAAAAATGAAGCGCGTAAGGGTAATCTGCCATTGCATCGATAAAAGCTCCAGCATAACCTAAAAGAGATGACAACTTTTCATTCAATTTTTCATCAACAGACGCGTAAAGTGGTTGACCCGGGCCCAATAATACAGCATCCAGATGCTGGTTCATGTCAAGATGCTCTTTATGAAAAGTGATCTTACGGTAATTTGGTTCTGGTTTTCCTAAGTGGCGGACCGCGTCAAGACGATCTGATCGTAAGTCTGCCAGGACATGGGGAATTCGCCACAGCCCATCTGCCCTTGATTCAATTTTCAGGCCTATCTTTTTTGCACTATTGAGGAAATGTTGTTCAACATACCGGGGCATTAACCTGCGCTCTTCAATCTCAACATTAGAGTGATGAAAATTAGAAAAATCGAGACTTGATTTAGCAAGCGCAATGCCGGTGGCCTCTTCGTATGCCTTCAGTTTCTGCGGATCGATGCGTTCAATCTGATCCAGATATTCTTCCAGACGGCGTGGATCAAAGGCTGCCTCACGCAGCATTTCTGATAGATTTATCTCGTTTAAGGATAGCACTTCACCAATAACATCGAAGACCCTGTCAGATAAGACGGCACGGATCTGTTCCAATTTGTCAAGGAGCCGCTGCAGGATTCGCCCCTCAATAATGGGCTGTCCTTCTTCAGATTCACTGGCTACAAAGTTAAAGACATAGACATCTCTTATCTGTCCAATGCGATGGATACGACCCAGGCGTTGTTCTAGGCGTGTTGGATTCCATGGTAGATCATAGTTGATCATCAAATGGCAGAATTGAAGATTGATGCCTTCACCTGCTGCCTCGGTGGCTGCACAAATTTGACAGGTGGTTCGGAATTTTTCCTGGGCTTCCTTTCTTTGATGTGGATTCATGCCTCCGTGTATTTCACAGGTTGAGTAACCCCATTTTTCAAGATGCTCCTTTAAATGATTCAGAGTATCGCGATGCTCAGTGAAGATGATCAATTTGCCCCTGCCATCCTTAAGGGCTGAAAATTCTGAAAAGCCTAGACATTCCTTCAAGGCTGCAAGTTTTGAATCGGGAGAGTGCTCCTTTACCCTTTTGGCTCTTTCTGTTAACTCTTTCAGGTTAGCTATCTCCATTCGCAACTGATCAAGTTCCATTGCCACAGTAAATTCGTCAACCAAA
>JAFDDR010000240.1 GCA_019310785.1 Deltaproteobacteria bacterium
ATGCGGTGCGCGAAAGAAGGGCCCTCATCATCAATGATTATCAGGCGGAGCATCCGGGTAAGAAGGGGCTGCCCAAAGGTCACGTTCCCCTCACCAGGATACTGGTGGTTCCCATTTTCAGTCACGATCGTATCATCTCTCTGGTAGCCGTCGCCAACAAACCCTCTGATTATACGGAGGACGATGCCGAGCAGATCAATGCTTTCGTGAGTAGCGTACAGTCGATTCTCGAAAGGAGGCAAACAGAGGAAGCGCTCAGGAAGAGCGAAGCGAGTCTTACAAGGGCTCAACGCATAGCCCATCTGGGAAACTGGGAATGGGACATCATAAATAACGTGCTGCGATGGTCGGATGAGATTTATCGCATCTTTGGTCTCACTCCACAGGAATTTGGCGCTACATATGAGGCGTTTTTGAATTTTATTCATCCGGATGATAGAGGACTTGTTAATAAATCCGTCAACGAAGCCCTATATGAGAAAAAACCTTACAACATTGAACACCGCATTATTCTTCCGGATGGCTCAGAGCGCGATGTTCATGAGCAGGGTGAAGTCTCCTTTGATGACACCGGCAAAGCGATTCAGATGATTGGAACGGTCAAGGACATCACTGTACGCAGGCGGGCAGAGAAAGAACTCACCAGGCTTTACAATGAAATCAAGTCGCTGAACCTGAAACTGGAGGAAAAAGTCAAAGAAAGGACGAGGGAGCTTGAGACAGCAGTTCATGTCGCTGAGGCGGCCAATCGGGCCAAGTCCGATTTTTTAGCCGGCATGTCCCATGAGTTGCGTACACCGCTTAATGCCATCATCGGTTTTTCAGAAGTTTTGAGAGACCAATACTTGACATTCTGGATAGCGGAAAACATCTCCTTTCCCTGATCAATGATATTTTGGATCTATCCAAGATAGAAGCAGGCAAGCTTGAGCTTGAACTCTCCCAGGTGAACATCAAGGATCTTCTGGGAAACAGCATGATTATGATCAAGGAGAAGACTATGAAGCATGGGATCAGTCTTGATATCCTGCTCCCCGAGGAACTGTCAGACCTGGAGGTCACGGCGGACGAGCGAAAGCTCAAGCAGATCATGGTTAATCTTCTTTCCAATGCGGCAAAATTTACCTTAGATGGTGGTGCTATCGAAGTGGAAGCGAATCGTGTTACGGGTCCCGAGTTACGGGTTCCGGGTTTAGAACAAGACGCCCCAAGGAGATTTCATCGAAGTCAGCGTAACTGACACAGGTATTGGCATTTCTTCCGAGGACCAAAAAAAGATTTTCGATGAGTTTTACCAGGTGAAAGGTGGAACCACAGACAAGACTCCCGGTACCGGCCTGGGGTTATCGCTGACCAAGCGTCTTGTGGAGATGCATGGTGGAAAGATTTGGGTGGAAAGTGGAGGGAAAGGCAAAGGAAGCCGGTTCAGTTTTGTGTTGCCCATGAAACCCGTGTGTTTACCTGATAAAGTTCCAAATTATGAAATCCTTTTGAATCATTTGAATAGGGAAATCAGTTTGTCCAGGAGGCATGATAGAAGCTTCACCTTGTGTCGTTTTCACATGGATATGGAACATTTGAAAGCAAAAGCAGGGGAGGTTACAGAGGTTCTGGAAAAGGAGAAAAGAGACCACGATTTTTTAAGAATGGATAAAGATGGGTATATTTATTTGATTCTTCAAGAGACTGATCGAAACGGGGCAAAAATTGTCTGTGACCGATTTGTAAAGAAGCTGGAAAGCATACTTGAAGGTCGGGAAGTTTCCTATTACATGGCAATATTTCCGGAAGATGGTGAATCATCGGAAGCGTTGTTGAGAAAAGTCAAAATGAGTAAGGATTGATGAATACCAAAGGTTCTCTCGCAAAGGCGCAAAGACGCAAAGAGGATTGATAAATATGGATGAAAACGGGATAGCAAGTATTGTAGTTGATAGGTGCTTAAAGATCCATAGATCCCTTGGGCCAGGTTTATTAGAGTCTGTTTATGAGGAAGTCTTAGCCTACGAACTGATGAATGGTAGTTTAAAATGTGAGAGACAGGTGGGGATATCTGTCATATATGAAGATATAAAGATGGATCTGGGTTTCAGGGCAGATATGGTTGTAGGGGATAAAGTTATTCTGGAACTGAAATCCGTTGAAAATATTATGCCGGTTCACAAAAAACAGCTCTTAACTTATTTGAAATTAACGGGAATGAAACATGGTATAACACGCATTGTAAACAGATTATAACCTTTGCGTCTTTGCGCCTTTGCGAGAGAACGAAAAAATCCACAATCAACAATCGAAAATCAAGGATGGTGTCTTATGGGAAAGGTTATACTGATCGTCGAGGATAATACCAAAAACCTGAAATTGATTCGGGATCTGCTCCAGGTATCAGGATATACCACCTTGGAAGCAACCGATGGGAAACAGGGTGTTGAAATAGCTAAGGAGAAGAAACCGGATCTTATTTTGATGGACATCCTGATGCCTGTCATGGATGGTATTGAGGCCACCAAAATCTTAAAGGCACATGCCGATACTAAAGATATCCCCATTATCGCCCTGACTTCCTATGCTATGAAAGGGAGTGAGGAAAAGATACGTGAGGCCGGGTGTGATGGATATATGTCTAAACCTATTGATACGAAGGAATTCGTGAAAATGGTTACTGAATACTTGGCGAGATAATTCTGGGTGCTTGTTGCTGGAGGACCAGCTATGGAATGTAGGGTGCGTTCGGCCTCCGAATCGGAGAGGGAACAGGCACTGCAGGCGATTTTTTAACGAAGAGGGGGAAGTTACATGGAAAAAAGACCTAAAATTTTAATCGTTGACGACGAGGATAAAAATCTACGCCTTATGGAAGCTTTGTTAATACCCTTAGGTTATGAGGTGATAATGGCCAATGACGGGGAAGAAGCCATTGAAAAGGTGCAAGAAACCTCTCCTGATGTGATCCTCCTTGATATCATGATGCCCAAAATGGACGGCTTTGAAGTGGCCAGACGGTTGAAGGAAGAAGAGGATACCAGCATCATCCCTATTGTTATGGTAACGGCATTAAGGGAGGTAGATGATCGGGTAAAGTCCCTGGAAGCAGGGGCCGATGATTTTTTGACAAAGCCCGTGGATAAGACGGAATTGAAGGCAAGGGTGCAGTCCCTGCTTAAAGTAAAGGCATACAACGATCACATGCGTGATTATCAAAAGGAATTAGAGGCCGAGGTTGCCAAAAGAACTGAACAAGTGAGGCGAGCGCTTGAAAAAGAAAAAGGGGCATCCCTTGACACCATTTATCGGCTTTCCAGGGCTGCTGAGTATAAAGATGAGGATACAGGCGCCCATATCCTGCGTATGAGCAATTATTCGACTGTGGTAGCACGAAAAATGGGACTCAATGAAAGTGTTGTTGAATCCATCCTCTATGCTGCGCCCATGCATGATATAGGCAAAATAGGAACGCCGGATCGAATCCTGCTGAAACCAGGCAAGTTGGATCTGGATGAGTGTGAGATCATGAAGCAGCATGCCACCATCGGAGGGAAGATCCTGGAGGGCGCTGATGCCGGATTTATCAAATTAGCTGAGGTGATCGCTCTAACCCACCATGAAAAATGGGATGGCAGCGGATATCCCTTAGGGCTCAAAGGCCCAAAGATCCCCTTAGCAGGACGCATCACGGCCATAGCAGATGTATTCGATGCTTTGACATCCAAACGACCTTATAAAGAGCCTTTTTCTCTGGAAAAATCTTATGGCATCATCAGAGAGGGCCGGGGCAGCCACTTTGATCCTGAGGTGGCGGATGCATTCTTCGCTGTTGAAAATGAAATATTATCAATCAAAGCAAAATATAAAGACGAACAGGAGAGTCTGCTCGTTCAGTTGGTGGGAAAACAGGTTTCAACGTAAATTCAGCGATCTTTTCTCGAGATCCCTTATCGGCCCGTTCGGGAAACCGGCCTGTTCGCCATTCGGTCCGTTCGGGGAACCGGCCTGTTCGCCATTCGGTCCGTTCGGGGAACGGACCCTACAGTAGGACACCGTACACAAAAACGTAGGGTGCGGTCCCCGATCGTGCTGAAACCCGCCAATTCACTATCCGGTCCGTTCGGTGAACGGACCCTACGGCAGAACTTCTGCCACGGAAATGTAGGGTGCGGTCACAGAACGCACCACAGATATATGGCAAGCAATATCAAACAGAGAAAACAGATACACCTCCGGAATTTCAATTACAAAGGCAGTTCCTTTGTATATTACATCACCATATGCACTTCAAAGAAACAGCCTTACTTTCAAAATGAAAAAATAACCAAGGTTATTGCTGATGAAATGGAATTTAGGAGAGCGAATAAAGAAGTGAGACTTTTTTGTTACTGCATTATGCCAGATCATTTACATATGCTGTTATCATTTACTGAAGATTATCATAAGACCCTACAGAATTGGGTCTCGGCATTTAAGCGATATACAACCAGGGTTGTAAACGAACTATATGGCATTAAGCCCTTATGGCAGAAAAATTTTTATGATCACATTGTGAGAAAAGAAGAATCCTTGCTGAAAATTGCTGAATATATCCTCAATAATCCGGTGAGAAAAGGTATGGTACCAAATTGGGAAAATTATCCATATAGCAAGATAGCTGATCCTTTGCCTTTGTAATGTAGGGCACGTTCCCCGAACGTGCTGAAACCGGCCTGTTCGCCATTCGGTCCGTTCGGGGAACGGACCCTACGGCAGAGCATCTTCCACGGAAATGTAGGGTGCGGTCCCCGAACGCACCAGAACCGGCCTGTTCGGGGAACAGGCCCTACAGCAGTACATTGTACACCAAAACGTAGGGCACGGTCCCTGAACGTCGAACGTGCCGAAACTCATTTCATCCCGGTGGTATCCATCTTGTCCTAAAGGGAGGCAAAACATGCAACATGGAGATAAGACAAAAGAAAAACTAATGAACGAGTCTAAGTCTTCACGAGGCCAGCTCGATATGGAGACAAAATTATTTGAGGACATATTCATTACCTCACCAATTGGCATATACATTGCCCAGGATGGCAAACTCCGGTTCGTGAACCCCGAGTTTCGG
>JAFDDR010000241.1 GCA_019310785.1 Deltaproteobacteria bacterium
TCGCAGCAGTCAATGTCGTCTTACCATGATCTATGTGACCTATCGTCCCAACGTTTATATGCGGCTTCGTCCTCTCAAATTTCTTCTTCGCCATCTCTTACCCTCCTCTTGTTATTAGGCAGTAGGCGCCATGTACACCCTCTCAGTTTGTGTCCTTTCATGGAGTATTGGAATTTACAAATTCCAAGCACCAAATTCCAAATAAATTCCAATATCCAATGACCAAAACTGGCTTGCTTTCCACTCGCCCTCCATAAGTATTACGGCGGACAGGCCGGGAGAATTCTTTCGCTGGGTTTTGCCATAAGGCTTCCCAGCACATTTTTGGAATTTTGAATTTCGGTCATTGGAATTTGTTTGTTATTTGGGATTTGTCATTTGGGTTTTTCACTAACTCCATTTCTCCGTGAACGGATACCTCATTTTTTCCTGGCTACTCCTTAACTGCTTTCTGCTTTACCGTTTGCCTCATGGAGCCCACGACCGGGATCGAACCGGTGAACCTCATCCTTACCAAGGATGTGCTCTACCTACTGAGCTACGTGGGCATAATAATATAAACTCGCTACGCGGTTTTGTTGATGGAGCGGGAAACGGGACTCGAACCCGCGACCCTCAGCTTGGAAGGCTGACGCTCTAGCCAACTGAGCTATTCCCGCCAATCACTTCATTATCCAAGTTACATGGCGAAGTCGAGTAAAGTTTCAAGGCAGATTGTGTGGTGGAGAGGGGAGGATTTGAACCTCCGAAGGCTGAGCCGGCAGATTTACAGTCTGCTCCCTTTGACCACTCGGGAACCTCTCCGCTATGCGGCCGAGACCTCTGAAAAACATCCACTTTTTCATCCCGCCACCGCAGCGACGCCATCTTTAGTAGAAAATATTTTTCAAAGGTTTCGCTCCTAAACAAAAATATGGGAACCCTCTTCCCTATGCCTCCTTAACGCACGCATGGAGCCAGCGAAGGGAATCGAACCCCCGACCCACTGATTACAAATCAGTTGCTCTGCCATCTGAGCTACGCTGGCGAATGAATTGGAAAAGTTTAATTTTAAAGTATAATTTTATCTAATAATATTTTCAATGCTTAAAATAATACAGGAACGACAATAAAGGGTAGAAAATAGATAATAAGCTCTGAAAAGCTCCTATTTCCGTCGTTTTTTTCATTTTATTCTAATTTTCTGCATCTGCAAAACAATGTATTATATCTATTTGAACAATAATATCAATCTTTTTTTTACACACCAGGTGTAAATTTATTAAATTATATGCTTGAACCCACCCATTCTTTATGGTATCAGACAAATAAACAAGAAATTTGCAAAAACTTTACCAAAATTTCTCAAGTCTAAGGAGGTATGGATATGGCAGCGTTAGCAGGTGGTTTAGCCGCATTGGTGTTGGGAATCATAGGGATTTCAATTTGGTGGTCATATTTTTTGAAGGGCTTAGCGGCCGGAGTTCCCATAATGTTGATTCTGGGCGGGGCCTTGGCCGTATACCTGGGCTTTGAAGAAATCAAGGACAAAAGGACTGCAGAGACCTTTGACGATACCAGCGGTCTCAAAGATGAGGTTGCAAACCTGAAGGAAGAAATCAAGGATTTGAAGGGCGAAAAAGAAGAGGGAGAAAAAAAGGAAGACAAATAAGAAATCATTAGCGGAAAAAAGCTATTTTATGAGAGTCTCCGGGCACCAAAAACTTTGAGCCCGGAGACTTTTTTTATCTTACTGCAATCTCCAACGCATTAAAAAAATGATTGATTTCAAATCGGGCGTTTTCTTCAGAATCCGAACCATGTACCACGTTTTTTTCGATATCAGTGGCAAATTCCCGCCTGATGGTTCCTTCCTCGGCCTCTTTATAATTAGTTGCCCCCATTAACTTTCGGTATCTCTGAATGACATTTTCCCCTTCTAATATCATAACCACACATGGTCCTGAAGACATAAAGTCGGTGACACTCTCGTAAAAGGGTTTGCCTTCATGGATCTTATAAAACTCTTTGGCCTGCTCTTTTGTCATTCTGATCATTTTCATGGCCACGATATTTAAGCCTTCCTCTTCTAAACGCTTTATAACCGCCCCGATCAGATTCCTTGATACGCCGTCCGGTTTAATGATCGATAGAGTTCTCTCTTCCATAGAACAATTATCCTCCTAAAATTTATTTCGTTGACCCCAGCATTTATTAGCTGTTATAGAGCAACCTAATAAAAATCGAACTGAAGACGTTAGTCAAGGAATTTGTCCTTTGGGAAAATAAGGATTTTGAAAGGATAGACAAAATGAACCAAGCAACGGATGAAAATCAAAGCAAAAAGCCTTTAAGGATGGAGGCGGATCATGTTTTTCAATTCAATTGTTCTCCCGGCGTTACCTGCTTTACCCAGTGCTGCCGGGATGTCACCATTGTATTAACACCTTATGATGTCTTAAGACTGAAAAATTCACTCGGAATATCTTCGGACGAGTTTCTGGATAAGTATACTATTATCCTTTCAAAAGAAAATCGTCTAATCCCGATGGTTGTTCTCAAGATGAACGAGGATAATAAGAGATGCCCCTTTGTCACTGATAATGGTTGTTCCGTGTACGCGGATCGCCCATGGCCCTGCCGAATGTTCCCCCTGGACATGAATGATGACGGCACACTTCGGCTCGTAACCGATGCCTCCCTTTGCAAAGGGCTCAATGAAAATGATAAACAGCGGATCTCCGAGTGGCTGATTGGACAGGGGGTTCCCATATATGACGAAGTCAACACCCTTTTTTCGGAAGTGACCAATCCACTTAGGGCCCAGGATCTGGATATTGATAATCCCAAAATCCAGCAGATGATCTTTATGTCATTATACAATCTTGACAAATTCAGGGAATTTGTTTTCAAAAGTACGTTTCTGGATCGGTTTGAACTGGACAAGACAAAACTTGAAAAACTAAAAAGGAGTGATTTGGAACTTTTGAAATTTGCATTTGACTGGATTAAATTTGGTATATTTGGTCAAAAAACTCTTCAGGTCAAGCCGGATGCAATGCCTAAACCAGACAAAAATGCCTGAAAACGTATTTAAACCCTTTGAGGGAAACACATTCAATTTTCGTTGTCACAAGGATATTCCCTGTTTTAACAAGTGTTGCGCAAAGCTCCGTCTGATCCTGACACCCTATGACATTCTCAGGATGAAAAAATATTTGGGCCTTTCCTCTGACGAGTTTTTGGAAAGATATACGGAAACCGTAATCGAGGATCACAGCCGCTTTCCCATGGTAAATCTAAAAATGAATTCGGAAAAAGATGAGACCTGCCCATTCGTAACGAAACAGGGTTGCTCCATATATGAAGACCGGCCAGGCGCCTGCCGTCTCTATCCTATAGGCAGGGCATCCACAATGACATACGGTGGAAAGAATGCCAGGGAAAAATTCTTTATTGTGAGTGAAGAACATTGTTTAGGTTTTCAGGAAAAGAAGTCCTGGACCCTGGACGAATGGCTCAACCATGAAGGGGTAAGTGAATATAACGCCATGAATGATCAATGGCTCGAAATCATTACATCTCCAAAAGACCTTGGCGCAAAAGATGCTACCAAAAAATTCCAGATGTTCTTCATGGCATCATATAATCTGGATAAATTCAGAGAATTCATCTTCAAAAGCAGATTTTTTGACCTTTTTGAGGTAAACGAAGATCTGAAAGAGAAACTGGCCAATGATGATGTGGATCTAATGAAGTTTAGCTTTGAATGGATGAAATTCAGCCTCTTTGGTCAGAAAACCATGAAGATGAAATCCCATGCCGTTACATCCTGATTAATCCTTCCGCACCCTTGAGCCGATATATCCGGGGAGTTCACAGATAAGCGCATCGATCTCCGCACTTTTTTGGCCCAAGAACTTCAATATGCGGTCTGATTTTGATTTCAGGACAACCCGTTCCTGCTTTTCAATGTCCTCTCCCCTGATGAGCATTCCGTTTTGATAAAGGTAGGAAATAATAGTATCATCCGCATCGGGCTTAACATCAAACTTCTTCTGAAGATAGA
>JAFDDR010000242.1 GCA_019310785.1 Deltaproteobacteria bacterium
GAGCCTTGCAATCCACTTTCTGTTGACATTCAGGATATGGGCGATTTCATAGTCAAAGAGGTTTTCCTTATCTATTTTATTTCTGAAAAAATGGCATAAATCCATGTTAAATCGCAATTTTATATCTCTTTCCAGTTCTTTTTTCGTCATTTGAAACCTCAATTCATCATGAGTTATGCAATTACTTGAAAGATGCTGAAAAACTCCTTATATAGAGCCAGTTTTTCGCTTTTAGTTTCACGGCAGAGGCCTTTTTGTGTCATTTGAACTTTAGTTCTTTAAATCATACCGCAATTCTTATAGTGAAATAAAGCCGGATAATGTTTGGTAAGGCAAAAAATATACGGAACATCCCAATATCATGTGAAGCATTAAAATATTTGTCATCACGTTTTGATGCACATTAAAATATTTGTCATCACGTTTTGATGCAAAGAGATAGATTTTCTTATAAAATCATGCTTTTCCTGTGGACAAAATCACTGGAACGTATTTCTCTCGCGGTCTTTTGGAATTTTTTGGGGAAGTACGTGTTCAGTAGAAGTGTTGGTCACCACATTGCCTTGCCATTGGGCTAAAAAAGGCAATGTTTAAAATATATTGACACAATGGCTGTTTTTCGCTAATAATGCATTTTGAATGCACCACGAAGGTGCGGGAAGACTGAATCTTAGCTTTAATTGTAGTAATAGTTGAGCCCACGTTGTCATTTCGACCTCCGCTGAAGGCGGGGTGAGAAATTTTGTAAGGATAAAGCCACGAAGGTTACAGGACTGAAGCCTGTATTGTCTTTGTGGCTTTTTTTGTGAGAGTCTGATGTTTACATAGCCGAACCCCGGTTAAATAAAACCACAAAGGCATTTAACGGGGCAAGAAAAGGCCCGCCGGACCCGCTAGAAAAACGGCGGGCCCCGATAGCGGGATCTACGCTACGCTCCGACAAGCGCAAAATACGCAAAAATAAAAAATGGCTTTTAGTAATATCAGGTGATTATAAGCATCAGAAACTCGATATACGACTTTTTACGAGATCATTAATGTCGCTTCCCGGTTCACGCAAAGATAAATTATTTGGGATCAGCATCCGGTATTATGTCTTTTCCTTTTTGGTTTTGCTAAATGCGTTCAGCCCTTTCCAGCTTGAGGCGGTCTCAGCAAACGGGGAGGTGATTAAAAAAGATACAAACAAAGATGGAAAAATAGACCAGATTGCCCACTTTGATAAAAAGGGAAAAATCACCAGGCTGGAGATCGACAGCAATGCTGACGGTGTTATGGACCGCTTCCAGTATTATGAGAATGAGAAAGTCATCAGGATCGAAAGAGACATGAATCATGACCAACAGATTGATAACCGGGACTATTTTGAGGCAGGAAAAAGGATCCGGCATGAACGGACCTCAATTGATACCGGAAAGGTTGCCCAAATAATAGACTTTGACCCCCAGGAACGGCCATTGAAGATCCAAAAAGATACCACAGGAGATGGCCTGTTTGACATCGTTTACCACTTCAGGGAAGGAAAGTTGCTCAGTTCCACTAAAGACACGGACGGAGATGGTAATGTGAATATCTGGCAAACTTACATGGGAGGTAAACCCGTCGAGAGAAAAGTTGATGATGACGGTGATGGGCAGGTGGAAAGGATCACTTTTTATGACTCTGAAGGCCTTCCCAAAGAGAGCCGTCACGATCTGGACAGGGATGGAAAGATGGAAGAGATCCGTTTTTATGTCGAGGGAAAATTAGTTGAGCGAAAAAAGGACATTGATCAGGATGGGTGGTTTGAGATCATTACAAAGTTTAAGGATGACCTTCCCTTTGAACAGCGAAAAGATACCAATGGTGACAGATCCTTTGACATTCTTACCCGCTTCAAGAAGGGAAAACCGGTTTATCAGGAGAAAGACACCAACTTTGACGAAAAAAAGGATTTCTTTTGTCATTTTGACGCTCAAGGCTTGGCTGAGAGAATTGAGGAGGACACCGGGCACACGGGACGGATAGACAGGATCCGGACCTATTGCAAGGGTGAACCGGTTAAAGCGCAAACAGATGCCGACGGCGACGGGTACATGGAAACCTCATCATTTTTTCGAAAAGGCAAGATGTACCTTCAGACACAGGACAAAAACCGGGATGGAAAACCGGATATGAGCATATTTTTCAGCGGGAAAGGAGAAAAAGAGAGAGTAGAAAGCGATACGGACCTGAACGGTAGAACGGACATGTGGCAATATTACAAGGGTGGACGCCTCATTAGATTGGAAAGAGACGAAGGAGGTAGCGGAAAGGTCGACCTGAAGGTCTTCTACAGGGATGGAGAAAAAGTAAAGCTTGTCAGGGACCGGGACCAGGACGGTCGGTTTGAGATCACGCAATGGTTTAATCGGCCCGGATGGTCCGTGGTGATGGAACTGGACCAGGATGGGCATAAATCTGTGGATGTGCGCTATTTCTACAAAAAGGGCGTCTTGAGGCTCAAGGAAGTTGATGAAGATGGAGATGGGAGTCTTGATTTGAGTGAATACTATGATGAAAAGGGCAGGCTTCGGAAGAGTGAAGAGAAAGATGGGAAAAGCGACAGATTGAATATCACCTGGTTTTACAGCGAGGCCGAAGAGGCGATCCGGGCGGAAAAGGATCATAACGCGGATGGCAGGGTGGATACCTGGTACTACTATCAAGGGGGTCGATTGGCTGCAGTGGAAGAGGATACAAATGGCGATGGCAGGCCTGACCTTTGGGAAGATTATGATGAGTCCGAAGCCCTGGTCAAACGCGCCAAGGATCTGAATTTTGATGGAAAACCGGATGTTGAGGAGATAGCAGGTGGGCAGGTGAGAAAATGAGAGGGGGAGAGTATGATTGAGTTTTTGGCAAAAGGTGGCGTTCTTGTATACCCCATTATTTTGTGTTCCGTACTGGCCTTAGCCATTTTTCTGGAGAGGTTGATCCGTTTTGCGAGGGTACGGATTCGGGGCGATGGTCTGGTGAAAAAGATCGCGAGGCACATAGAAAATGGCGAGGATCAACAGGCATACGAATTAGCCGGCAGCAGCGATTCGCCCATGGGACGAATTCTGGTTAATGCAATGGAGGTCAAAGATCAAGACCGGGAAACCTTGGAGACGGTAATTGTTCATGCTACAGACGAAGAGGTGAGAGACATTTCCCGCTATCTCCAGGCCCTGGCTACCATTGGAAACATCGCTCCGTTGTTAGGTCTTCTGGGAACGGTGCTCGGCATGATCAAGGCATTCATGGTGATCCAGCAAATGGGGGGCAAGGTTAATGCGGCCGTGCTTGCAGGAGGAATCTGGGAGGCCATGCTGACCACTGCCCTGGGTCTTGCCGTGGCGCTTCCCACCATTGTGGCCCACAGTTACCTCATCGCCCGTGTGGACAAATATGAGGCCCAGCTACAGGACGGGACAGTGACGTTCATCAAGGCTTTAGGAAGGCGGTCCTGAAAGGAGCTGTTATGCTTGTTCATCATAGACGAAGAAACCGGATCCAGATACAGATGCCGCTGACGTCCCTCATTGATATTGTGTTCCTGCTCCTGATCTATTTTCTGCTGACCACCAACTTTATGGTGGACGAGGGCATCAAGATAAAACTCCCCCAGGCCAGGGCCTCTGCACCCCAGATAGAACAGGAGATCACGGTTTATGTAGATAGAGACGGGCGGGCCTTTCTGGAAAATCAGGAGGTTTCGCTTGCCGGTCTTTTTGATCGGCTCAAGGAAATGATCGGCGAGAGGAAGGATAAGCTGGTTGTGGTCAGGGCAGATCGGGCCGTGATTCTCAATAAGGCGGTCAAGGTGATGGATGTGGCCAAGGCGGCAGGTGCCGCAAGACTCTGTCTGGCCACGGAAAAGAAATTTTAGACATGGATGACGCGGATTTTTACAAGCAAAATATTTTGAATCCCTGTCTAACATCCATAAGGAGCTGCTATGAAATATTCTGACCTTACCGAAAAAATAATCAAGGCGGCATATAAAGTTCATAATATCTTAGGTTTTGGTTTTCTTGAAAAAGTTTATCAGAATGCTCTTATGCTTGAATTGAAGAGAGTTGGCTTGGAAGCGAGTAGCGAGATGCCCATTAAAGTCTATTATCAGGATCAAATTGTTGGAGAATATGTGGCAGACATCGTTGTTGAGGACAAGGTCATACTTGAACTGAAAGCGGTTAAAGAGTTGGCCGAAATCCACGAAGTTCAACTTGTTAATTATTTGAAAGCGACTGGTATAGAGGTAGGTTTGCTCATAAATTTCGGTCATTCAGTACAGGTGAAGAGAAAAGTATTTGATAAGTAAATTTAATCCGTGAAATCCGTGAAATCCGTGTC
>JAFDDR010000243.1 GCA_019310785.1 Deltaproteobacteria bacterium
GAAAGCGACTGGTATAGAGGTAGGTTTGCTCATAAATTTCGGTCATTCAGTACAGGTGAAGAGAAAAGTATTTGATAAGTAAATTTAATCCGTGAAATCCGTGAAATCCGTGTCGAAAAACAAAATAAAACCCAACTGGTTGCTGCGCGGCCTGATCGGTGTCTCTTTTGGCATTCATCTAATGATATTCATGCATGTTGCCGGGATTTATAAGTCGAGCGCATTGACCTATATCGAGTTGACTCTCAGGGATATTTCGAAACCGCCATCAAGAAGCATACCGAGACCACGCTTACGGCCCAAAATGGTTGTAAAGCCGCATGATGTCAAAAGGCTGAAGGTGCTCAAAAGAGTCATCCCGAGACGTAAACCTTTGAAGATCGAAAAGGCAGACACGGATCTGCCGGACAGCCTGGTAGAAGGGATCAGCATGCCGGACAAAAGGCAGACACGGATCTGCCGGACAGCCTGGTAGAAGGGATCAGCATGCCGGACATACCGGACCATGCGCGGTTGGAAATCGCTGCATGGGATTCCGGAATACGGGAAGAAACGAGCGACTACATAACCTCCAATGAATATTTTGAGATGGTGCGGCTCAGGATAGAGCGTTATAAAGAATATCCTGCTGCGGCCAGGGTCAGACAGATTGAGGGCCGTGCCGTTGTCGGCTTTGTGATTGCATCCGACGGCAGGTTAATCAGTCTGAAGGTTGTCAGGAGTTCAAGAAACAAGGCCCTGGACCAGGCAGCTCTCAGGGCCGTTCAAAAGGCATCACCCTTCCCGAGACCCCCGGCGAATCTGTTCGCAGGATCAATACCTTTAGAGTTGACAATCGTGTTTGAGCTTACGTGATGAACACTGCACAAAGATAATGTATTTTTCTTGACAAATGGATGGCAAGAAATGTAAGTAACACTACAAATTAAATACGCAATAAGAAATTGCGATTTTAGCCAGTACTTTACTCAAAAATAAGACCTAAAACAATAAGCCAGGAAGGCCAGACCGGGAGCGAAATCCGGTAGTGCGTTTCTGGCTTTTTTTATTGAGCAAGGGTTGAAAGGAGGTGATTTCACACAAGTGATAAATTCACTAACAGATTGACATAAGAAGCTTATAACAAAAAGGAGGGCAGCCTTCCTCGCCAAAGGAAATCCGGCTGCCCTCCAGGGATGAAGTCCCCCGGTATGAGGGATACTTCAATATACTTCAATATTCTTTTTACCATTGAAGTATTCCCCCTGTTAATTCAGATTCATTCTGGACACCAACTCTGAAAACAATTTTTCTAACATTTATCAAATATCAAAGGAGGAGAAATAAATGAAGATTTTTACAAAACAATTGGGGATGCTGGGTTTGTGCATTGCTTTAGTTCTGGGAATAACATGTTACCAGGCAAGTGCTCATGATCTGTGGTTAGAGATAAGAGATTACACACCGCAGTTGGGTGAGGAAATAACACTCACCCTGGGATACGGACATCATCTGCCAGCGCGTGAATTTATGCCCGGTGAAGACCTGGAAAAAATTTATATATTGGCCCCTCAGGGCAAGAAAATAGGAATTAAACGCTATTCCGATGTGGAGTATAAGGGAGACAAACCGCTAGATCAGGAAGGAACATATTTAGTAGTTGCGAAGAAAAAAGGGGGGTTCTTTACCAAGACCACTGAGGGATACAAAAGAGGTCACTCAAAAAAAGGCCTGAAAAACGTTATCAAATGCACTTATTCCGAGAAGTACACCAAGGCCATAGTGAATGTGGGGAAAGCAGGAGGCAAAATCTTCTCAAAGGTGCTTGGCCATGACCTTGAGATTATTCCACTAACAGATCCCGGCGGCCTAGCTGAAGGGGGATATTTGTCCGTAAAAGTCCTTTATAAGAAAAAACCGCTCTCTTATACCCCTGTATATGCGACATATTTAGGGTTTTCCACTGAGAAAGCCGCTTTTGCTTATACAACAAAGACTACAGCAGAGGGGATAGCAAAAATAAAAATCCTCAAATCGGGCATCTGGCTGATGACGACAGGGCACGAAGAAGCCTATCCGGATTCCGATGAGTGCGATTATAATAAGTTTTCAGCCACTTTAACCTTTGAAGTTAAGTAAACATACAAAGTGAATTACCCCGCCCACAGGGTGGGGCATCTTGAAATGCAAGGAGGGGGATTGCATCCCCCTTTCCCCTGCTCCACATTCATTCCCGCCCACAGGGCGGAGTATTCTGCGGGATTTCCATAAAAAGTATTCATTGAAGATAAGGAGAGATAATAATGTTGAACAAATATAACACCGTTTTTAGACTTCTAAACCTTTTGGTAATGCTCTTTGTCATATTATTTCAGAGTCAGGCAAAGGCTGCTGAGCCGAGCAAGGTCCTTAGGCTGGAGGAAATAACCGTGAGGGCAAAATCCGGCAAGATTTCTCCGCCGCCACCTTCTTCAACGATAATAACCGGTGAGGACTTAAAAAATTATAATGTGGATAAGCCGTTATATATCATGGAAAGGGTTCCTGGAGTGGCCATTCAGGATTATAGCCAGGGACAGACAGCGAGCTGTTTTGTGATGCGTGGCCTGAGACTGGGGCATAACACGGGAGTAGCCCTTTTTGTGGATGGAGTCCCTATTAATGAATCAACCTCCCACGGAGATGGGTATGCTGACTTTAATCTAATCATACCGGAAGATATCGATTATGTGGAAGTGATTAAGGGTCCCTCTTCTGCCCTCTATGGCCAATTTGCCCGAGCAGGCGTGGTTAACATCGTTACAAAGCGAAGAGGCAATTTCGGTTTATATAAACTTGGCGCCGGCAGTTGGGGCACCCAGCGATTTGCCATGTCAGCGGGGCATGAAGATGAAAACTTTAAGAAGGTGTTTGGTGTGGAGTTTTACCATAGGGATGGAAAAACGGATAATACAAAATGGCTGAGGGGTAATGCCACTGGAAAATTCACATATGATTTTACAAAAGATTTAACAGGGTCCATCGCTTTAAATTTTAATTCCTCCGAATGGGATGCCCCTGAATATCTCACTAGAGCTCAATATGATGCAGGGGACTACTGGAGCGCCAAAGACCTTGCCGGAGGTGAAAAAAACCGTTACGGAGGAAGTGGAAATCTAACCTACGATATAACAGACGAATCTTTTCTGAATTTTATGTTTTATGGCTACCACCATGATTTTACCCGTTATCGAGACCGCCGTCCGGATCTGACAAGAGGTGCTGAAGAAGAATCCTATGATCGGACAATTTATGGAGGAAGCCTCAGCTACATATGGAACACACAGTTTGGTAGCATGGAAAACAGTCTGACCCTGGGCGCTGATGGACAAAGGGAACTGACTGAAACCCGGAAATACCGAAACCCGAGCCTTGTGCGCACAGCACGTGAGCAGGCAACGGTTCTCGGCGATTCTACTATTGATACTTTCTCATTATTTTTTCAAAACCAGTTCAAACCACACAAGGCATGGAAAATCACCCTTGGAGGCCGATACGACCATATGGAAGGACATCTGGAGAATCATTTGACAAATGCAAATACTAATATGGATGATGAGGATATCTTTAGTCCCAAGGCCGCCCTGGAATTCACACCTTTTATCGGCTATACGGTTTTCAGCACCTATGGGGAAGGCTTTAGGTTACCTAATGGAAATGACAAATTTATGTTTCCAGACCTGGAGCCTGAATATTATACGCAATATGAATTGGGCCTTAAACTCAATCCGATCGATAAGTTTAAGGCCACTTTGACAGGATTTATTTTAGATGTTGATGATGAATTCGTAACAGACGCTGTGACCGGTGACAGGAAAAATGAAGGCGATACCCGGCGCAAGGGGATTGAGCTGGAATTAAATGTTTATCCCATTGATAATCTGGAGTTTTACAGCACTGTATCCTATACAGAAGGGGAATACAAAAATTATATCAATAATGGCGTTGACTACAGTGGAACAGATATTGACAGGGTCCCTGACTGGATTTTCAACTTCGGAGTTAAATGGGCGCCTCCCCAGGGCATTTTTGCAGGATTTGACGCACGTTATGTGGGAGAAGGCCTGACACGGGCCTATCCGGCTAACTTTGCCGGATTTAGAAGAAATACTATTGACTATTGGGTATGTGACGCCCAGTTAGGATACAACTATAAAATTTATTCACTTGGCCTGGATATCACCAATATTTTTGATAAAAGGTATCCTGCTTATGAGTCAGGGGATTCCCTGAGAACGGCAAACCCACGGGGATTTTTTCTGACCTTCACGGTAAGCTATTAAAGTTTCCGGCCAAGCTTCATGGTGGGGACAAATTCTCCACCATAAAGCCTCATCGCCCGAACTTATTGAGAAGTTACGGCGTATCAAGAAAACAGGAGGCTTTAGTCATGGATTTTATTGAAAAGGCAAGAATCAGGTTGGAGAATTGGATCACGCACAATGATCATCACCAGGAGGAATACGAAATGTCTGCCGAACAATTAGAGGAGGCGGGGAAAATTGAGAGTTCGAAGCATGTCCGGGAAATGATAGAAATGACGGCAAAAGGCACCGAATGTTTGCGCAATGCATTAAAGGCTCTTGAATAATTCGATGGCTATCATTCAACGGGGAGGTTTTCCATGTGTGAAGCCCATGCATTTATTTTGAAAGATGGGGAAGAAGAAATGTTCCTGGAAAGTGTTGATCTCGTAAAATTAGAGGGGGATGAGGTCAAGCTTATCAGTATCTTTGGCGAGCAAAAGACACTAAAGGCCAGGCTCAAGCTCTATGATAATACTAAAAGGAAGATAGTATTTGAGATGCTCTAAGCAAGGAAGAGATAATAAACCAACATTTCCAATTCCTTTTGAGGTAAGTCTGTGATTTTGATGGTCGTGGATGGACAGGGTGGCGGCATTGGCGCCACCATCATCAAACGTCTGAGGGATGCTATTGGCAGTGAACTGGAGATCCTGGCCTTTGGGACAAATTCCATTGCCACCTCCCGGATGCTGAAGGCAGGCGCCAACAAAGGGTCAACGGGCGAAAATGCCATTTGCTGCACATGCCCCGAAGTAGATGCGATCATCGGTCCCTTCGCTATCATTATGGCCAATTCCATTAACCTTGCATAAAAAGCAAAAGCCGAGGATCGAGAGTAGTGCC
>JAFDDR010000244.1 GCA_019310785.1 Deltaproteobacteria bacterium
GTTTCGGTGTGATAAGCTCATTCTAGGATGTCAGATGATGAAAATTGGGGAAAATTGTGCGAGATTTAATGCCATCCCAAAAACCAAATTCCTATATTTTAAATGGATTATGAGTTGATTGCAGGTCTAGGAAACAGTTTGTCTATTGTCCTCATTTAAGGACATTATATCCAACTCTGATTCGCTTCGCTAAACAATAGGTGTTGACACCCAGACAGAAAAACCTTAGTATACACATATTGTTACACATATAGGAAAATTCATGAAAAGAACAAACATCATGCTCAGTGACGATCAGCATAAAAAGTTGAAGCGCTATGCCCAAAGAGAGGGACGGACTCTCGGCGGCTTGGTAAGAGATGCTCTCGATGTCGTTTATAAAAAAAAGGATAGACTCGAACATCGAAGGCAGGTCGCAGTCAGTGCTTACATCGAGGGATTCATAAGTCTGGGGAAACTAGCAGAAGTATTAGGACTTGATCCAGTCAGTGCCCGAAATTACCTGAAGGACCAGGGAATCCTCATCCAGTCTCAGGATCTTCATAACTTGACCCAAGACTCTGAGAATGCTTGAAACCATTTTCGACTGCTGTTGCATTTCCAATTTTACTCTCTCCGATTCTCTTCTTATTTTGGAGAACTTTTACAGCCAATCCGCGTACATAACAAATTTTGTGTCTGCCGAGATTATGAAAGGTATTCAACAAGGACATAAAGACTTGGTGAAAATCCAAGACGCTTTGAGAGATGGGTGGCTTAAGGAAGTTGTGGTGAGATCAAAAAAAGAGAAATCTCTCTATGAGACACTTTCTATCTCCCTCGGGCTCGGTGAGGCATCCAGCATTGCAGCGGCGAAATCCCGAGGATATACCTTCGCCTGTGATGATAGGGCGGCGAGGAGAGAAGCCGGATTATTAGAAGTGAAACTCACCGGAACCGTCGGTATCCTCAAGAAAGCTGTGAAGCATGGAATAATCGATCTGCATGAGGGCAATCTTATCCTAGCAAAAATGATAGAGACAGGATTTTATTCACCCACAAAATCTTTAGAAGAAATCTAGTGTATCTTTTATCATCGTGAAAATGAGATTCTGTGATGAAAGCTACTCATGCTTGAGCGCGCTCACCGGATCCGTGTTGGCTGCCTTGTAAGCCTGGAAGCTTGTGCTGAACCAAGCGATAAAAAGCGTGACCAGGCCGGCAAATACAAAGAAAAACCAGCTGAGATCGATGCGGTAGGAGAAATTCTGCAGCCAGCTTTTCATGGCGAAAAAGGCGAGTGGCCAGGCCACCAAGTTGGCCAGGGCAACCCAGCGGAGGAGGTCTCGGGAGAGCAGCATCATGATCCCACCTGTGCTGGCGCCCAACACGCGGCGTATCCCGATTTCCCGCGTTTTCTGTTCGGCAGCAAAAGAGGCCAGCCCCAAAAGTCCCAGGCAGCCAATCCCTATTGCCAGGGCAGCAAACACGGTAAAGATACGTCCTGTGCGTTCCTCGTTCTGGTAGAGAGCGTTATAGTCTGAATCCAGGAATGAATACTCCAAGGGGTATCCCATCATAAAAGTGTCCCAGACATTCCGGATGCGGCTTAGAGTGCGGGGGATGTCGCCCGGCTGGATTCTGGCCGAAATATAATCTTCCTGGATCCCCCAAATGCCGGGCTGTGCCATCAATGCCCCTGGGCGCACTGATTGATGAAGCGATTCGTAGTGGTAGTCCTTTACAACCCCCACGACGGTGAAGGTTAGTTCAGAGCTAAAGGCGATGGTCCTACCGATGGGATCATCCCATCCGATGAGTTTGGCTGCCGCCTCATTGACAATAATAGCTTTCTCGTCTGTGGAAAATTCACGGGAAAAAAAACGCCCCTCTGCCATCTCAAGTCCCATGGTTTCCAAGTAGCCTTCGTCGCATACGCATATGTTAAGTGTGATACCTTCGTCCAGGCCCTCGGCCCGACAGCTCCAGTTGCGGAATGAGCGTCCAGGAGTCGTGCTGGAACCGGACACGGCACTTATTTCGGGTAGCGTCAGAAGCTGGTCCTTGAATGTACGGCTTCGTTCACCCAGAGGAACCGGAGTTTTGAGGACGACGACGTGTTCCTTGTCAAAACCCAAATTCTGGCTTCGCATGAATTCGGTCTGCTGCTTGACCACAAGGGTTCCCACCACAAGGAAAATGGAGATGGCAAACTGGACCAGGACCAAAACGTTACGCAGGCGCGAGTTCCTTGACCCTGCCTGGTAGCGGCCGTGCAAGGCTTTTATGGGTCGGATCGAAGCCAAGAAGAATGCCGGATAGGAGCCGGAAAAGATGCCGAGCACCAGGGCCAGACCGAGAAGGGCTGGGATGACCACAGGATCCTCCAGGTAAGGCATGGAGAGAGCCCTCCCTGTGAGAGCCCTGAAGGCTGGAAGCAAAAGGTGCACAAGGCCTAAGGCCATAATAAGTGCCAGAAAAGAGACGGCCAGTGACTCGGCCAGAAACTGACGCAGCAGGGGGCCGCGTGTGGAGCCCACCACTTTTCGAATGCCCACTTCCCGTGCCCGGCTGGCCGAGCGGGCCGTGGCCAAGTTCATGTAGTTGACCGAGGCGATCAGAAGGATGAAGAGCGCGATTAAGAACGACGCGGAAACATAGGCCGAATTCCCATTTGCCTGGAACTCGCCGTTCAGGTCGGAATGGAGGTGGATGTCGGTCAAGGGCTGGAGGTAGTACTCCCAATAGTTCCCGCGTGACAACCAGGCATCGTAATCCTGACCGGCGGTGGCATAGTTGCGGACGATTTCAGGAAATTTAGCTTCGAGAGAGGCCGCAGAGGAGGCCTCATGAAACAAAAGATAAGTCTGGAAGCTGTTGTTGAACCAATTGGTGTTTGTGATGCGGTCCTTGAAGGTATTTAATGACTGCAGCATGTCGAAGTGAAAGTGAGAGTTCTTCGGGAAGTCTGCCATCACCCCTGAGACGCGGAAATCGAGGCCGTCGATATTCAGGGTTTGATTCAAGGCCTCCTCCCCTTTGAAGTATTTCTGGGCCATGGTCTCCGAGATCACGACAGTGTTGGGTTCCTGAAGAGCGGTTTCTGGAGCGCCGGCTGTAAGGGGAAAGGTGAACACCTTGAAAAAATCGGCATCGGTAGCGCACACCCAGTATTCATTGAACACCATGTCGCCGTATTTGACTGTCACACCCTCGAAGGAATCCAGGAAGCGGATGGAGCGTTCCACTTCGGGGTAGTGTTCGAGCAATGTTGGTGTCATGATGGCCGGAGTGTTTGTCTGCCGGATCTTGGTATTGCCGATCATGGCACGTACGGCGACGCGTTGGATACGATCGACGTTTTCATGGAATCGGTCATAGCTTCGCTCGTATCGCACGAACAGCAGGATAAGGACAGCGCTGGCCATGCCCAACGCCAGGCCGAAAATGTTGATGAATGAGTAAGCCTTGTGTTTAAAAAGATTCCTGAGAGCGACCTTTAGGTAGTTTTTTAACATTGCTAAACTCTCCTTCAGAGGTGTTTACTTACATAGACGTTATTTGAGAGAAATGGTTTACTGAAAGTATTTATAGAGTATTCAGTTATCTGAATTACTGTCCGCGGAACAGATTGACCATCTGCACGCGATTTTTCACGCCTGTCTTTTTATAAATGCGGTAGATATATTCTTTTATGGTATGCGGAGAAAGAAAAAGCTCGTTTTCGATATCCTTGCTGCTCTTCCCGCTGCAGATCAGCCGGACGACTTGCTGCTCCCGCAGTGTCAGCTTATATTTATGGAACAGAGGCTCCATTGTAACATCCGTGCTCACAGGGCCTGTCTCCTGAGGAAATAGACTCTTGACAAAGCCCTTCAACTTAACCAGGGATACAAGATTGAGGATATAAATAACGACTGACTTGAAATCAGAAGTGGAAAAAACAGAAGCCATTGTCAAGGAGAGGATGGAAAACGTTTATCCACTGAGGGTTCCGCTCAAAGTCCATCTCGGCTGGGGTGCCAACTGGGCCGAAACGAAATTCCATGACGAGGTTATCCAAGAAATCTTCACCCATGAGGTCTTCTCCCTGCTTCAGAAGATTCTCTGCTGGCGGTACACAGGTTTCAACGTCCACCTCCGCCTCATCATGTCCAGCACGAACTCCTTATGGCAGCCGAGGATCTGGAGGAGTCATTGACTTTGCTGATTTCGTTGTGATACTTTTATTCTCGAATGTCAGCGGGTGAAAATTGAGGAAAATGGGGAAAGATTTATAGCAAGCACAAAAAGGAAATTCTTAACTTTAGAAAGCGATAGTTGTCTTTCTCAACCGCGACCAAGATCTTAGAAGAAGCCTTTAGAATGCCTTGTGATGGGCGTGCGTTCTGCCGGTTTTGGATTGCAAATAAGTTTTAAGTTTGTCATAATAACCTTGAAAGCGGAGGAAAAAGGAAGATGAAATTTTTTGTTACTATATATCAGGATGAAGATGGCATATTCATAGCTGAATGTCCTTCGATCCCGGGATGCATCAGCCAAGGTAAGACAATGAGAGAAGCAGAGAAAAACATTCAAAAAGCGATCAGGGAGTGCATGCAGGTTCGCGCTGCAAAGGGAATGCCTTTAACAGTGACAGTCAGACAAATCGAAGTGCAGTTATAAAATCTGATCTTTATGCCAGAAGTTCCAATCTTAAAACCCCGTGAAGTTGTGAAAGCCTTTAAAAAATTGGGTTGGGAGATTGCCCGCCAAAGGGGAAGTCATATTATACTGACGAAGGAAGGACACCTTGCGACTCTTTCAGTCCCCGACCATCCGGAAGTTGCCAGAGGGACATTGCGCGCTCTTATTGCACGAGCTGGACTGACAATCGAAGAGTTTCTGGCTGCGTTAGGTAAATAAAATTTTATAAATATTTTCGTTTCCCTTCAAACCAAAAACCTGCTCCCTTTTAGCTCAGTGACCCGGCCTTTCCTTTACTTGAGCTTTTCAAGAATATCCATTTCCAGGGTGGCTAAGATGGTAGCGGGAGCTGGATTTGAACCAGCGATCTCCGGGTTATGAGATATTTTCCCGACACCGATAGTTGTCAAAA
>JAFDDR010000056.1 GCA_019310785.1 Deltaproteobacteria bacterium
TCCATGTTGGATATAATCTTGATCCTGGAAACCAGAGAGGCATGGACGTGCCTGTCCGTTTTCATGATCTCCCGCATGATGCCGTCTATACGATAGCGAATAATAACAGCTGCCTTTTGCGGTTCGATATGAACATCGCTCGCCTTGAGCTTGATGGCATCGGCAAGTATGCTATTTGCAAACCGCACCACCGGTGGACGCTCCGTAAGCTCCAGTAGGTCCTGAATATCCGTGAGGTCCTTCTCCTCTACCTCTTTTTGCTGGACGATTTCTATCTCTTCATCAATGCCTGGTCCGAGACCCAAACTCCTATCCAAATCTTGCTTCGCATAGTATCTTTCAATGGCTTCAAGAATGTCCCCCTCCGGAGCTACTGCAATATCTATGGCCATCTGGGTAACGAAGCGCAAGTCATCTAAGGCATAGAATTCTAACGGATTGGCCATAGCAACAAGGAGTCCTTTTCTTGTTTCTTTGATGGGGATAAGTAGATGGTTTTCAGCAAGCTCATGGGGCACTAAGGAGATGATCTTCTCTGGAATCTGAATTTTATCAAGACGGAGCAGGGGGATATTGAGCTGGTTGGCTAAGGCCCCGGCTATTATCCCATCGTCGGCCACGCCCATGTCGATGAGGATCTGGCCGATTCTTTTTTTCTGGACCCCCTGTATTTCCAAGGCATTGGCTAAGGTCTTATTGTCTATAAGACCGGCCTCCACCAGGCACTCACCCAGCTTTTTGCGTCTCCCGGAAGGTTTTTTCGATCTAACGGCTGTATCCATTCGATTCCTCAATTTCCACTTGCCATACACACGCGATTTCTGCCCTCGAGCTTGGCCCTGTACATGGCCTCATCGGCCCGCTTGATGAGTGAGTCAGCATTTTCTTTTGATTCCATTGATAAAGAAGCCGCACCAAAGCTGGCGGTAATCCGGACGGATTGCGAGCCGCCCGGCAGCATGACTTTCATCTCCTCCACCCTTTTGCGCATCCTCTCCGCAACTACCCGGCACTGGACCTTGTCCACGCCCGGCAAGCAGACGACAAACTCCTCACCCCCGTATCGTCCCACAAAATCATATGGCCTTGCGGATTTGGTCAATTCCCCGGAAAACTTCTGAAGAACAATATCTCCCACCTGATGGCCATAATTATCATTAATTTTTTTGAAAAAATCAATGTCAGAAAATATAAGTGAAAAAGGAGCATTCTCCCGATCAGACCTGTGGATCTCTGCCTCTATCCTTTCCATAAATGCCCTTCTGATTAACACACCGGTCAAAGAGTCTGTGGTTGCCAGATGAAGTATCTGCTGTTCCAGCCTGATAATCCGCTCACCTATCCTGATTCGATATTTCATTTCTTCCTTGTCAAAAGGCTTGACCAAAAAGTCATCCGCTCCAGCCTGGAAACCCTGAATCACATCTTCTTTTCTCCCCTTTGCCGTTAGAATTATAAAGTAGGTGTAACCGGATCTTTCAATTCCACGGATTTTACGGCACAACTCAAGCCCGTCCATATCGGGCATCATCCAATCCGAAATGATTAGATTTGGTGGATCCGGTTTCTGAAAAATCTCCCACGCCTCGCTGCCGTCACATGTAACTAAGACGTCGTAACCCCATTTACGCAGGAAGGATTCCAGCACGCGCCTGGAGACAGGCTCATCTTCAGCAATAAGAACTTTCACTTTTCATCTCCGTTTGGTAATAGTTCATAGCCATTAGTCAAATATTTTTCCCGTGGTGAGACTCCTACCCTCGGTTTCTATGATCGATTGGCCAATTTTTCGATCACCGCAAAAAGCTTATCCGCCTTTATAGGCTTTGAAACGTAGTCGTCCATTCCTGCCGCTATGCATTTTTCCCGGTCTCCCTTCATTGCGTGGGCCGTTAGGGCAATTATAGGGATACTGGATACTGGATGCTTGATACTGGATATTTGACCTTCCAAGTTCCGAGTTTCAAGTTTCAAGTTTCGAATCATCCGCGTAGCGGTCAGTCCATCCATCTCCGGCATTTGCACGTCCATCAGGATAAGGTCAAAATGCTCCGCCTTAAAGGCATCCACCGCCTTCCTGCCATTTGAGGCGATAACTACCCTGTGACCCCGTTTCTCCAACATCTTCACGGCCAGTTTTTGATTAACGATATTGTCCTCGGCCAGAAGGATATTTAGCCTGATTCTGGCCTCCCTGACCGTGTGGCGAGTAATCAGCGATATTTTCTCATCAGGCGGTTGCCCCAGGGCCATCGTGATTGCGTCCAAGAGATCCGACTGCTTCGCCGGCTTGAGCAGATAGCCTGATATGCCCAACTCATTGCAGAGGGCAGCATCTCCCTTGCGTCCTAAAGAGGTGACCAAAATGGTTTTCAAACCTGCCCCGTATGGGGCATCCTTTACCTTCCTTGCCACCTCAAAGCCGTCCATTCCCGGCATCTGGGCATCCAACAAAAGGAGTCTATAGGGTCTTCCCGCTTCAAAGGCATCGTAGAGTTCAGCAAGGGCTTCCTCGCCGTCCTCAGCCTCTTCGGGCATAAAACCCCAGGAGGAGGTCATTTCGTGAAAGATCATACGGTTGGTGGCGTTGTCATCCACAATGAGAACACGTATTCCGGAAAGGTCCAGTTCCTGAACACGCGTCACCCCCCTTACCTCGGGCCGGCCTAATCCAAAACGGGCCGTAAAATGAAAGGTGGACCCACAACTCACCTCGCTTTCCACCCAGATGCGCCCACCCATCATCTCCACAAGCGGTTTGGAGATTGAAAGGCCAAGCCCTGTTCCACCATACTTCCGGGTGGTGGACCCGTCGGCCTGGGCGAACTCTTCAAAGATCTTTTCCGCTTTGTCAGGAGGAATCCCGATGCCTGTATCCGAAACCATAAAATGCAAAAACACAGAGGAATCCTCTTCCTTTTCAATCTCCACACGGATGACCACCTCTCCCTTTTCGGTGAACTTGATGGCATTTCCCCCTAAATTCACGGCTATCTGACGTAATCGAACGGGATCACCGACTAAGGCTGTGGGCACATCCGGCTTTATGTGGCAGGCTAATTCCAGACCCTTTTCATGGGCTTTTACTGCCAGCGCGTCAGAGGCATTCTCTAAGGCAGTGCGAAGGTCAAAGTCGATCTCCTCCAATTCCATGTGGTGGGCTTCGATCTTGGACAGGTCCAAAATGTTGTTCAAAAGGGCGAGCAAGGAGTCAGCAGACATCTTCACCATGTCCAAGTATTCCCGCTGCTCTTTGGTCAAATCCGTGGATAGAGCCAGATCGGTCATGCCGATGATCCCGTTCATGGGCGTGCGAATTTCATGGCTCATGTTGGCCAAAAATTCGCTCTTGGCAACGTTTGCGGCCTCGGCATCTTCCATAGCCTTCCGCAATGCCTCCTCTGCCTTCGCCTGGTTAGTTATGTCCTGATAAGTGAGAAGTTGCCTCCCATCCTTCAAGAGTACAACCCGGAACTGTATGATCTTGTCTTTGCCGTCTTTGCATCTCACTGTAAAAACCCTTAATTTTCTTTCTCCGACCTTTGAGTCATTAACTGCATCCGCCTTCCAGGCAGAAAACACCTGTTTCTGGTATTCTTTATCAGGATAGGCCCTTTCAAACCAGGTCTGTTTGTCCGGAAGATCTTCAATGGTATAGCCAAAAAGCTCTGTAAATTTCGGATTGAAATATTCAAAGGTCAGATCCGGTCTTGTGATGGTGACCCCAAAAGGTGAGGACTCGGCTAACTGCCTGAATTGTCTCTCACTCTCCCGCAAAGCTGTCTCTGCCTGTTCTCGTCTATCGGCCTCATTCTCTAATTCTTTCACCTTTTGTTTCATTTCTTCATATGTAGGCTTACCAGCCATCGGAAAATCCTCCTAAAATCATCCACCGATATAATCGTTACCCGCACCAGGCATCAATTATCCAGTATCTCCCTGATCTTCCGGGATAACTGATTCATGTTAAAGGGCTTCTGGATAAACCCGTCGCAACCCCGTTCCAGTATTTCGTTAGCCTGACCATCGATGCTGTAGCCGCTTGAAAGGAGCACTTTTATATCGGGGTTGATCTCCTTCAATCTGTCATAGGTCTCCCCGCCGCCCAATCCCGGCATGATCATATCTAAGATGACCATGTCAATCCTGTCTCTTTTTACCTTGTAGATCTCTATTGCCTCTTTTCCATCCCTGGCCGTTAACACCTCATACCCGAATGCCTCCACCATCTTCGTGCCAACATCGATAATCATTTCCTCATCATCTACAAAAAGAACCGTCCCCGATCCCCGGGAGACTTCAATGCGCCCTTCCTTTTCCTCTGTATATGCACTGACCTCTGCTTTTGTCGCGGGCAGATAAATACTGAAAGTCGTGCCAACACCCTTCTCGGATTCGACATCTATATATCCGCCATGTCCCTTTATAATACCGTAGACCGAAGCCAATCCAAGGCCGGTGCCTCTTCCCATTTCCTTGGTAGTAAAAAAGGGTTCAAAGATACGTTCCTTTGTTTCATTGTCCATACCGCTTCCCGTGTCCCTGATTGTCAGTAGGATATAGTTCCCGGGCTTAGGTGCATACAACCGGCCTTTCATTCCCTCGTGGGTGGTATTCCCCGTCTTCAGGAAGAGGCTCCCGCCGGAAGGCATGGCATCTGCGGCATTGATAAACAGGTTCAATAAGGCCTGCTCCATCTGCCCCTGATCCGCCTCAATGGTAAACAGGTCCTCAGCAAGCTCTCTGTGAATCGTGATTTCCTTTCTAACCCTGCCGAACGTGTAAGCTATTTCTTTTACCAACCGGTTAAGATCGACCGGCTTAATCTCATATCTGCCTTTCCGTGCGTATCCGAGAAGCTGGGCAGTCAGCCTGGCCCCGCTTTGAACCCGTTTTTCAATATTTTTCAGCCTTTCATAATTCGGGTGTGAGGGGTTCATGCCTAAAAGAGTTAGAGAGACGTTTCCCTGGATGGCCATGAGCAGGTTGTTAAAATCGTGGGCAATACCGGCAGCGAGAGTGCCGGCAACTTCCATCTTCCCGGACTGGAGAAGCCGGGCTTCCATGCGTTTTTGATCCGTCACGTCATTCAAAATAACAAGTGCCCTACTCTCTTTGTCCTTGAGGGGCTGGAGGTAAAGTGAAACCTGCCTGTCGTTCAGCATTACGGGCGAATCAAGGGAAATTGTTTGTGCTCCATTGAGCACTCCCTCAAAAAGATTCTTGATCCTATGCCGATCTGGTGACGAAAAAAGGTCAATGAAATTTGAGGCCAATAACTCTTCCTCTGGTTTGCCGGCCAAGGAGAAAGCGGCCGGGTTGGCATAAACTATTTTTGCTTCCGGGGTAATCTCCAGTATCCCTTCAGACATACTCTCCAAGACGATCTCAAAATGCCTTTTGACGGATAGCAATTCCCTGGTTATTTCTCTTGCATGTATTGTTTCAACCCCCACTGATGCTCTTGGTAGGTGAGGTAAAATCTTTTGATCCGATTGATCAATAGCATCAAGGACATGCCGGGCCATCTCCTCAAACGGGCCCTTTGCAATACATAAATCTGCTCCGAATCCAGTGAAATCCTCCTCTTCTTCAGCGGCAATGGCGGAAAGGATAATAATGTAAGCGTTCTTAAGTTCCGGCATTTTGCGGATAATACGGCACAGAGTTTTTCCGCCGATATTCGGCATCACCAGGTCAATAAACATGACGTCCGGGACATAGGTCCCCAATATATCCAGGGCCGATATGCCGTCTTGTGCCGTTAATACCTCATGACCTTCTTTTTCAAGCAGATTGTTCATTAGCTCCAACATCAGCAGGTCGTTATCAACAACTAATATCTTCTTACCCATGAGGCCATCTCCTTGTTCCGTACATTTCAGGCACCCTTTACTGCAGCATCCAGGCCGTCTTTCATTGCCTCGATCTCCTTTTCGAGATCTCCCAATGCCTCATTCGCTTCTTCCAGATTTCCTTCTCTCCCCAAGACCTCCAGGCGATAGGCCGCATCATATGTCCGCTTAGCTGCAAAGTTGGCCACAGAACCCTTCAGACTATGGGCAGCATGCTCCACGGCTTTGGCATCACCTGTTAAAATCCCTTCCCGGATCTGATTCATCTGATTGGGATAGTCCTCCAAAAATATCTCTATAATTTCCTTTAACAAATCCATGTCCCCACCCACATTCTCAAGGGCCTCGGTCATGTCAAAAACCTGCTCCGCAAACTTGCTTTCATTTGTAGATGTCATAAAAATGCTCCTTTTCTTTTTTTCGAGTTTTTCAGGGAACTTAAAAGTGATGGTCTCGTAAAAGTCGTCACCCCGGCCCCGGATATGGTGCGGGGCCTGAATAACACCAAAAGGGGATTTTTGATTTTTTGCGGGATCATCAATCTTGTTTGCAATCTAAAATCGCCCCTGCCCCCCCTTTCGAAAAAGGGGGAAATCTTTGAAATTACACTTTCTCTCTTTAGACTGCGAAATAGATATAACGCAAATTGTTCCTCTTGTTAAGCAATAAATTATAAATTAGACACTTTTAGTCATATTTAAAACAAAAATACGTGGCTGATTTGGAAAAAGGGGGACTTACCCGCCTCTGGCGAGTTTAGGGGGATTTTTGAGGTGAACCAGCAGCTTTAATTGCACCCTTTGGGCCAATGATATTTGCACTCACATTTAACGTGTGATAAGCTATGGTAATAAAATCAAAGAGGTTAAGTTATGAAAAATATGTTAGTCACAGGAGGATGTGGATTTATAGGGACCAATTTTGTCAGGTATCTCCTGAAAGACTCAGACTTTAAAGGACGAATAATTAATGTGGATAAGCTCACCTATGCCGGAAATCCCGAGAATTTGACAGATATTGAAAAAAATTTCCCTGAGCGCTACATTTTTGAGAAGGTCGACATATGCGACAGGGAGGACATGGCCCGTATTTTTGATGAGCATGAGATAGACACGATCTGCCATTTTGCCGCCGAGTCCCATGTGGACAGGTCAATCGTAGATCCCGACGCCTTTATCCGCACCAACATCGTGGGAACATTCGTCTTGTTGGAACTGGCAAAGTCAAATCAAGATCGCCTTGGACTCTTTCACCATATCAGTACTGACGAGGTATTCGGCAGCCTTGGAAAAGAGGGGTTTTTTACGGAACAGACCTCTTATAAACCGAACAGCCCCTATTCGGCCTCAAAAGCTGCCTCTGACCATCTGGTGAGGGCCTATTATAAGACCTATGGCCTGCCGGTTACCATATCCAATTGTTCCAATAATTATGGCCCTTATCAATTCCCGGAGAAATTGCTTCCTCTTATAATCCTCAATGGACTCGAAGGAAAATCCCTGCCGATCTACGGAGACGGCCGGAATGTCAGGGATTGGCTTTATGTGAGGGACCACTGTACGGCAATCTGGGAAATAATGAAACATGGGAAAAGGGGTGAGACTTACAACATCGGTGGCAACCATGAGATGGAGAATATCGGTCTCGTTGAAATGATATGTGATATCCTGGATGGAATTCAGAAATCCGAAGATAAAGAGTCACGAAGAGAGTTGATAGCATTCGTTAAGGACAGGCCTGGACATGACCGAAGATATGCCATAGATTCTACCAAATTAAATCGGGAATTGGGCTGGGTCCCCAAGGAGTCTCTTGAAACAGGAATACGCAAGACTATTCAATGGTATCTTGATAACAGGGAGTGGGTAAACCGGGTCAGGAGCGGGGAATATCAGTCCTGGATCGAGGAGCAATACGGATGAGACACTTTCAAGAAAGGGATTGGATATTATGAAAGGAATCATATTGGCCGGAGGTTCGGGTACCCGCTTGTACCCGATCACACGGGTAGTGAGTAAACAACTCATGCCCATATACGACAAGCCCATGATATATTACCCTCTGTCCGTTCTGATGCTGTCAGGCATCAGGGAGATTTTAATTATCTCAACACCTGATGATCTCCCCAGATTCAGGGATCTTCTCGAAGACGGCAGCCAGCTTGGTCTTTCCTTTTCCTATGCAGAACAGCCTAAGCCCGAGGGATTGGCCCAGGCATTTATTATCGGCAAGGAATTTATCGGCAATAACACCGTGGCACTTATCTTGGGAGACAACATTTTTTATGGTGACAGGCTGTCAACCGTACTCAAGAGATGCACTGAGCTTGAAAAGGGCGGCATTATTTTCGGGTACCCGGTGCGTGATCCGGAGCATTACGGGGTTGTAGAATTTGACCGGCATGGAAATGTTATGGGGATCGAAGAAAAGCCTAAGCAGCCAAAATCCAGGTATGCTGTTCCCGGCCTCTATTTTTATGACAGTGACGTGGTAAAAATAGCGGAAAGTCTTAAACCTTCGGCACGCGGAGAATTAGAGATTACAGAAGTCAATTTAGAGTATCTGCGCCGAGGCCGGCTAAGGGTGGAACTCTTCGGCCGCGGGTATGCCTGGCTCGACACCGGTACACATGAGTCCTTAGAGCAGGCAACCGGTTACGTACGGGCCATTCAGGATCGACAGGGCCTCAAGATCTCGTGCATTGAAGAAATTGCCTACCGTCTCGGCTATATAGATCGCGAACAACTAAAAAACCTCGCCCATGATATGCTGAAGAATGAATACGGCCAGTACCTGATGGAGATAATTGAACAAAAGGAGGAAGAAAAGGATGTCCATGATATTTCTTAACACTTCCCTCCCCGACGTTATTCTGATCGAGCCGGACGTGTTCAAAGACGATCGAGGATTTTTTATGGAAACCTTCCATAAAAAAAAATATGCAGCCAGCAGAATAGACCGGGTATTTGTTCAGGACAATCTTTCCCATTCAAAGCAAGGTACCCTTCGGGGCCTTCACTATCAGCTTAAAAATGCCCAGGCAAAATTGATCTATGTTGTCACAGGAGAAATTTTTGATGTTGCGCTGGACATACGACACGGCTCCCCCACATTCGGAAAGTGGACGGGAACCCGTCTGTCTGATAATAATAAAAAGCAGGTCTACATACCGGAGGGTTTTGCCCATGGCTTCTGCGTGCTGAGCGAAACCGCGGATGTGATTTACAAATGTACTGACCTTTATACGCCCGGCGATGAATATGGGGTGTTCTGGGGGGATACTGCGATCGGTATTGATTGGCCTATTAAAAGTCCTGTCCTTTCGGAAAAAGACAGCAAAAATCCGGAGCTAAAAAAAATTCCTGCAGACCACCTTCCGGTTTATACAGGTTAAAAATTATATCATCCGGATACAAGTTTCAAATCGCTTTACTTTTTAAAAAGCGACTCTAAGGCATTTCTCGCGTCCTTTTTCGTGTCCACTTTACCTTGGGCCGAACCTGCCGGGACATAGTAATCGCAGAAACTGGCCCTCTCCTTATCCACCACCCGTTCCGCGGAGACTTCCCGGCAATCGTTATAGGCATGAGGATCATAGAATTTGCATTGCTTGCAGCATCGAAGGTCTCTGCCGCAATGAGGGCAGGTATCGTTTCTGCTCACCCTATCGTTAAGATTGATTTCTCCTCCACAAAAGGCACAGTTCATTTTCTCTCTTCCTCCGTCAATGACTAACAACATTTTGACATCTCTCACGGTAACGGCTAAAATTCTCCCATGCACTCGGACAAACCGGAATACAGCATCATAGACCATACGGCAGATCTGGGCATAACGGTGCGCGGCACAGATCTTAAAAACCTCTTCAAGGAAGCCGTCAGATCAATAACACATCTCATGGTCAGGATAAACCCTGCCAAGGAAAGCAGGACCGTTAAACTCTCGGTCGCAGGTTGCGATTCAGCCGACCTGATGGTCCGCTGGCTCGGGGAAATACTCTATCTTCTCGAGGGGGAAAACAAAGTGGTCACCAATATCGGGATTGACTTCATTTCCCCGTCCCGTCTTGATGCGACCCTAAAAACAGTCCGTTTTGATCCGAACACTGATGAAATCCTTTATGAAATTAAAGCGGTCACCTATCATCAAATCGAAGTCGTGGAAAAGGGTGATCACTGGGAGGCACGAATCATTTTCGATCTGTAGGAGGTGAAGCCATGGACATCAAGCTAAAAAAAATCGACGACTACCGCTGGCTCATTCCAAAGACCGGTCCCATGCGCGTACCCGGCATGGTTTTTTCTAACGCCGAACTGATTAAAGCGGTTCAGGAGGACCAGAGCCTGGTCCAAGTGGCCAACGTTGCTACACTCCCGGGTATCGTGGGGCACTCCCTGGCCATGCCCGACATTCACTGGGGTTACGGTTTTCCCATCGGAGGGGTTGCAGCATTTGACCTGGAAGAAGGCATCGTTTCTCCCGGCGGGGTCGGTTACGATATTAACTGTGGCTGCCGGCTTATGACTACCATGCTCCGGGCCGATGAAATCCGACCGATGATCAAAGACCTGGTCTCGGCCCTGTTTAAAGATATACCCACCGGCGTAGGATCTACCGGCCCCATTTCCCTGTCCAAAAAGGATGAGGCCAGGGTAGCCGTTGAAGGCGCTGCCTGGGCCGTCAAAGAAGGGTTCGGCACCCCTGAAGACCTGGAAAGGACTGAAGACCACGGGGCAATAGAGGGTGCGGATCCTTCTCTCCTGAGTGAACGGGCCGTCAAAAGGGGTAAAAACCAGTTAGGGACCCTCGGATCCGGTAATCACTTCCTCGAAATCCAGGTTGTTGATAAAATCTATGATCCGGAAAAGGCCAAAGCCTATAATCTCTTCGAAGGTCAGGTCACCGTTTTCATCCATACCGGTTCCAGGGGTTTCGGCCATCAAATATGCGACGACTTTCTAAAGGAAATGAGCAAAGCGGCCTTTGACGGGAAACAACCCTTTGAACTGCCTGACAGACAATTAGCCTGCGCTCTTTTGAAATCTGGCCAGGGTCAGCGCTACCTCGCGGCCATGGCATGCGCGGCCAATTACGCCTGGGCCAACCGGCAGATCATGATGCACTGGACACGGGAGACGCTGCTCAAGGCCCTTTCAATGAGTCCTGAAGAATTAGGCATGAAGCTCCTTTATGACGTGTGTCATAACATTGCCAAAATAGAACCGCACACCGTGGATGGAAAACGGGTCATGCTCTGCGTTCATCGAAAAGGGGCAACCCGTGCCTTGCCCGCCGGGCACCCCCTCCTGCCCGAAGTGTACCGTCACGTGGGCCAGCCCGTTCTGATCCCCGGTGACATGGGCACATATTCTCATATACTCAGTGGGGCCGAAGGGGCCATGGCCCAGAGTTTTGGCTCTACGTGCCACGGCGCAGGCCGCGTCCTGAGCCGGTCCAGGGCCATTAAGAAAGCAAAAGGTCGAGCCATACATCGCGAGTTAGAGGATAAAGGGATCTTCGTACAATCCAGAGGGAAAAGGACCCTCAAGGAAGAGATGCCAGAGGCATATAAAGACATTTCCCAGGTCGTTCAAGTGGTCCATGAGGCTGGTCTGGCCCATATGGTTGCCCGGCTCAGACCCCTCGGCGTCATCAAGGGGTGAGACCTTTGCAAAATGCCTGTCTTTAACTTACACTTATCAACTTATCAGCCTGGCCCTCAAAGGTCAATATAAAATAAGGTTAATCGTTATACTTTAGCTCTTTGCAAGGGTGAGGCATTTTTCAAGGCAATATCTAAACCTGGCGTATGAATGTGGCCGATTTTCAGGTTTCTGCGAAAATATGTCCCAAATACCAGGCATGCGCTTTAAGATATCACCTTGAAAAACACCTCACCCTTGCAGTGGAATTGCAATATTACTCAATTTTTCAAACAGCTAAAATATTACGGTTAATCTAAATCAGGCTCCGGGCTGTCTTCTTCTTTCAGCAGTTTCTTGGCCATCTCACTTGCCCGGTCATACCTTATCAGGCCCCGGTCGATGAATTCGTCTCCCTGGTCCCCGTTAACTTCAACAAATACGGCCTTCAGTATTGCCACCCTCTGGTCAATGGCGGTCACGGGTGCATCCGGTGACATATCCTCATCTGCCGGCACCTCTGGCACGCCCGCTAACATACACCAGATTAGACTATCTAATTCCGGGAGGATTCCGCCCGTACCAAAATCAACCGATTCCCTGAAAGCACGGTAGGCCCTTATGAAATCTTCACCATATTTCATCTTTTCACTCCAAGGTAGTAACACTTTAGCGCTTTGAAACTAACAACTGAAATATGACAATTTTGGGGGTTAAATTCCAAATCACAAGCACCAAATTACAAATAAATCTAAAGCTACAATATCCAATGATCAAAACCGTTTGTTATTTCGAATTTTGGTAATTGTGATTTGTCCTTCGACTTCGCTCAGGATGGTGAGCCTGTCGAACCATTTGTTATTTGGGATTTGATATCTGGAATTTTGACCTGCCTTTGGCATGGTATTTGGTTTTCCGCTGGAGATATTGTTATCCTGACGGTTACTCCCCTGCCCCCGATGCTATTGAGTTAAAGGGTTGACTTAAGGTTCTCCTGTATTCAGTCGTCGAGTTACTACGATTGCTTAATCTTGATATTTTCCCGGGACCACTCAACTATTTCGTCAAAGGTGGTGCCCTTGGGAAAAAAGGCCATCACACCCATTTTTTTGATCCGGTCGATGTCTTCATCATCCAGAAAACCACCCGCCGTAATCGATATATAACCGGCATTTTCCGCTCTCAAAAGCCGGATAATTTCCTCAAATGCCTGTATGTCGGCCCCCTGCAACGTGGTGATCCCTATATGGTCTGCGGATTCATGGAGGGCTGATCTGACTATGGCCTCGGGCTCCTTGAGTTCCGTGTAAATAACCTCAAAACCCGCCTTGCCCAGACTTTTGGCCAAATTGAGCTGGGCCTCCTTGTGCCCCTCTCCCAATTTCCCCAACAGTATTCTGCCTCTTCTTTCAGCCATATGCTTCTCCCGGAAATCTTTCCTGTCCGCCTTAAGCAGAAGAAATTTTATCAGATAGCATAATAAATATTTATTTGTAAGGCAAGAAATTAGCTGCTTTTGGTGAAGACCTTGAAACGCCCTTGCTTCCGTCATTGTGTTTTGCTAAGAAAAGGATAAGCGAGGGAGACATGGAAAAGGACACGGAAACCGCATCAGTGATCTTAGCTGCAGGAAGGGGCAGCCGCATGAAAGAATTCGAGGGAAACAAAACGCTCCTGCCCCTGGTACCGGCAAAATCCCCCTTCGAGGGAAGTCTTCCCCTCCTGCTTGAGATCCTGAAAAACCTTCCTCCCGGTCCAAAGGCCCTGGTTGTCAATTATAAGAAGGAAACTCTGATTAAGGCCACCCGCGGCCTTGACCTCACCTATTGCGAACAATTGGTGCTCAACGGAACCGGGGGCGCCCTGTTAGCGGCCCAGGAATTTTTGGAGAAACAGGAATGTGATCAACTGATTATCACCATGGGTGATGTCCCACTGGTCAAAAAGGCCACATACAGTGCCCTTCTAAAGAATCTGAATGACAAGGGCCTGGTAGTCCTCGGGTTCCGTTCCCAATCAAAGAAACAATACGGGGTCCTGGAAATCCAGGGAGATCAGGTACAAAAAATTATCGAATGGAACTACTGGAAAACTTTTTCAGAAGAAAAGCAAAAAACTTTTGAGATCTGCAATTCCGGGATTTATGCCGCGAGAAAGGATGTCCTTCTCCGCTACCTTTCAGTCCTCGCCTCAAGGCCCCACAGGGTTCACAAAGAGATTAGCGGCAAACTCGTGGAGGTGGAAGAGTTTTTTATCACAGACCTGGTCGAATACATGAGTGACGACGGGTTGCCCGTCGGTTACGCGCTTGCCCGGGATGAAGAAGAGGTCATGGGAGTGGATGATCTTCCCGCCCTCCTGAAAGCACAAGGTATCTTCAAGGATTATAAGCAGATTTAATTTGTCTATGCACCCTTTAACGGAATTTTTGAAATCCCAAATTGCAAGCACCAAATGCTAAATAAATCCCAATATCCAATGACCGAAACTGACTTGGTTCTCACCCGCCCTCCGTAGTACTGCGGCGGACAGGCTGGGAGAGTTCTTTCATTAGGTTTTGGCATAAGTATTCCCAAAACTTGTTTGGAATTTTGAATTTCGGTCATTGGAATTTGTCCTTCGACTTCGCTCAGGATGGTGAGCCTGTCGAACCATTTGTTATTTGGTACTTGTTATTTGGAATTTCCACCAACTCAACTACTCCCTGAACGGATACATATCTATTTCCCTGCCAATATGAAAGCCAATCTATCAAGCTCGCTGCTCTGCCCGAGCGCAATGAGTGTGTCCCCTGCTTCAATGCGGGCCTCGAAAGAAGGGTTAAACATCATCTCCCCTTCCTTTTTCCTGATGGCCACAATAATAACGTTCATCTTCTGCCGGATTCCCGAATCTGCCAGGGTAACCCCGTTTAGCGTTGACACCTCTTTTACCTGCAATTCTTCCATATTGAGATCAATATCTTTATCGTGGATCGTGAGATCTAAGAAATCCGCAACGGCCGGTCTTAAAATGCTTTGTGCCATCTTTCTCCCGCCCATCAGATAAGGCAGCACCACATTGTCGGCCCCGGCCCTTAGGAGCTTCTTTCGGGCGTGTTCCTCGTCTGCTCGGGCTAAGATAAATAAATCAGGCTTGAGCCCCCTGGCCGTCATGGTGATAAATAGGTTGTCTGCATCGGACAAGACCACCGCTACCAATCCCTTGGCCCTTTCAATTCCGGCCTCTATCAGGACATCTTCGCTGGTGGCGTCGTCTATGATGTAAGCCAAATCGCGATCTTCCAGGACATGCTGCGATTCCGGGTCCTGATCGATCACCAGGACGGGAATGCCGTGCGATTTGAGTTCGTGTGAGATAACCCTTCCGATACGACCGTACCCGCATATGATATAGTGCTTCTTTAGCGACTTTATCCTTGATCCCAACTTTCTCCTCCCTAAAATCGACCTGATCTCGCCCTCGACCATGAACTGCGCAACCATGCCAAGGGTATAAGCCATAATTCCCATGCCAATGAAAATAAGGATGACGGTAAAAATCCTGCCGGGCTCCGAGACAGTCCTGACTTCCTTAAATCCCACTGTGGTAATGGTTATGACAGTCATATATAAGGAATCCAGGAAATGCCATCTCTCTAAGATCATATATCCCATGGTGCCCATCATCAGGACCATCCCCAACATGATCAGCCCCCGGACAATTCTTTGGGGGCCGGGTGCAGAGATTGTAGCATCTAAATGTTTCCTGGTTATCATAAGGAACCCTGAAAAGAGAAAGGGGCCTGACGCCCCTTTTTCACATATTCATACATGGAAAATATATATTTGACTATTTGGTCCCGGGAGACGAGCTAACCGCCTCCACGCTGAATTCACCTAAATTTTCCGGCAGATTATCGAACACGATCGTAAAAGGGACCGTTGCGCCCGGCGCAACATTAATATTCTTTTTGTCCTTTCCAAAGCGGTTTTTCATGGCCTTGTTGATTTCCTCCAAGGTCAGTACCTTGATCTCACCTTCCTTAAAGGCATTACCGGCATAGGCCATTTTCATCTTAACCGGCAGTCCGCCGTCATCCAGGATCGTCCCCTTGATGAGGATAAAGCTCCGGACCTTTGGATAGTTGTTCTTGATCATTCCCTGAATTACAAAGAGATGTCCGGTTTTTTTTGAATCAACAAAAGAGCCGTTAACGGAGGGGAATTTGAGTCGTCGAATACCGCTGTCAATGGCCACCTGTTTTTCCACCGGCTTCAGGAACGACATGGAATCGGGGATCAGATCGGGCGCCCAGAAAAATATGGCGATCGCACCCCCAATGAGCGCAAGTAAAATCACCAAAATAATAAGCAGTAAAGGGGATCGACCGGACTTCTTCGGAGCAGAAACAGTGGGCGGACCTTCTACTATATCTTCACTTTCCTCTTTTCCCCTTTCTTCGGGAACCGCCGGAGGAAGCTCCTCTTTCGTGACGCCTTCATCCTCTAAAAGCCCCTGGAGATCTTCAGGTGACACGGCCTCGAATTTCTCTAAATCCTCCATGGACTCTTCAAACACATCAGTAAAATCCACATCCTGATCCTTTTCCCCTGCTTCTCCAGCTTCCTCAGCCAAAACAGGTGACGAATCAAAGGCCATGGTCGTATCCAGATCTTCTCTTTTAACGGGCATGGTTTCGGCTTCTTCGGCAAATACATCCTCCGGCGGATAGGCCGTAAAGGCATGCCTGCACCGGGAACACCTGACCTTTGAACCCTCTTTCTTGATCAGGGATTCGTCTAAATTAAACTTTGTCCGGCATTTTTCACACTGGATGATCATGGTACCCTCCTAGGGCGTCTTTTACCTCAGGACGTAAATATCAGGTAAATGTCTGTATTTCTCATCATGGTCGAGTCCGTAGCCCACAATAAAACCTTCCTCAACCTGAAAGCCGCAATAATCAACAGTCACAGCGATATTCCGCCGCTCAAGCTTGTCGATAAAGGCGCAGATCCTGATGGATTCGGGATCCTTTCGTTCGAGAATTTTCACGATATGTGTCAGAGTCAGCCCCGTATCCACTATGTCCTCAACTAAAATGACCGGTTTTCCCCGGATGGGAATTTCCACGTCCTTTGTTAACCGGACGGTCCCGCTGGAAGTCATTCCGGAACCGTAACTGACAGCCCTTACAAAATCCATCTTCGTGGATATTGTCATCTGCCTTGCAAGATCGGCAATGAAAAACACAACACCATTCAATACACCAATTAAGATCGGCTCCGTTCCTTTATAATCAGAGCATATCTGGTCGGCCAGTTCCTTCACCCGGCCTTGAATTTTGTCTCTGGGGATTAAGATCTCTTTTTTCAAGGTTTTCCCGATAACTGTTCAAAATCCGCAATGCTTAAGTTATTTGTGAGACCCTAAGAGGCTGTCCGGGGCCCGAAATAAACATATTGAAAATTTTGTTTTCTGTCAACCGAATGGCCGAAAATTCAGCAATTCTAATATGATTGATTACTCACCACGAAGAACACGAGGAACAAGAAGTAGACCTGGTTTTTCTGTTTTTTCGTGATCTTCGTGTTCTTCGCGGTATTATTCAGCCATTGATTTGCTGTCGAAAATCCTGCGCTTTTTTCAAGTCATCCCCCAAAATCCCTAAGAAACGATTCCCGTTCCTTTATTCTATTTTCCATTAGTCCCAGCATTTTTTGAATATTGCTGATGTCATTACTTTCGGGAACGGCCTTTTCTCCCGTGATCCCTTTGACTGTCTCTTCTATGCTCAAGAGCAGATCCACAATGCCCCTGTCATATTCGAGTATCTCATTTAATGCCGACTCATTCATTTTTCCATCTTCCGACTGAGGCATTTCTTCCCTTGAGACGGATTCCATTTTACGCGATATTTTTTCCATGTGCATGGAAAGTTCATCCAGGTCCTGAATATTCTTTAGGCCGCCCTTCTTGGCCTGATCCGCCTTAAGCCACTCGATCAATCCCAATAGTTCGTCAAGCCTGGTGCTCACCCTTATTGCCGGTTCTTTAGCATCCTTTTGGGCCGATGCTTGAATATGTTGCTTGTCTGACAAAATATTAGTACTCCTTTCAGATCATGACGGTTAGTACGCCTAAAATTTCTCATCCAGAAATGGCAGCCTGATTCCTTTTCTATACGCAAGGGCCTGACAGGAGGAAATCAGTGCACCATTTTCATCTGTTACTTTTATTTCATATGTGGCTGTCTTTAAAGATAGATGTATTTCCGTAGATTCCGCCCGTAGTATACTCATTCGGTCAGGTGGTTGATGATAGGTGATGGTCATATTGAGAGCAACAGCAACTGTTCCATGGGAGTTACAAGACAGTTGAAATGCCTCATCAATAAGCGAGAAGATAGCTCCTCCGTGCGTCATGCCGAAAATATTCGTAGTATCCTCCTGAGGAGCCATCTCTACAATGGCATGACCAGGCTCCAGTTCCACTAAGCGCATACCCAATTTACGGGCAAATGCCTCATCTGCTACTCTTTTGCAAATAGACGACAGGACTTCATCATTCATAATTCAACCACTCCCCTAAGAGGCTTCAAGGAAAAAAACCGTAAAGCTCGTTCCTCCGGATCTATGACAGTCTTTCTTCTCTTTGCAGAAATCACACTCACTTATCCTGCCCGGGCATATGTCTTTATCCATTGGTATATGCCCGCATCTTGTAGAGATCATTTCAAGTTTAAAACCATATCGCTCGGAAAAAATCTTCATACGCAGCAAGTCCGCTCCCTTTCCACCGGCATTAAAATCAAAAGGCCGCTTGGACGAATAATCCAGGGTCTCCTGGGTCGTAAAAAAACCCTCAAAAATTCGCCGCTGATTGTCAACGGTTATACCGACACCATAATCACGTACCAGCAGTTCAGCTCCATGACCCCTTGTTCGAACGAAAACCTCTATTTTCCCCTCATCCGGTGTATTTTCCACCGCATTTTTGATTAAACCTGCCACCACTTTTTTTAGGGGGTCAGCAGGTATCATAATTACCGGGGTAGATTCAAAAGCGGTCACAACTTCTACCTCACGATGAGCAAAGAGCGGCTTGATCTCCTCAAGGGTATCTGCAACAAATTGATCAAGAAAGATCTCTTCTGAAGGGCTTTCATGCGGGCCGAATATTTCATCAATGCGACTACTGATTTTTTCGACGATTTGACCTTCTCCCACCTCCTCGGCCACAAGGGACGCCAGATCATCGGCACATTCATCCAGCAACCGTGAAAGCATGTGATAGGTATGGTAGTGCCTTTCCCGTATGATGTCTTCCACCTGGTACTGCATCTCTAACATGCGGTCCAGATTGCGCTGGGCCCGGTCTAAGGTGGCGTGCCATGTCACATCCTTAAGTGAGGAAAGCCTTTTCCCTAAGATGTTCAGAGAGGCCCTGAGAACGGAAATAGGCGTTTTAAGTTCATGGGAAAGATGATTGATAACCCTGTCCTTTGCCCGGTTGAGGCTCGTGACCTCTTCATAGGCATCCTTAAGCTCGTCTGAAACCCTGGCATTATCAATGGAAAGTGCTACCGTACCCGCTATCATGTTCAAAAGTTCAAGGTCTGTCTTATCGAAGGTCCCTGTATTTTTATTAAAGGCACACAAAACCCCGATGATCCTGTCCTTGCTTCTCAAGGGAACGTCCAACATATTCCGGGTCTTGAATCCCGCCTTAGTATCCACATAGGAATAAAAATTTGGATCACTTAACGTATCCGGTACAATAACGGACTCCCCGGTCCGTATGACTTTGCCGGAAACACCTTTGGCGGCGGGAAAGCGGATCTCCTTCACCCTCTTTTCTATTGCCAAATCGTCGTACGCCACGGCCTTGAAAAATAATTCATTTTTCTCCTCGTCCAGAAGTATAACAAAGGCGCCCTCAGTCCCCAAAAGACGTTTGACCTCGCCGCTGGTATAATCCAGAAGATCCTCCAGATCAGGATATTCGGGCAGGGCCATACTGATCCGGAGCAGGGCCTCATTGTTCCGTGCGATCCTTTTTTCCCTGGTAATATCCCTGAGGATCACTAATTGACCTGTCAGTTCTTTTTTTGCCTCGGAAGATACAGCACCCCGCAAAACAACATCCAGGACCCGGCCATCTTTTGTCAGTCTCTGCGTTTCGTGCCGCAGTATGACCTTTTCCTCAAAAAGCCTCCTGATGATTTCGCTGGTTTCCTGCTCCAGGCCCGGTGGCACATAAGGAATTGTTTTTCCTTCCAATTCAGCAAAGGTCCAGCCAAAGGTTCTGGTAAATGCAGGGTTCAGATAGGTGACACGTCCATCCAGGGTAAACACAACAATAGAGTAAGGAGCAAGATCAAGGAGGGTCCTGTAACGCCTTTCCGATTTCCGCTGGGCCTCCTGACTCCTGTACCTCGCTGTAACATCTCTGGCAATGCCGCGAAATCCGACCTTTTCCCCCTCCTTATTCCTAATCAGATTGGCCGAAAGCTCAACAACCCTGTGAGCACCACTTTTTTGCGTAATCTTCCAGACAAGGTTTAAAAAGCCTTCACCGGTCTCATACATCCTGTTAAAAGCATCTAACGCCTCTTTGGCATGTTCTTCATCAATAAATCCGGCAAAATTCTGGAACTGGATCTCATCTCTCGAATACCCGAATATCCTGGCTAAGGAATCATTGAAATACAAAAAGTTGCCGTGGATATCCACCTCATAGATCCCTTCACTGATATTGTCCACAAAGGCCTGATAACGTTCACTGGACAGCCTCTCGCAGGCAATTAACATGCCTTCACTCATGTAATTGCCGTCTTCTGAAAGATTCTGCGGCGGCTGTTCCGTTGAGGACTTTTCAACCCTCTCTGGTTTATCCGTTTTCATGGCAATGCGGACCCCGGTGCAATGTGTTTAAATGCTTCACAGTCTTATTCTATCCTAAAATGATCGGTTCAAGGGCTCAGGGTTCAAAGGTTATAATCCATTGAAATCTATCATTATACGGGTTCAACGGTTACAACCCCTGAACCGTGAACCTCATATGGGTGAAACATACGTGCCGTCTCTACTGAGGCATCATCCTTTTGATTTCAGGCCCGAATCTTTAACCGGAAATCGTAAAAGTTGAACTGCTTAACTTAAATTCATATAACATATTGCGAATATTGTCATTATTTAATAGCACAAAATGGACAGAAATCCCCTTGTGGACCTCGATCATGTGTTTTATAATGCAAATTATATTTACCTCGAGCAAAAAATCTTGTACACGTTTACAGGCTCAGACCTGTCCGCCGTAATACTATGGATGGCGGGAAGGCGGGGTTACAAAACCGTCAGGTTTCAACCTTCAATTATCAGGGGACTTGCATGACAAAAACAACAAAAATACCAAAGGCAACCATTACGAGGCTTTCGATCTACTACAGGCAGATTGAACTGCTTGAATTTGATGGCTATCGCATGGTCTCATCCGAAAAACTGGCCTGGCTCTGTCAGGTGAATTCCGCCCAGGTGAGAAAGGATCTCGGTTACTTCGGCGAATTCGGTGTCCGGGGCGTGGGTTATGATGTGATAGATCTCCAGGCCCAGATCAAAAAAATACTTGCCGTGAACCGAGACTGGAACCTGGCCATCGCAGGGATCGGAAACCTGGGTTCGGCTTTCATGGAGCACCAGAACCTCGTCACAAGGGGATTTAAGTGTATGGCTGCCTTTGATAATGATCCCCGGAAGATCGGAGAAATCACCCCTTCAGGTCTGAAGATCAAAGACATCAGCGAACTGGACCAGACTATTGATGAACTGAATATCGAAATCGGGGTGATCACAACACCTCCTTCAGCAGCTCAAGCTGTGGCAGATCTTTTTATCGATTCCCAGGTAAATGCCATTCTGAATTTTTCTCCCACAAGAATTCACGTTCCTGACTGTTGTATGGTCGAAAATATTGATTTTACGGTAAGATTAGACATTCTTACATATAAACTGCACCATGAAATCAGGATTTAGAACTCGGAGGATAGACCCGTGAAAAAATATTTTAACATGGTACTGGCATGTGCTTTTGTTTCTTTATTTTTCGGGCATTTCGCACTGGCCCGGGAACTCCAAGGGCCCAAAATGTTTTTGGAGGAGCTGAAGTTCGACTTTGGGGAGGTGAAAGAAGGAGCGGTTGTTTCCCATACTTTTCGGGTGTTAAACCAGGGAGATCAGCCTCTTGAGATAAGAAAGGTTAAACCCGGTTGAGGGTGCACAGTGGCCTATTTTGATAAGGCCATTCCCCCGGGCGGGGAGGGAAAAATCAGGCTTAGTGTGCGGACCAGGGGCCGTCAGGGAAAAATCAGCAGGAATGCCAGGGTCTATTCGAACGACCCCGCTAAGAGTATTGTAAGGTTGGGCATAATGGCTTTTATCAACCCCAGCATCCAGCTCTCCCCACCAAAGATATATCTGATCGGAAAGGAAGACCACGCTATCACCAAGGTAGTCGAAGTCAGAGCCGGATTGGACATACCCCTGACTCTCACTGCCGGCCAGTTTAATCTCTCTGAAAAATTGACATACACAATTATTGAAATTGAAGAGGGCCGTATATTCCAAATCCGTTTTACAAGCATCCCCGGTCCCCCTCAGACCTATCGCGGCTTTTTGAAGCTTACTACTAATTACCCTGAAAAACCGGAAATAACCATATGGATTAAGGGCCGTTTTCTAAAAGAGAAATCTGAATAATGAGCAATAAAGAGTACGACATAGTGGAGATCTTTACAGACGGGGCCTGCAGCGGCAATCCCGGTCCGGGCGGATACGGGGCGATTTTGAAATATCGCCTAAAGGTCAAGGAAATTTCGGGATGTGAACTTGAGACCACCAATAATCGCATGGAAATGACGGCCATCATTGAGGCATTGCGACAACTTAAAAAACCTTGCAAGATAAAGGTCATTACGGATTCAAATTATGTTGTCAAGGGTATGACGGAATGGTTGCCCGGATGGGTCAGGCGAAATTGGTTGAATTCTCAGAAAAAGCCTGTCTTAAACAGGGATTTATGGGAAGAACTGATGAAGTTGAACCAGGCGCACCAGATCCAGTGGATATGGGTCAAAGGCCATCATGGGCATCCGGAAAACGAACGCTGCGATCAATTAGCCAGGGACGCTATTAAAGGCTGCAGGCAGTTCCTGTGATGAGGCAATCCGCGAAATAGAACTCATTTCTTGACAATTAGCAAAAATTATGATATTTTAAGTTGATGTTTTAGAAAAATATATAAATTTATTAATTATTATTTTATCACATCCTTAGGAGGCTGAAATGAAATGCCCGAAATGCGGATATGTGAGTTTTGATTTCAACCAGATCTGCCCGAAATGCAACAAGGATATTGCCGGGGAAAGGAAGAAGATGAGCCTCCCCTCATTCAGGCCCTCTCCGCCCTCTCTGTTGGGGGCCCTGACCGGGGAAACCAGTGATTCAAATATCGGGCTCAGCGTTGACGGGTCAGGGGCTTTTGCAGCCATGGGGGGAGAAACGCCTTTCAGTCCGGAAGATTCCCAGACCATTGAAGCTATGGAAGAAGCGTTTGAAGATAGCCAGAGTCTTGAAATGCAGATTGAAGCCACGCCCGAGGAGGGGATACATTTTCCCACAGAGGAGGGTGGTGAAGAATTGTCAGCAGACCTGGAAGACCTTATCATTGATACCTCTGATACGCCCGCCATCGAGACCGAGCAGGCAAGCGAGGATGATGCCGTGTCCCTTGATTTTGACGATCTGTCAGGGGATGAAACAGAAATCGCTTTTGACGAGGACATCAGCGCCGGAGGAAAAGAAGGCGATGATCTTTCCCTCGATCTCGAGTCTTTAGAACTTGACAGTGAACCTGAAACAGCATCCCTCGACCTTGACGAGTCTTCAGGGAAAGAAACGTTAATCGCTTTAGACGAAGATATCACCGAGGCCGGCGAGGATGAACTTCCTATCGAATTTGAGAATTTAGATTCGGACGACGCTGTCGATGCCGGGGAAGCAAAGGATGAAATAGATTCCGTGGACCTTGAAGATCTGGAACTTGATCTTGAGTTGGAAGAACCGGACGGAAAACCGTCTTGACATCAATTTGTCCTTGACCTGAGGGTAGCTGAGGATTATAGTCAGCCTCCAGTTCTTGCCGAGATAGCTCAGTCGGTAGAGCAGGGGACTGAAAATCCCCGTGTCCGCAGTTCAATTCTGCGTCTCGGCACCAAACAAAAGATAATAACGAAAAAGGGGTTAGCCATTATGTTGGTTAACCCCTTTTTCGTTGAAATCATGGATTGTGCCCGTAAAACCTTTTCCGTGCCTACGGGTTGAAGAGTAGATTCTTTTACCGGCGTGAAGTAAGCCTGTAGGCGAAATTGGCCTTGATATTCAGCCTCTTGACAGTCACGGATCCTGGGAAAGGGGGAAAGGGGGACGCAGTACGGATCGTTCTCAAAGTCTCTTTGTCAAGGATTTCATAGGATGAAGGGTGCAAGATTTTTATGTCCTTTAAATGCCCCTGCGTGTTCAGGGTAAAAAGGACTAAGACCTTGCCCTCGATCAGGTTTTCCTTAGCCTCGCGCGGATATTCCCAGTATCGCATCAGCCTTTCCTTGATGGCCTTTGCATAAGAGATATATTTTTTGTCCTTGGTATCTAAGGATATGGTATCCTCGACTTTTTCAGGGGGTTCCTTCTCCTCGGGTTTGATCCCGGCGAGATCCGTGCCTGATGTTTCCTCATCATTCAGGGGGTCTGTTGGGGGTCGAATCAATTCCACGTGGTAGGTTCGCAGGGGTTCGGGGAACCAGTTTACGGGGAATGCCTTCTGGATCCCCAAAAGCATAGACAAATGGATTAACAGGGAGACGATCAGGCAGATCTTCATGACCTTCCCGCGTTGAGGAAGGATGGGGACATCATTCACCATTGTGCCGGTTTCCGGAGCCATTCACCCACCAGTCTGTTTTCTTGTCAAACCACCATTCGGTGCTGTGAGTTGTCAGGATCTCCTTTGCGATCTTTTTGCCGATATCCGTAACGAGCCTCTGTACCGCGTAAGTGAGCCATTCTTCCGCATTGGGATTTCCCGAATCCAACTGTTCCTTTAATTCAAGGATCAGGTCAAGCTGATCCGCGTCCTTGGCCAGACGGGCCTCTAATGTATCACAGGAATTGAATTCCCGGGTAAGATCCATAATCTCATCGCCGAAGACGAGGCCCCGGACCTGATCACGAACAGCCCTTTCTTCATCGGTTTTAACATATCTTTTATTTACATAGTTATGGTCGCCGGTCCTGGCCTCGGGAAAATCATGGAAAAGACACATCAAAACAACCTTGCTGCGGTCTGCCTCAGGCTCCTGAGAGGCTAATACATAGCCGATCACAGCCGTTCGGAAGGAATGATCGGCCACGGATTCTCCTCCGGATCCAAGGAACTGATAACCGGTGCGCGGGGTCTTTTTTAACATGCCAACTTCAAACAGGAATTCTACGACTCTTTTTGTCATGCCTTCTGAATAGGTATATGCCACTGAAAAGTCAAGCATAACTGCTCAGGTTATCTGGTTCAGGGTTCAAGGTTCACGGTTAATCCCGATTTTATCGGGATTTTTTTCACATTTCCAGGGCGCCATAAAAAATTCGCGCTGAACTTACCGGCTAAACCGCTTGGGGTATCGAAAGAACCGGATAAACTCGGGATTCGTCTCGGAATCGAAATCTTCTTTTATCAGTTTAACCTTGACGAACTTTGGGACTTTTTGCAAGACCATCAACCTTGAACCGTGAACCCTGAACCTTGAACCTGGGTAGTTCCAGTCAAGCGGGTTTTATGTTCGTGTTCCTTGATTTATTTCGATGCCGTGTTTAATATAGCAAGTGGGGAGGAAAAATACCAGTGACACACGACGTTAGTAAAACTAAAATACGTACCTATCCTGATCCGGTTCTGAGGGCCGAGGCCGAGCAGGTAGAAGACATAGATGAAAAGACCCAGATCCTGATTGATCGAATGATCGATATCATGTATTCGGCCCCCGGCATCGGTCTGGCCGCCAACCAGGTGGGAGAGCTGAAGAGGGTAATCGTATTTGATGTAAAACCCAGAGAAGAGGGAAGAAATCCCTTAGTGCTGATCAATCCCGAAATTGTCGACAGCGAGGGGAAGACTTCCTATGAAGAGGCGTGTCTGAGTGTGATTGACTTTTCAGCCGAGGTCACTCGAAGCGCCCATGTCCAGGCTAAGGGTTTTGATCGCCATGGCAAGCCCATGGATATAGAAGCAGAGGACCTGTTGGCCATCTGCCTGCAGCACGAGATCGACCACCTGAACGGCACCCTCTATATCGATCATATCAGCAGCCTCAAAAGGGCCCTGTACAAAAAAAAGCTGAAGAAATTACTGAAAATGAAATAACTAACACCTAAAGTGAGCGGTTCAAGGTTCAGGGTTCAAGGTTCAAAGGTTATAATCCATTGAATTCCATCAGGCATATAAGTTAAAAGTGTCTAAAGTGATCTAAAGTTCATAAAGTTATGGAGTCGCTTTGCTCCACTGATTTTATATAATTGACAGAATTCCTTAACTTTAGCTCACTTCAAACTTTAGTTCACTTCAAACTCTTGCAGTTTATAAGTGAAACATACGTGCCGTCTCTACTGAGGTATCATTCTTTTGATATCAGACAGTTAGGGCTCTTTAACCGTGAACGTTGAACCGCTTAACCTATGTAACAGGAAGAATTCATGAAAAACGAATTGACAACCAGTTTCCCTGATCGGCCTGAGATCATCTTTATGGGCACGCCGGATTTTGCCGTGCCATCGCTCAAGGCCCTCATCAAAGATGGTCATAACGTCCTTTCCGTGGTGACACAGCCTGACAGGCCAAAGGGGAGAGGCAGAAAACTCTTCCCTTCTCCGGTAAAGCGGGTCGCACGGGAATACGGGATTGAAATCCTGCAGCCCGAAAAGGCCTCGGACGGGCAGTTTTGTGACACAATTCGCAGCCTGGAACCGGACCTTCTTATCGTGGTGGCCTTTGGCCGGATTTTGAAAAACAAGCTTCTCACGATTCCCCGATGGGGAGCACTCAATATCCATGCCTCCCTTTTACCCAAATACCGGGGCGCGGCCCCCATCCATTGGGCAATCCTCAATAACGAAACAAAGACCGGGCTCACGGCCATGCGCATGGATGAAGGGCTCGACACAGGACCGGTTCTCTTGCAGGAAGAAGTGGCAATAATTGAGCATGAAACCGCAGG
>JAFDDR010000245.1 GCA_019310785.1 Deltaproteobacteria bacterium
TTTCAGTGTATACATTATTTTTGTCAAAAAAATATCCGCAACCATTTGAAATTTATCGGTTTACGGATTGTGCTTTACTAAAATTTTCTGATATTATAGTAAACTTACGCTAGCCCCCGGGACAGGGTGGGTTTTGACATCTCGGATGAGCTAAAGGGCCAGAGGGGAGAAGCTTCCTAACCTTATCATACATCTTGGTGGTCACTGAAGAGTGGATCGTTTTTTGAATCCCGAATCGGGAAGCAAAAAAGGTAGCCCTGCTGCCTGAAAAATGTCGGAAAAACGTCAAAAAAGACATACCCTGATAAAAATTTTTTCCACAAAAAAATCCCGACGTCAAACAATTTTAGTATATGATACAGATAACTATATCATAATTGATATAAGAAAGGGCTTTATTTTTGTGTCACCTTATATCTGTATATCATTGATATTTAAATATAATGACCTCTTAAGAGTCCTGTCCTAAATCTTCAGAGCTAAAGGAAACGGAAAAAGGGGTCTTATCCATATGGAGGATCTGAAGATTAGATCGCTAAAAAACTTATGGATTTCATTATCCATAATAAAAATTTATATAAATCATAAATTTAATAAAATTGACATAATCCTTCAAGTTAATTTAGCATATTTATAAGATCTGTTAAAGAAGCCCAGATATCGAAGGAAGGAAGTCGTCTGCAAAGAAGGGAAGATTTGCCTGCGATTTCGAAGATTTAGACGGATATGGTTGGGATTAACCATAAATAAGGAGGTTAGTAATGGGAGAAATCAAGAAAATTCGAACTGCCTGCCGAAGTTGTCATGGGGGGTGCGGCGTGATAGCCCATGTCAAGGACGGCAGGGTGATAAAGGTGGAGGGTGACCCGGATTCACCTTACAGCCATGGGACCCTGTGCAGTAAAGCCCTAGCCATTACGCAACTGGCCTACCACCCGGACAGGATCATCTACCCGATGAAGAAGGTCGGCGACAAACTCAGTGGAAAATGGGAACGAATCACCTGGGACGAGGCACTCGATACAATCGCGACCAAGTTTCAATCCATTATCGACGAATACGGGCCGGAATACATTGTCGTGGGCCAAGGCACGGGACGAGACTATGAGAGCCACCTGTACCGCTTTGCTAATCAACTGGGCACCCCCAATGTACTCACGGCCGGTCACATGTGTTATGTCTCTAGGGTCTCGGCCAGTCTGGTCACCTGCGGCAATCTGCCGGTTGTCGATTATAATGGCGGCCCAAAACTCATTGTGATGTGGGCCTGCAACCCCCTGTGGACCAACCCCGACGAATATCGGGCTGAATGGTTCGCCAGGGTCTTTAGAGAAGGGGCCAAACTGATCAGCATCGATCCTCGAAGATCCTATTACGCGGAAAGGGCTGACCTGTGGCTCCAAATCCGCCCAGGAACGGATGCGGCCATGTCCATGGGCTGGCACCACGTGATCATCGAGGAAGAACTCTATGAAAAGGATTTCGTTGAAAATTATATCCACGGATGGGATGCCTTCAAGGAAAGGGTTATGAAAGATTATTCACCTGAGAAGGTACAAGAGATTACATGGGTTGATAAAGACCTGATCCGGGAGTCTGCGAGGATGTACGCCACGACGAAGCCAGCGGGCATCAATTGGGGTGTGCCAACAGAGCAGAACAACAATTGCACCGACTTTACCCGAGCCACGATCGGTCTTATGGCGATAACGGGCAATCTGGACGCCCCAGGAGGGAATGCCCTGTTTGTGAACCCACCCACGCGGACGGTTGCCGAATTCTCCCGCCATAGGGATCTCAGCAAAGAGGTGCTTGCAAAGAGGCTGGGTGCAAACGATTTTATACTGGGGGCCAGGGTGGCCTTTATCAACCCCAAAAAGGCGTGGGATTCCATCGTTTACGGAGAACCTTATCAGCTCAAGGCAGGACTGTTGTGCGGCAGTAATCCAGTGGTGACCAGAGCCAATGGCAGAGAGGCCTATGAGGCCCTCAAGAAACTGGGGTTTTTTGTCATCATTGATCACTTCATGACCCCCACTGCGGAACTGGCCGATATCTTCCTGCCTGCCGGCACCTGGCTGGAGCAGAACCATGTGGCCGACAACTGGAAACGGCACGGCTATGTTTTTGCGCGGGTAAAATGTGTCGAAATCGGGGAGGCCTGGCAGGACCACAAGATTTTTCTAGAGCTCGGCAAGCGCATGGGCCAGGAATGGTGGCCCACGGTCGAGGATGCCCTGGATTACCTGCTCGAACCCTCGGGCCTAACCTTTGAGCAATTCAAGGAGAAGATGTACCTCCAGGGTGAAAATGTCTACTATAAGTACAAAGAACGGGGGTTTTCCACGCCTACCAGGAAAGTGGAGCTGTATTCTACCTTTCTGGAAAAAAGGGGGCGCGATCCTCTGCCCAAATACGTGGAAGTTCCCGAGAGCCCCTATTCCACACCGGAGGTGGCGGAGAAATACCCCTATATTTTCAATGCAGGGCTGCGGTCCCCGAACTTCTTCCACACAGCAGGCCGCATGGTGCCGTGGCTGAGGGAGTTAAGACCCGATCCTATTGCAGAGATCCATCCTGAGACGGCCGAAAAACACGGCATCAAAAACGGTCAATGGATGTACATCGAATCGCCGAGGGGACGTATAAAAATGCGTGCAAAACTATCCGATGGAATTGATCCACGCGTGATTCCGGCCGAGCATGGGTGGTGGTTCCCGGAGATAAAAGATCCGGGTCATGGCTGGGACATATCCAATGCTAATCTCCTGACCGACAATGCCTATAAAACCTGCGACCAGAATATGGGCTCCACATGTCTTAGGGTTTGTCAGTGCAACATATCTCCCTGTGAGGATAAATAGGAGGAAAAGATGGGAAAAATATCATTGCTATTCAACGAGTATCTTTGTAGTGGTTGCCATACCTGTGAAATCGCCTGTAAACAGGAGCACGGGCTTGGGGTAGGGCCGAGAGTCATCAGGGTCCTTGAGGAGTCCCCCTATTTCAAGCCGCTGTTTTGCCACCATTGCGACGACCCACCCTGTGCAAAGGCCTGTCCCGAAGATGCCATTACCAAGGATTCGGAGACGGGGGTCGTTCTACTCGATCTTGAAAAATGTACAGGTTGTAATGCGGTGTCGGGAACATCCGGGGCCGAAAAACAGGGAACGTCTCCTTGCAAGGCGGAATGCCCGGCCCACATCGATGTCCAGGGCTATGTGAGCCTTGCTGCAAAAGGAAAATTTCAGGAAGCCCTGGAACTCATTAAAGAGACAAGCCCCTTTCCGTCCATCTGTGGAAGGATCTGCCCCCATCCCTGTGAATCCGCTTGTAATAGAGGTGGGATTGATGACCCTGTAGCAAACCACGCCATCGAGCGTTTTGTTGCTGACCTGGATTTGAACACAACCAAGCGTTACATGCCCAAAGTCAAAGAAAAGAAAAAGGACAAAGTCGCCATTATCGGTTCAGGGCCTGCCGGATTGAGCTGCACATACTATCTCGCGCAGGAAGGCTATCAGGTGACGATTTTCGAAAAAGACACCGAGCCGGGAGGGATGCTCACAGCAGGCATACCGTCCTATCGTCTTCCCCGTGAAGTGGTTAATGCCGAGATTCAGCTTATCCGTGATATGGACGTGACCATCAAAACCGGTGTGGATATTGGAAAGGACACCACCATCGCTCAATTGCGGGAAGAGGGATTCAAGGCTTTTTTTACCGCAATCGGCACCCAGGCATGCCTGGAACTCGGCATCGAGGGTGAGAACCTGGAAGGTGTTTACGGTGGATTGGATTATCTCCGTCAAATCAACCGGGGAGAATCGGTAAAATTGGGCAAAAACGTTGCGATCATAGGCGGGGGAAATACCGCGACGGATGCAGCAAGATCAGCCCGCAGGTCGGGAGCCGAAAATGCATTTATTCTTTATCGCCGGGGCCTGGAAGAAATGCCCGCGAATGCCGAAGAGATTAAGGAATGTCAGGAAGAAGGGATTTCAATAAAGACCCTGCCGAAGCCGGAACCTGTCCCCGACTCTGTATTCACCATGGAGGTTGATGCCGTTATCAACGCCCTGGGGCAGGAAGCAGATTGGGCCTGTCTGACACCGGAGTGCGCCTGTACGTTGAGTGACTGGGGGACCATGAACGTTGATCCCCTAACGCTTCAGAGTGATGACCCAGATATCTTTGCAGGGGGAGATGCGGCAAGAGGTCCCAGAACCGTCATAGAGGCCATTGCGGACGGCAAGCAGGCCGCCATATCCATTGACAGATTTATACTGGGACGGGATCTTCGGTTAGGGAGGGATCAGGTATTCCCGACGATAACCGATCCGCAGAAAGAGGTATACAATAAGATTGACCGGGTTCAGATGCCCCGCCTCGACCCCCAGGCGCGTATCAAGAGCTTTGATGAAGTCCAAGAAGGTCTCACAGAAGAAATGGTCCTCGAGGAAGCAAAGAGGTGTATCTCGTGTGGGACCTGCTGCGTCCAGGCCTGTCCTTACGATGTCATGCAGTTTAACCACGATACTCTTAAGGCGGTGAAAAGAAAGCCAATAATGCCAACTCGCCATATAAAGGCCCCGGCCCGGTATTTCAGGAAGGGATGGGGCCTTTGTCCTTCATTAACCAACCGTGGATCCAAGAGTTGAAATTCTCAGTGGACGGCTAAATACCCTTTGCTGATGTAAAATGGTTTTCATCAATCTCTTGCCGTTCCCTCCAGTAAAATAAGAAGTGAGTCAGAGCATGAAACTAAGTCCGAGTACCTGGAAGGATCCGAAGACCGGCATGGAATGGCAGTATAAAAGCCCCGGGGAGATGGCTTGGTACGAAGCCCTGGAATACGCAAAATCCCTTTCACTGGGCGGTAAGGACGATTGGCGTATTCCGACTGTGCTGGAGTTGGACACGCTGCTGGACAGGAAGACCCTTTTTGATAAAATGCGCCCTGATATGCGTAAAGAGGTTCCCTTTCGGGACACCTTGTCCTACTGGTCGTCAACGACCTTTGCGGACGATACGAAAAACGCCTGGATTGTAATGTTCGATGGGGCCTACGTGCTCAGTTATTATAAAAGTAATACATACAATGTCCGTTGCGTTCGAGGATAGGAAAATGCACTATTTCATGCCGGAAAAATTAATAGCAGGTATGAATGAGAAAGGAACGATGATGGCTCGATGAGTGAAATCCTTGCAAAATAATTCTGAGAAGGGGAAAGATGAAGACTACTGTTACAATATTATGTGATAATTATGTTGGGAAGTCAGGGTTAATAGGAGAACATGGTTTTTGTGTAATGATAGAGAGAGGAAACGAAAAGTATTTATGGGATACCAGCCCAGGTATTTCATTGCCGCATAACTTAAAGGCCTTGGGTAAAAACCTTAAGGGGTTGAAAGGAATAGTTCTCAGTCACGGGCATTATGATCATACAGGGGGTTTAAAATGGGCTGTCCAGGAATCCGATGGAGTGGAAATCGTGGCCCACAGTGCAGTTTTTTCACAACATATGGCACTCAACAGAAAAGATCCGAGTGAGGCTCCGCACTATGTCGGCTGTCCATATTCCCGGCAAGAGCTGGAGGAATTAGGAGCAGCTTTTCACTTTGTGAACCATACTGAAGAAATATATTCCGGGATACGGTTTCTTACCGAGATAGATCGTATTGCTGCACAGCTGCCAACTGATCCTCACCTCGTTATCCCCAAAGGCAACAAATTCGTTCCCGATCCTATGGAGGACGATGCCAGTCTTCTTTTGGAAATTGATGGTTCGCCTGTATTGCTTCTCGGGTGCGCCCATGCAGGAGTCTTGAATATATTAGATTACGTCAAACACAAAATGGGCATCCACAAACTTAGTGCCGTTTTAGGAGGGACTCATCTCATGTTTTCCGACACTGATAATATACAAACATTCATGGACAGACTGGAAGAGTTTTCTGTTGACATGATAGGTGTTTCCCATTGTACGGGCTTTAAGGCTGCTGTTGAACTGGCAAATCATTTTAAGAATCGCTTTGTAATTGGCTCGGCTGGAAGAGTTTTCACTTTTTGATTAATGTCATTTTACTGGATCCATTCTTTCTGATCCTTCTAATCTAACACGATTTTCTAATTCTTCTATTGCAAGTTCTTTTGCATAATTTGTCAAAAACCATTTGTTTATATTTGAACGGAGCCTGTTTATTCCTTCTTTAAAGATTTCATCAA
>JAFDDR010000246.1 GCA_019310785.1 Deltaproteobacteria bacterium
TGCTGATACCTTGTACAACATGCTGGCCCGAAAGCTCCGTGGTTTTGAAGATTGCGATGCCCCAAAAATCTACCGGAATTTTGTCAACGCAAAGGCGAATATAAAAGTCAAGGCCGGGAAAGTTACCGTCACCTTCCCCCGCAAAGCGCACAATCCCATCTTGAGGGCCGTGCCCTGGCACAGGCTTCCAAACTCACTGTCCTGGCTTAATGATGTTACTCTCAATCTCAAATTTAGATGATTGCTTGACCTAAGAAATCTTATATTCCTGTGACGGTTAAATTAGCGCGAAAATCGGTGGTCTAAGAGAATACCTTGAGACGTGTTTGGCCGTCCGCCCATGTCTTCCAACAACCCCCTGCGAGCCTCGGTGACGTATTTGCCCGTTCTGGTTCGTAAATCAATCCAGGATTGGGTTGAAGAAACCGCCATGCAGGCGGTCATGGACCTTGAAAGATCACTGGATTATATTCCAAGAGATGTAAGCCGGGACAACTGCGGATATGACATCGAATCCACCATCCCGGCATCCGGAAAGCTCCGCTTCATCGAGGTAAAGGGCAGGCTTCAGAGTGCAAAGACGGTCACGGTGACAAAGAACGAAATCCTGACCGCCCTGAACAAGCCGGACGATTTCATCCTGGCCATAGTCCTGGTGCCTCCCTCTGATGAGGGTCCAGGCACTGATCCATGGCAAATGGGAGACCCGGCGCTAAAGTACGGTACAACCCTTGATGGCTGCCGGGTTTATTACATACGCAGGCCATTTACAAAAGAACCGGATTTTGGTGTGACGAGCGTGAATTATAAACTGAGAGATCTATTGGCAAAAGGTAAGACTCCATCATAAACAATCACAAATTATGCGGCGAGGCTAGTTTATTGTCAGATCCTGCCTTTTAGGAGACATTGCTATGTTGACAACACTTTCTCTAAAGAATTTCAAATCATGGGAAGTCATACAAGATATGCATCTGGCGCCCATAACCGGACTTTTCGGCACCAACAGTTCTGGGAAGACAAGTCTGATTCAATTTTTCCTGATGCTGAAGCAGACGGTAGATTCACCTGACCGTGCACAGGTGTTGAATCTGGGCGACGAACGTAGTCTGGTGTCACTGGGAACTTTCCGCGATGTAATACATCAACATACAGAGCCCGGCCACTTGAGTTGTCGTTTCTCGTGGACATTGCCGAAGGAGATGAAAATACGGGATCCTGGACAAAAAAATGTCACCCTTTTTACAGGCAAAGAAATGGAATTTGGTGTCGAAATTACTGAAAATGGAGCTGGACGGGTTATCGTGAATAACCTTGAGTATGGCTTCGGCGGTTATCACTTCACCTTGAAGCGAAAATCAGAAAAAGAAAAAAAATATGAACTTTCTACCCATCCAGAGACATTTTCTTTTCAGCGAACTCGAGGACGTCCATGGGGTCTTCCTGATCCGGTGAAATGCTATGGATTCCCGGATCAGGTAAAGGCATATTACCAGAACGCAGGGTTTTTGGCCGATTTCGAGCTTGCCTTCGAACAAATGTTTTCCCGTATCTACTACCTGGGGCCGTTGCGCGAGTATCCCAAACGTCAATACACGTGGGCAGGTTCTCAGCCGGCGGATATGGGGGAGCGGGGTGAAAAGTCGATTGATGCTTTGCTGGCATCGCGTGAGCGCGGTGAAAAAATATCCAGGGGAAAGGGACGAAAACGTTTGACTATAGAAGAATATGTCGCCTGGTGGCTCCGTGAACTCAAATTGATTGAGGATTTTTCAGTAAAGGCAATAACAGAAGATAGCAATCTTTATCAAGTTTGGGTTCGAAAAACCGCTCGCAGCAGCAAGGTACTTATTACGGATGTGGGTTTTGGTGTTTCACAACTCCTGCCAGTACTTGTTCTCTGCTACTATGTCCCGGAAGGTGCCACAGTTCTCCTGGAACAACCAGAACTTCACCTTCATCCTTCCGTACAGTCAGGTCTGGCTGATGTCTTCATTGATGTTGCTAAGAACCGGAACGTTCAGATTATTCTGGAAAGCCACAGTGAGCACTTGCTTCGTCGCTTACAGAGACGCATTGCAGAGGAAAAGATCTGTGGTGATGATGTCTCTCTCTATTTTTGCGACATCTCTCGTGGCATCTCAAAGCTTGTGCCATTGGAATTGGATCTATATGGGAATATTCAAAATTGGCCTGAAGGTTTTTTCGGGGATGATCTTACTGAAATGGCAGCTATGACCAGGGCTGCCATGGAACGTCAAAAAGGGTTGCAGGCATGAAAGCGGTAGTAGTGGACACTAATGTTCCCGTGGTTGCAAATGGAGCCACAAGCCATGCAACACCGGATTGTGTCCTAAGATGTGTGGATCGTCTTGAAATTGTAGTCAAAAAAGAAAAAGTGCTGCTCGATGACGGAATGCATATTTTACACGAATACATGAACAATCTTTCAATGTCCGGTCAGCCCGGCTTTGGAGACATGTTTATGAAGTGGGTCTGGACTAATCAGGCGAATCCCAAACGATGCAAGATCATTCCCATCAGTCCACTTAATGAGAAACCATATTTTCGTGAGTTTCCGAACGATGATGAGCTGGATGGTTTTGACCGCTCAGACCGCAAATTTGTGGCGGTGGCAAAATCAAGCGACCTTGAGCCTCCGATTATAAATGCATCAGACACGGATTGGTGGCACTATCTTGAGCCGCTGCAAAGAAACGGCATCGAGATAGAGTTCATCTGCCCTGAGCTGATGGCTTAGTCTAATGGTTTTGATTCATCTGTTCTAAAATCTTGAGATTGTGCGCGAGCAAAAATTGCGCGCAATGTTTTTGTACCAATAAAATGTATCTATTTGAATTTAAACCTGTTTTCACATAGAGGTATTGTGCGCAATATTTTTTTCGCGCAATTAAGTACATTGAATCCTGTTGGTCCACTATTGGAAACGATTGACACATCCTCTTTTGAAAAATTATTACCCGGTCCTTTGCCCGCGGGCAGATAAGCGGGCAAAAACCTAATATTAACACATTCTTTTTACAGAATTATTTTAGATCGCATTAGGTTCAATTAGATCATAAAGTAATAGAAGACCTAATAGGGGGAACATGATCAACCGGATCCATCGCAAAAAGCTGATTGAAGTTGCCCTTCCACTGGATGCGATAAATCGAGAATCCGCACGGGAAAAATCCATACGGCACGGGCACCCTAGCACCCTGCATCTCTGGTGGGCGCGCCGTCCTCTGGCGGCATGCAGGGCCGTGCTGTTCGCTCAACTGGTGGATGACCCTTCGGCCCATCCTGACAAATTCCCCACGGAGGAAGATCAAAAGAAAGAAAGAGACCGGCTTTTCAGGATCATTGAAGAAATGGTGAAGTGGGAAAACATAAACAATGAAAGAGTGCTTAACGCAGCCAGGGAAGAGATTTTGAAATCCACGGATGGAGACCCCCCTCCCGTTCTCGATCCCTTCTGCGGCGGCGGTTCCATTCCCCTGGAAGCCCAAAGGTTGGGGTTAAAGGCCTATGCCAGCGATCTCAATCCCGTGGCAGTGCTCATTACCAAGGCCCTGATCGAAATTCCGCCCAAATTCGCAGGACGGCCACCTGTCCACCCCGATGCCCAGATATCCTCTCACTGGCACGGGGCCAAAGGCCTGGCCGAGGATGTCAGGTATTACGGCAAATGGATGCGGGAGGAGGCGGAAAAACGTATCGGCCATCTTTATCCCAAAATCAGACTGCCCGAGGAACAGGGCGGCGGAGAGGCCACAGTCATTGCATGGCTGTGGGCGAGGACTGTGAAGTGCCCTAACCCTGCTTGTGGCGCCCAGATGCCGCTGGTGCGCTCTTTTTGGCTGTCAAAAAAGAAGGGCAAGCAGGCATGGGTGGAGCCGGTGGTTGACAGGAATGTCCGGCCCCCCGTCGTTGAATTCAAGGTTCGGACTGGTGAGGGGCTGCCCCAGGATCCGCCAAAGGTGGGTCGTGGAGCCAAGTTTCGGTGTCTTGTCTGCGGTAACATCGCAGAAGACCAGCATATCAAAAACGAGGGAATAGAGGGCCGAATGGGGGCGCGGCTCATGGCCATTGTGGCTGAAGGGCCGCGAGGGCGGGTTTATGTTCCGCCAATGACTGAACACGAAGCTGTAGCGCGCCAGGCAGAGCCATCGTGGAA
>JAFDDR010000247.1 GCA_019310785.1 Deltaproteobacteria bacterium
TCGTCCTCCGGCAGGAATATCTCACCCTTTGCCCGCGCAGCATCGTCTTTCCTGAAGATAAAGGCCATGAGGAGGCCGGTAAGCACCGCGAAGATGACCGCTCCAATGGCCCTGGCCAGACCCAATTGCCAGCCTAAGATCCTGGCCGTGAGGACGATGGCCAGCACGTTGATGGCCGGGCCCGAATAGAGAAACGCTGTTGCCGGACCGATGCCCGCGCCCCTGGTATAGATACCGGCAAAAAGAGGCAGCACCGTGCACGAACAGACAGCGAGAACCGTTCCTGATACCGATGCCACCGAATAGGAGAGGATCTTTTTGGCTGTGGCTCCGAAGTACTTGAGCACGGATGCCTGTGAGACAAACACCGCAATAGCGCCTGCGATAAAAAAGGCGGGAATCAGGCACGTCAGCACATGCTTCCGGGCATATTCCTGCAGCATCATGAATGCCTCAAGGCCCGATTGGCGTATGGTAGGATTTCCCCAGGGAATGTAGTAACAACCTATGAAAATCAATATTATCAGTAACAGTTTTGTGCGTTCTTTCATGGGATATTTTCTCCGTAAAATATTATGATGAACTCGATTTTATAAATCGTTAAATAGGTATTTGGCTATATGCCAAACGCAAAAAAAATTATGACTTACAGATTTCCTCCCTCCGGATCATCGGGAGCCTGTCCCTTAGATTGGAGATTTCGGCCTCATCCTCAAGCCAGTGCCTGAGATTTCCCAAAAGGCTGGCCGCATAGGGGCTGTTTCCCCCGTCCGAGAGGTAATAATTGACCCATTGGCCATCCTTATTGAACCTGAGCAGGCCGGCATCTTCAAGAATTTTCAAATGCTTGGACACGGTAGGCTGGGCCACCTGCAATGCCGACCGCAGCTCGCACACACACATTGTCTTGTGTTGCAGCATTTTTATGATCTTGACCCGGTTGGGGTCTGAGAGGGCCTTCATCACCTTGATGAAATCTTTCATGTTAGGCTCCTTTATCCGCCTTCGCATAAGACCACGGGCTTGTCCGTGTATGAATGCGCGAACGATCAACATGCTACGGCGTGATTTCGCCCCGAAGCTGAGGCGGATAACCGCGGCGTAGCCGAAGGCGAAGACGAGTATGATCATGGGATCACGGGTTTACCCGTTGGGCTCCATATTGCTAATTGGTAATATATATTGCGATTGGTGGTTAGTCAAGGAAAAGTTACAACTTTTATCGTAAAACACGAACACACCGCCCTTGATATTCCTGGCTGAATGGCATAGCGTACCATGGTTTAGGTGTTTGCGGGGGGTCCGGCTTAAAAGCCGTGATCCTGGAGAATGGAATTGCTTGGACTTTAAGTGTCATAAGGTGGATTCGAATGAAAACATACCTTGAGTGCTTCCCATGTTTTTTGAACCAGGCACTGCGTGCGGGCAGAATCGCAACGGATGATGAAAAGAAGATAAAGAGGCTTTTGGATGAAGTGGGAATGATGCTGAAGGATATTCCCCTTGAGAGCACACCCCCGGCAAGCGGAAAGATGATTTACAAAAAAGTGAGCGAAATTTCGGGGGTCCCTGATCCGTACAAAGAGATTAAAGAGGAAAGCACGGAAAAGTGCCTTGCATTGTATCCTTCTCTAAAACATATGGTTGCAAAGTCGGACGACAAGCTCCTCACGGCAATAAGAATTGCCATTGCCGGGAACGTGATAGATTTCGGCGCAAACAAGAACTTTGATATAGATAAGGAGATAGAAGCAGCGCTTAAAAGGGATTTTGCAGTATGCGATTATACTGAATTCAGAGAGCACCTGAATGAAGCGGATGAAATACTGTACCTCGGCGACAATGCCGGGGAATGCGTCTTTGATAGAATCCTTATAGAGACAATGAAAAAGCCCGTGATATATGTGGTGCGGGGGGTGCCGGTCATAAATGATGCTACTTACGAGGACGCAGTTCAGGCAGGTATTAACAGGGTAGCTACCATATTATCATCAGGCACGGATGCGCCGGGAACGATTATTAATACGTGCAGCGCGGAGTTTAAGAAAGTCTTTGAAAGCGCGGGATTTATAATCAGTAAGGGACAGGGGAACTACGAGGCCCTTTCCAATGAAAAGCGTCCCATATTCTTCCTGTTAAAGGTAAAGTGTCATGTAATAGCAAATGATATGGGATTAACTGAAGGAGATATGGTATTGAAGAGTATAATAAAATGAAGATAACAATTATTTACGACAATGAGGTATACAAAGAAGGGCTTCAGGCAGACTGGGGCTTTTCATGTCTTGTGGAAATAGAGGATACGCCAAAGATTCTTTTTGATACGGGAACAAACGGCGCCATACTGCTTTCCAATATGGAAAAACTGAAAATTGACCCCGCTTCCATTCAAAACGTCATTATTTCTCATGCCCATTTTGATCACGTGGGTGGATTGGCCGCCTTTCTCAATGTGAACCCGGATGTCAATATCTATGTGCCCGCTTCAATTGGGAGGGGGCACAGTGAAAAAAGGGTCATATCAGTTGGCGGGCCTATGGAGATTTATGAGAACGTTTTTTCTACGGGTGAACTCGATAACATTGAACAATCCATGGCAATTAAAACGGATGACGGGATCGTCGTGATCGCAGGATGCTCTCATCCTGGCATGGCTCATATCCTTGCCGCTGCTTCCCAATTCGGAAAGGTTTATGCTGTTGTCGGCGGCCTGCACGGGTTTTGTGAATATGACCTGTTCAAGGACCTGAAACTGATTTGCCCGACCCATTGCACGCAACACAAAAAAGAGATAAAGTCATTATATCCCGATCAATACGTTGAAGGTGGGGCAGGGCAGGTTATTGTTATTTGAAATCAAAGCCAGGTCCTTCGGACATGAATACTTTATCACGGAGTTTACTATGGAAAAACCAGGTTATCTTCTAAGACCCGTTGGGATTGTGAAAAATGGGCGCAAGGAGCCTTCCCTTGTTTGCCGGAATCAGGATCTGGATCATGACCGGAAAAATTCAACAGGACAGCGCTGGCGCGAGGATGTCTCTGAAATTGTTTTTAAAGAGGATTATGCAGAGTGTCTGGATGGATTAGAGGATTTTTCACATATCACGGTTATCTATTGGGCGCATCGTGTTAGCGAGGAAGGGAGATCCACAAAAAGGGTCCATCCCGCAGGCAAAAAGGACTATCCCCTGAAGGGAGTTTTTTGCACACGCTCCCCGGCCCGGCCCAACCCTGTTTGTGTCACGATAGTGGAACTCTTAGAGCGAAAAAGCAAGGTACTGCTCGTAAAGGGTCTGGATGCCATTGACGGCAGCCCGGTCATTGACATAAAACCCCACCTCCCTCCGTACGACGCCCCTGCCGATATGAAACTGCCTGACTGGATGCAGTCTCTTGTTGAGCATTTTTCTCAAGAGAGGGAAAAAGAAAAATAGCAAAAGTTTATTTTAGCCCAGCATTGAAACCCTTTCACAAAATTGGTTGTAAACAATGATACACATGAAGAAAAAGGACAGGCAAATTTTCCTTTCCTTATCATAACGAATATCTTGCATTTTTGAGCCTTTTTCGTTATCATAACCCTAACATAAAAGCATATACAAAAAGATTGTCGCGCGTCTTTCAACCATCAAGGATTTAAAAGCAATAATCCTTTACGGTAGTTTTGCGAGGGAAGACTATGGGCCAAGGTCTGATATTGACTTGATGTTGATTACCAAAAAAAAAGAAACTATCGAGGAACTACAGGACGCAATTATTTCTCTTGAACTTGGACGGAGTATCCAGCCAGTTATCAGGACTGAAAAAGAATTGGCTGAAACTGATACAGGCCTCTTGCAAAACCTCTTTCTTGAGGGAAAGATACTTTTTCTGAGCGAGCCACTTGACATTGATGTCTCTGCACTCCTCCAGCTCAAGCCATTTCTTGTTTATACTATTGACCTCGGTAACCTGGATCAAAAATCAAAGGCCAGGTTCAACAGGGCTTTTTACCCCAGAATGCGCAATAATTATAATTATCCTGGAGTTCTCGCTGAACTTAAGGGAGAAAGGCTTGCCAGTGGTTGTGTCATACTACCTTTTTCCAAAAAGAAAGCCGTTGAGAAATTCTTCAAGTCGCAAAAGGTAAAATTCAATTCTTTGCGGATGTGGAAGTGATGATATCTGAATGGACCAAGAATAATTCGTACACAATGACTATTTTTATACCTGAATATTGCACGTGAAATAGCCAAAAAGTAGAAAACCATCTGGGAATCCTGTTATAATGGGGATTGAAGAAAAACAAACCATAAAACAGGAGGTACCCAGATGGTAAAAAGACGAAAGAAGAATACCAGGAAAAAGCGCTCCCGTAAAGGATTTAAAGCAAACGGTGCTAAAGCAAGAAAAATCAATGCTTTCACGCCCTACGAGACCTGTACAGAGCAACTGAGCCCATTTGGCGGGCTTTTGGCCGTGATCAAGTTTTTGGATTTGGTCAAATTTCATGAAATTGTTCAGTTTGCCTATAAGGCCCCTTACGCTGACAAATACAATTCGGATTGCCCGCTTAAAGCTCCTGTTCATAGCGGCCAAAGTCGTTAAGGATTCCAACCGAGACAAGGTGAAATACTCCATCCATGATGCCAGAACTTCTCCAATGATGAAGTTCTTGACATTTTTAGATGTCGCACGCTCGAAACCAAGGCCATGGGTCAAAGATAGTACCTGCTCACAACGTTTTGCTTTACAGCTTTCATAAGCAAGAACTTTCTTGCACGGAAATATTTCATAACAAATTCAATAGAAAATAAGCATCGATTAGAAAAAGAACTACTTAAAAACGCAGCATCACCAGCTAAGCTGACCATCAAGATCGTTATGAGTCGGCTTCGGCTGCAACAAATAAACAGCGGCACACAGTTCGCTACGGTGATTTTCGTGCAAAATTCAGGTATTAAATGATTTGATATCCTGCCATCTCAATGTCATATAACTCCATAGGGTAATTTTTCATTTTCACACATAACGAGGCTGCCGAAAAACCTCTTTTCAGCATAGTTTTTCCGACAGCACGGCAATTATTTTAAGAAATTACATTTTACCCTGAGGGAAGAAGTATCCTGAAAAACACACAGAAACAAAAATAAATACCTTTGATCATGATATGATGCAGGAGGCCGGGAGTGTCTAATATCGCTGTTCCGGGCATAGTTGCAACATCCCATCAGAGACACTTGATGTCAACTTATTTTACTATTTAAGGACGTCCCGTCCCCGTATTCACATCCACATGCCACCAAGCATGACCAATCAATGGCTTAAGGATCAAGGGCTTCTATCTGTCAAAGAGCTGTGGGTGAACATTCATTACCCAACTACGGTTCGGTAGGCTCTGTGAAACGCCCAGTGCGGACCCGCATGCGGGTCGTAGATCCCGTTTTAGCGGGAGTGTTGTGAGGGCTGGGGAGTTAAGACCCCCGGCTACCCGATTGGGCGTCTTCAATCATTCCTTATGAATAATTTCTTTCAAATCCTCATCAAGAAGTTCCCAAAGATGAGGATGGCTTTCTACCAAGCGGGCAATATCACCGAGATCTTTGAGTTTTTTGCTCTGCCTTCTTTCCGTATCTCGCCAAGCTTTGACTTTTCCCCGCAAAGTGTCCTCTAAAGATGCAACTCGCATAAGAATTCCATGGATATCTGCCGGAACAGAACGGCTGGGGAAATCTTTGTAGAAATCTTCCGTGCTCAATTGAATACTCACCTTAGAATGACCGTGAAAATTAATAGACCATTGAAATCGTTCCGATTTGAAGCCCGCATCTTCAAGAGATTTTGTCGCAAGTTCCACAGATTCCGCAGCGACTACGAAATCAACGTCTTGTGTGACCATGGGTTCATCAGCCCAGTGATTAACCGCTACCCCTCCGATTGCACACCATGAAAGATCTGCCCGCTCTAAACAATCAACCATGCGCATAACATCGTCTGTACCGCCTGCCGTCTGCCAGTCATAAAATTTCTTTGGAGTCATGTTTTGATCCTTAAATTTGCTTTCTTTGTGCCGAACGAGGCTATCGAAAAACCTGTTTGCAACATGGTTTTTCCGACAGCACGGCAATTATTTTAAGAAATTACATTTTACCCTGAGGGAAGAAGTATCCTAAAAACACACAGAAACAAAAATAAATACCTTCAGAGCGGCTAATCAGGCAATTATAGCGGATATATGGCCTGGTTCTCAATTATCCTTACGCAATGGCATAGCTTTTCCCGAAGTTCGAGATCTTTTCAATATTATGGACCAGGCAGTAAAGCATCCATTGGATGTTGACCTTGATCCGACCAGGCAAGGTAAACCGGTCCATTCCCTTGCATGTGCGAATATTACCCTCTTCATGCTCTTCATTCGCACCGGCTGCCCGATTCGACATTTTTGATTAAGCCGTGATTGCCTGAAGTTGTGTGGGTACTTTGTTCAGAATAATTTCTTTAAGGTCAATTTTGCGACTTGCATTATCGATGTCAATGCCTGTTATATGACCATCTTCATCATAGTCTATGACTATGCCTTCGGATATTTCTACGCTTTCCGTACTTGTTTTAGAAGATAGATCAATATAGAGTGAATCTGTTTCAGGATAATAATTTAGTTTCATTGTTTGAACCTCCTATCAGGGAAGGCATTATGAATAGTTTTCTTATCATCAAGCGTTACAACTCTTAATACACGTCCACCAAGTTCTTTGATTTCTCCCCAAAATCGAAAACGGTTATGTTCTTGACGCTCAACCTTGATGGGATTTTCTATGACCTGAATACACCACTCCTTCTTTAAATAAGGCCGTTTTCGTAATACCTCATTTTCAAAATATTCCGTATAGTTATATGTCGACATAGTTAAATGATAACTTATTTAGGTTAATATGTAAATATTTCTTGTTTCGTCGAACGAGGCTGTCGAAAAACCTGTTTGCAACATGGTTTTTCCGACAGCACGGCAATTATTTTAAGAAGTTATATTTTACCCTGGTCTTCCCTCGCAAGGTAAACCGATCCATTCTCTTGCATGTGCGAATATTCCCAAACACCGGTTCTACAATACCCAATCGTTTGCGGTATGTACTGTGTCCCCCTTAGCCCGCGATCTTTGTCGTCATTGAATATCTTACGGCGCCCTATTCCTCTGATCATGATATGATGCAGGAGGCCGGGAGTGTCTAAATCTTGCTGTTCCGGCATGATCTCAACATACCACCAGGACCACTCAATGTCAATTTAGTTTATTATTTACTGAAATTCCGATATAAGGATTAAACGAGAAACAGTGTTGCCGAAAGAAAACCCGACTGCCGGGATCAAGGATTTTCAGTTAGGGTCTGACCCGTGTATTTGGCATAGACCTGT